>JBBQXP010000001.1:0-151294 GCA_038209555.1 Gaiellales bacterium
CCACTCGGGTCGGGTTCGTCGGGTCGATGAATGTCCGGATGTTGGTGACACCGAGCGGGCCGAAGAACTCTTCGCGCTTCGGCGAGGCAAGCCAGTGATCCCTGTCCTTCACGTCGTGATGGCCGATTACGGTAGGTATGGCAACTCCCTTCGTTGATGGATCGATCACAACAGGAACCTATATCGCCGATCCTACGCCGATGCGACGGTCAGGAGCCGCCTCTGATGTCTGACGACAGTGATCTCGACTGGGCCAGCGTTCAGGAATGTTCCCCGAACGTACTGGCCGGCGCTAAGGTGACTTGTACGAGCTCCGGGACTCGGATCGCGCGGGCTGCGAGTCGATGGCTCAGCGGGGGGTGAACGTCGCCACGATTGGACGATAACCGCTGGTATCCCAGAGCGTGTAGGGAACGCCGGGCTCGAGGTCGATGTCGAGGAACACCGAGCTGCCAGGGGGGATGAACTGCATCGCGCCGAGGAAGGTGCCGGGGGCGGGTCCCTTGAATCCTCCCTCTCCCCAAGCGTTGATGTCCTTGAGCGTCTTCCCTGGCTCGATCCGCACCAGGATGAAATCCCGCCTCGTAGTGTCACCGTTCTTTAGCTCCAGGGTCTGCGGCCCCGCTTTGAGAGCCGGGATGTCGTATCCGCCCTTCTCCGCCGTGATCGTGGCGTCGGGCTGGGGAAGCTCGCGGCCGGAGTCGCCGACGATCTCGAAGCTCTTGAGCATCCCGAGGTCGTAGTGGGGCACGCCCTTGGGAGAGGGAATGGAGCACCAGAAGACATAGGTGCCCGGTTCGAGCTCGCGCGTGATCGTGATCTCTTCGCCAGGGCTCAGCAGGAGGCCGACGGCGAACAACCTGGAACCAGGGCCCCGGCTCTTCCCCCTGCGCCAAACGCTTCTTCACGTCCTCGAGGGTCTTCCCCTGGTCGAGCCGTCCGAGCGCGTACTCGTGTAGCTCCTTGCCGCTGTTCGAGGTCTTGAAGCTCACGACGCTGCCTTCGACCTCGTCCGGCATCACGAAGGCGTACTCGTCGCCCCTGACCGCGATGACGCCCGCATCCTTCTCGGCTCCGGCGTTTGTCGCGGCGGTCGTCGTCCCGCCCGCTTCGTCCTCGCCTCCGCCGCAGGCGACCAGCAGGAGCAGCCCCGTCAAAAGCACCATCGACACAAGCACGCGGCGCGTTGCTCTACCCACCTCTGGAGTTTAGCTCCTTGCCTGGTTCAACTCGCCGAGCAACCGGGACAGTTCTGGCCCGACACGGCCAAGTAGTTTGTAAGGCCAGAACGTCGGCCTGGGCCAGTGTTCCGGAGTGACTCGATTCTGGCAGGTACGAGAGCAGAAGCGCTTGCCAGGCCGCGCCTCGAACCGATTAGAGCAGCGAACACTATAGGAGAAAGGATCTAGGGCTTCGCATTGCGTATCATCGGTCATCATTCCTCTGTTTCCTCAACCATTATGGATTGGATGATCTCCATGACCATTTGCCCATCGACGTAATCTCGTTCTACCGCTTCCCGAAGAAATGGAAAATAGTACGATTCCAGCGGCTCTGGATCATCGTACCGATATAGATACTGAGGGAGGTAGAATCGACATTCGCTCATGTCACAATCAAGTTTACTATACGCTCAACCGCTAGTACAAAGGGAGACAGATGTCCGACCGGACATCTGGAAAAGACCGGACATCTGGAAAGAACGGAAACCTAGATGGTCTCTCTCTTGTCTCTCTCTTGTCTCTCTCTCTCTCTTTGGTTGGATGGGCGGGATAGATTGGATGGGAGGATGGATGCATTGGATGGATGGAGAGAGAGAAGTGAATGACTCGGAGGGAAGGGCACAGACTCCCCTGTTATGGGAAGTCTATGAACTCATCGGGTGAGGGTGTTCAGGGTCTACGTGCCACGGCCTAGCTTTACCACTCGCCTGAACTGACTCCTGGACTTACGTCCAACTAGAGCTGTTGTCGTTTATCGTGGAAGGAATGAACTAACCCTCTGACGGCTTTAGCAGGTCGATGGTTAGTCGCACCTTTAGGGAAGTGACCGGAAAGACCCTCGAAACAGAGGTATAGAAGTTTGGTCGCTCAGTTGTAATGTTGCTTCTCGAAGAGAGTGTAGCAGACGCTCGAAACCACACTATTACTTGATGTCGTTCATCCTCTAACCTCGATTACGTCGCGAAGGTCATCCTCGTTATGCTTGCTAATGCGAGCGTAGACCGCAGCTAAGTGGTTGCTTCGTCTATGTGATCTTTCCAGCTCATGTCTACTGCTATTTTACCACAGGGCTCGACTACGACTGGAAGGGAATTGATATTCTCATGTCTATGCCTATAATCGGGTATGATCGAACAACCTAGTAGGCCGAAGGGAGAGAACAATGGCTAAGCAAACCGTTTACGTCAGCGACCTAAGCGGGAGCTACCATCGAAGTAGGCCACGCGGCCCGCATCCTGATCAAGTTCGAAGATGGCAGAAGGGGCACTACGAAATTGACGCTAACGCTTAGAAGCGCTTACAGAGGCTTCTTGCGGGCGTTCTACCCAGCAGCCGCCATGAAATCATCAGCAACCTTCGTTGTGGTCAGTTCCGCATACGCCTGCTCGGTGATGGTGGTTGAGGAATGGCCGAGTATGCGGCTGATCGTAGAGAGATCAGCGCCGAGGTTGAATGCCGAACTGCCTAGCGTCTTGCGGAGAATATGCGGATGAACGTGAAGGCCAGCTCGCTTACCGACTCGGCGAACAACGGCATAGAGTTGGTTCCGGTGCCATGCTTTGCCGGTTCGGGTCACAAAGATAAAAGCGTCAGTCTGGTTCAGCGGGCCTAAGCGAACTAAGAACGGTCGTAGCTCACTTGGCACCGGTACGCGCCGACGGCCCCGAGGCGTCTTAGACTCCTTCACAACGACCCACAGGCGACCGTCCGACCACTCCACGTCCGACCACCGGAGAGCGACTGCCTCTGACACCCGTAGGCCGGTGAAGCGCAGCAGGTAGATGGCGAGGAATTCATGCGGCGCGATACAGGCGTCTAGGAGCTTGGAGTCATCGTCGGGTCGAAGCCAGTCGTTTGCCTTGCGGAACACTGGCGGGCTTTCCATCTGTCGCATCGGGCTCTTGGCGCAGTGGTCGTACCGCACTGCCCAGTCGAAAAAGAGCGACAGCGCTTGATGGTGTTTGCGCCGTGTGTTGGTAGCCGGTTCCTTACCAGGGTTCCGAGCCTCGTAGGCAATCTCGAAGTGGTCGAAATATTTCTCCATGTCGAGCGGCTGAAGCTCAGCAATGTCACGCTCGCCAACCCACTCGACAAAGAGGCTGAGCGGATACTCATACAGGGCAATCGTGGACGCCTTTCGTCCCTTGCGCTTTAGATGCGCTGTGAAGCTCGGAATTAGTTCAATCGCTGTACCCATGCCGTCTCCTTTCATTCTACCAGTCGTCCAAACTCAGTCATCTGAACATCCTGGTTTTTGCGGCTATCAGTACCTCTCATCCGCACTCACCACGATCAGCACGGAGACGGGCACCTGCGACGAGCTCGGCGCGGGCTTCGCTATAACGCGGCGACGGGCGCCTTGGGCGCCCTCGCTGTATGGGGTCACTCTTCTTGCACGCGCGGTCTCTGCTTCGCACCTATGGCTCCGGCGTCCCTCGTTCGAGGTTCCACCTACCGGCCTTCGTGGCCGATTCGAGGTGCATGGCCTTCCTCGCTCGGGCATGGGGTTGCAGAACGGTGCGCCTCGGCCTCAACATTTCGTACGCGCTCGGTGCCGTCCTCGTGGCGGTCCTGGCAGGGAAGCATTTCGCCTCGGCGGGCTGGCCGCTCGCGGGCGCGGACTGGCGCCTCGTCGCCGGATCGGGACTCCTCTTCATGCTCGCCTACGCCTTCAAGGCGTACGGCTGGCACCGGCTCTTCGCGCCGAACGACCGCCCGACCCGGCTCGCCCTCGCAGCTGCCGGTGGGGCTGCCTCCGTCTCGGGCGCGGCTCTCCCGGGTCGTTTTGACGACGCCGTGCGGATCGCGGTCGTCAGGCGGTACCCCGGATGTCACTCAGGTGTTGGAACCCTCTGCCTCTCGCTCTTCATGCTCGGCCTCGTCGACACGGCGGCCCTCCTGCCCTTCGCATCTGCCGCCGCGGCAACCTCGAACGGCTCCGCCATGGTGCGGACGGCGATGGGAATCGTCGCAGTCGCCGGGCTCGCCGCGTGCGTCCTGATCACGTTCTTGCCGCGGATGGCCGCGAGTGGACGCCTCCTCAAGTACAGGATCGTCCGCTGGGTGAACGAGCGGACGACCTCTCCCCGCGAGGCCTGGAGCGCCTGGGTTCTCGTCGGGCTCTCCTGGCTCGCTCGCGCAGTGGGGCTCTTTCTCCTCCTCGGCGCCCTCGGAATCAACCTCTCCTTTCCGATCGCAATCGCGTTTCTCTGTGGAGCGGCCGCAACCGGCGCGCTCCCGATTGCTCCCGCGGGGGCAGCCACACAGGCGGGAGCCGGTGCAGCGATCCTGATTGGAAGCGGCTTTGCGACCGCGGAGGCGATCTCGTTCGCCGTCGCCGCGCAAGCGCTGCTCATCCTTGCGGGCGCTGCCGTCCTCGTCTGCGCCGCGGCGTGGACGGGCGGCTCGAAGCTGAACGCCCTGCGCCGCGCCTACGCCTAGACCGCTGGCTCCTTACGCTGGCGGGAGAGCCTCGAGCACCTGCTCGGGATGACCGTCGGGCTTCACGCCGTACATGGCTTTCGCGACCGTTCCGTCCGGCGCGATCACAAACGTTGAACGCTTGCTGCCCATCGACGTCTTCCCGTAACTCGTCTTCTCGCCCCAGACGCCGTACGCTTCGGCAGCTTCGTGGGCCGGCTCTGCGAGGAGCGTGAACGGCAGCGAGTACTTGTCCCTGAAGCGAACGTGCGAGGCCTCGTCGTCGGGACTGACCCCGAGGATGACCGCGCCGCGTTCCTGGAAGACGTCGTACGCGTCCCTGAACCCGCGCGCTTCCTTGGTGCAACCGGGCGTGTCGTCCTTCGGATAGAAAAAGAGGACGACCGGCTTGCCCCGGAGATCGGACAGGCGGACACTTTCGCCGCTCTCTGAGGCGAGCTCGAAGTCGGGGGCGGCAGCGCCTTCTTTCACCATCGTCCCGAGTGTAGATGGGCCAAGGTACGCTCCGCCGGATGCTCGGCCTGCACGCGCTGAACGGGGTCCTGGTCATCGCTGCGACCTTGCTGGCGGCGGTCTGGGGGGCGGTCTACTACCGGCGGGGGCAACCCCCGGGCGCGGTCTTTGCGCACCTTCTGGCCTTATCGCAGGCCCTCGTGATCGCCCAGGTCGCGCTCGGTCTCCTTCTCGTCTCTGACGGGCGCCGAAACCCAGATCAGCTGCACTACGCCTACGGGTCATTCGCGCTCATAGCCATCCTCTCGCCCTGGCTCTACGCCCCGCCCGTCCCGCGGCGCCGGCTCGCCTGGTTCGCGGGAGCGAGCCTCGTTGCCTCCGCGCTCTCGGTCCGCGCCTACACCACCGGCGTCTGATGCGGCTCGGGGGAACGGCACGCGGCTTCCTGATCCTCGTCGCGATCGCCGTCGCGATCACGGCGCTCAAGCTCGAGCTGGCGCTCGGCATCGTCTTCCTGATCCTGCGAATCGCCTTCCTCGTCGCGATCGGCTATTTCCTCTACTCGTTCTGGCGGAACAACCGTGCGGACATCGCCATGTGGGCGAGGAGAACGCGCGTCGTCTTCTACGGAGGGGCGGCGCTCGCGCTGGTGAACATCGTCGCGTCGGTCTTCCTGCCCTATCCAGAAGGAGGGCTCGAAGCGCTCGTCTTCTTTGCCGTCCTGGTCGGCGCCGGCTTTGCCATGTACCGCGCCTGGCGCGACGAGCACACCTACGGGTACTAGGCTTCGATACGCGCGCCGGCGCCGTCGAGCGACGCCAGGATCGAGCGAATCGGGGCAGCCTCGCCGACGAAGATCGGCGTGTCGCGCTCCGTGTAGCGGCTCGCCTCGGTCTCCCGGAGCGTCAGCATCAGCTCGAGGAAGTCCGCCGGCTCTTCGCACTCGAAGGCGGTCATGAATTCCTGATCGTCGATCCCGAACGAGTAGGTGGTGTGGTTCGTGATCGTGACGAAGCGGCTGCCGATCTCGGCGTGCTCGCGCATCGCCCGGCCGCGATCCTCTACGGGGAGCGCGTACCACTCACGCTTCTTCACGAAGGGGTAGACGACGAGATACGGCGCGCCGCGCGGGACAACGCGGCGGTGCTTTCGCTTCTCCTCGAAATACTTGGAAGGGCGTGTCGCGGCCAGATAGGAGTACGGCGTCTCCAGGTAGCCGGCGAGCGGGGTGCCATTCAGCTCGGTCTGGAGCTCGCGGAAGTCCTCGAAGCGGTCGGTCAGCTTCCAGAGCATGAAGTCCGTTTCCGGGCGCACACCGACGAGGCTGTACGCGCGAAGCTCTATCCGCTCGGCCCAGCCCTCCACGAGCTCTGCGAAGGCGTCCTTCCCTGCTTGCCGCTCGTCGATCGGAAGGCGCCGCCAGGCCGGGTCGACCCGGTAAAGGGTGTAGGCGACGTACTGCTGCGCGGAGTCCTCAGCCACGGCCGAATCGTAGCCGTCCGGTCACGGCTCCGGCACGCCGAGCGCACCTCGCGTGACACGCGTCGTCCTAGGCTAGATGGGGCCGGGCGCGTACGTCGGCGGGCAGGCGGGCGCGCCCGGCGCGGCGTTCTGGCACGGGTACGCTGATCGCATGGCGACGACCGCCGGCGACACCGGCACGAACCGCATCGAAGCACAGCTCAAGAGCCTCCCGGCAAAACCGGGCGTGTACCTCTTTCGAGATGCGAAGGACAGTGTTCTTTACGTAGGGAAGGCGGCGTCGCTCCGCCCCCGCGTCCGGTCGTATTTTCGCGGCGGCGACACTCGACTCGGGCTCGACCGGATGGTCGAGAGGGTGGAGCGCATCGAGGTCATCCTCACGCAATCGGCCGGCGAGGCGCTCCACCTCGAGCAGAACCTGATCAAGCGGCACCGGCCGCCGTTCAACGTCCGGCTCCGGGATGACAAGTCCTATCCCTACATCGCCGTCACCGTCGGCGACGACTATCCACGCGTCATGTTCACGCGAGAGCGCCACCGGCGCGGGGTCGTCTACTTCGGCCCCTACTCCTCCGCGAAGAAGCTGCGCGAGACGCTCGACGTGCTGAACCGCGTCTTTCCGTATCGGCCCTGCGAAGGCCCTCAGCCGGGGCGGCACTCGGGGATCCCGTGCCTCGACTACCACATCGATCGCTGCCTGGCGCCGTGCGTCGGCTACGTCTCGAAGGAGGCCTACGGAGCGGTGATTGACGGGGTGATCGAGTTCCTCTCCGGAGATACCGAGCCGACCCTCCGGGCGCTCGAGAACCGGATGAACGAGGCCGCGGAGGCGCAACGGTTCGAGGAGGCTGCTCGGTACCGAAACCGCCTCTTCGCGGTCCGGCACTTGGCCGAGCGCCAGGCGGCGGACAAGAAGGCGATCGGGACCGTTGACGTGCTCGGCATCGCGGCTCGGGGCGAACAAGGGGCGGTGCAGGTCTTCCCGCTCCGCGGCGGCCGGCTCGTGGATCGTCACAGCTTTCATCTCGAGAACGTCTCGGGCCAGGACGAGGATGCGCTGCTCGAGGCGTTCTGCCTCGAGTACTACGGCAGCGCGCCAAGCGTCCCGCCACTCATCGTCTTGCCGCCGGATGCGCGCCCCAACGAGGCGCTCGAGGAGTTCCTCTCCGAACGGCGTGGCTCGCAGGTCGAGGTCAGGCCCGCCCAGCGCGGTGAGAAGCGCCGGCTGGCGGAGCTGGCCCGCCAGAACGCCGAGCTTGCCCTCGAGCAGGACGCCGCCGACTCCGAGCGGAAGCGGACCCGCCGCATCGAGGCCCTCGAGGAGCTGCGCGAGTGCCTGAACCTCGAGAGCCTGCCGCTTCGGATCGAGTGCTTCGACATCTCGAACATTCAGGAGGAGTCGCCGGTCGGCTCCATGGTGGTCTTCCAGGACGCGATCGCCAAGAAGGCGCACTACCGGAAGTTTGGCGTCCGTCACGCAGAGGGGCAGGACGACTTCGCGATGATGGGCGAGGTGGTCTCGAGGCGGTTCGCGCGCCTCCGGCCTGCGAGCGACCCGGTCGACTACGACGAGAGCTTCGGCTCGACGCCGAACCTGGTCGTGATCGACGGCGGCAAGGGACAGCTCTCTGCAGCACTTGCCGCGATGCAGGCCTACGACCTTCCTCGCGTGGCCGTGATCTCGCTCGCAAAGCGTGAAGAAGAGGTCTTCGTGCCGGGCCAGCCCGACCCGATCCGTCTCGAGCCAGGATCGCCAGGCCTACAGCTCCTACAGCGCATCCGGGACGAGGCGCATCGCTTCGCGCTCGGCTTCCACCGGCAGCGCCGCGACTCCCGCTCGCGCGAATCGATTCTGGATGCGCTTCCCGGCGTCGGTCCTTCGCGCAAGCGCGCGCTGATCCGCCACTTCGGCTCGACCGAGCGGTTGCTGGAAGCCACGCCGGAAGATCTGGAGGGTGTTCCGGGCGTCCCGGCGAAAACCGGGCGTCAGATCTATGCCGCCCTCCACAGGGCCGGGGGCGCGTAGGCCTACGCTAGTTCTGGGACAAGAGCCAGAGGCCGGAGACGGTGTAGAGGACCATCAGCGCCAGCAGTGGAATCTGGGCACGCACCGCGCGCTCCGGGGTTCCCGCGACGGTGAGGGCGCGGTCGTGTGCGAGGGCGAGTCCGAGGACGTGCCCGCCCACGAGCGCGGCCACCTGCACGTACCAGATCGTGTTGGGCGAGAGGGGAGCGATGTTCGGACGGAAGTCGGCGGTGTCGAATAGGTCCCAGCCGCGGCCCAGGGGATCTGAGGCGAGCGTGATCGCAACCTGTCCCTGGACGAGCAAGAGCGAGAAGTAGTGGGAGACGGCATAGGCCGCCGCGATCGGAATCAGGCTGCCCAGGTAGAGGTCAGCATGGTCTTCTTGCGTACCAGACCTCCTGCGGGAGAGCTCGACGGCGCCAAGGTAGGCCAGGGCCACGAACGCGATCGCGAGGCCGAGCCCGGCCACGTTCAGCAGCGTGCCGGTCAAGGCAAAGTGGTCGACCGAGACGGCAGCGAGGGATGCGCGCCGGACCTGCCACCAGACAGTCCGGCTGAACCCGTCGAAGGCGACAGAACCGAGCATGACGGCGACGAAGGCAATCGAGCCCGTCGGGCGCGCCGGAAGGCCAGGCCCACGAGAGGCGGGCGCGCGATGATCTTCCGGCGGTCCTCGCGCTCACGGACGGCAAACGGGGCCATGCGGGCGAGGAAGCCGAAATAGGCCGTGAACGCCTCGCCGTTCGGGAACCAGGCGGCTCGCCCGAACGTCGCAGCCCCCATCCAGGTTACGGCCGAGTAGATGACGATCGCCAAACCGAGTGACCTCGGAGCGGCCGGGTTCCAGTACGCAAGCTCGAGGGCCGCATAGAGGAAGAGGAAGAATGCCGCCGGCCAGCGTCCGAGCCGCGCCGGATACTCGGCTCCCGAGCCGGTCTCGAGACCGAGCCGGTCCAGCACCCAAGACAGCGCGTCCGCGGCCGCTTTCCAGGGATTCAGCACCGGCCACACGTCTCCCAAGAGGACGACGACGGGTACGAGACCGAGCCAGAAGACGACGTAGATGAACGTCGGGGTGATATTCCGGCTCGGCGAGGTGTCGCCTACGAACGCGGCCACGGTCACGAGCACGAGCAGGCCGAACGACATCGCCCCGAGCGCGATACGCAGTGCGCGGGACAGGAGCGCCGTCTGGAGCCACTCCGGCAGGCGATGGTCCCAGTCCTCCCGTTCCAGAAGCGGTCGCCTCCAGAGGACGCCCAGCGCGACAAACGAAACCAAGAGGACTAGAGCCGCCCCCCAGCCGAACAGCCACGCGGGCACCGGAAGGTCTTTGATCCCCCCGATCCCGTGTGCAAAGAGCACCGTCAAGGATTGACGCGAAGCTCGGCGATTTGAATCGCCCGGCTCTCGAGCTCCACGTCGAAGCGCCCGGGCACGGATGCTTCGAACGAGATTCGGGCCGGCGAGCCCGGTGCCACGTCAGCCATGAGGTCGTACCCGTGGACGTGGACCTCGTCGGCGACGTCGGAGCTCACGATCAGTGTCACGCGCTGACCCCGCTCGATCGTGACTCTGCGGATCGAGCCCGATCCGTCTCCCCGCGCTTGGATTCGTACGCGGACGGCGCTGGAGGCCTCCGCCGTGGTCGTAGCGCCGGTCTCGGTGTCGGTGGACGTGGAGGTGGCCGTCTCGCTGGTAGTCGTGGCGGATTGCGTCGGTTGCTCATCGGCCGGCCGAAGCAGAAGAAAGAGGACGACGGCTGCGAGCACCGTGGCCGCCAGCAGAGCGAGCCTGGCCCGAGATCCCACGCCCGGGATTATCCGGATGGGTCGGAGGAGGGGCGGAAGGTCGCACCACGCCCGTCCTACTTTTGCCCGCGCACGCGCT
Organism: Gaiellales bacterium; assembly: GCA_038209555.1. Lineage (GTDB taxonomy): Bacteria > Actinomycetota > Thermoleophilia > Gaiellales > Gaiellaceae > DASQGA01. Next base: position 10,516 of record JBBQXP010000001.1, read on the forward strand.
AGCCTCGGGCCGTGAAGATCCGACCGGTAGAGCCCGGCGATACCGAGGACGTGGCGGACGTGTTCCTGTCCGCGCTCGCCGGGATGACGTATCTGCCCGACCTCTACACCGATGCGGAGACGCGCACCTTCATCCGGGATGTACTTCTGCCCAACAACGAGGTGTGGGTCGCCGAGCAGGCTCGGCGAAGATGTTCTCAGACACCTCTGGGTGGAGCCGGAGGCGCAAAACCGAGGCGTCGGGACGGCACTGCTTGCCCTGGCGAAGGAGCGTCGCCCGAAGGGACTGCAGCTCAGCGTGTTCCAGAAGAACGTTGGTGCACGTCGCTTTTACGAGCGGCACGGGTTCACACTTGCGGAGCTAACCGACAGTCGTGACAACGAAGAACGTGAGCCGGACGCGCGCTACGAGTGGCGGCCGGGGCGACGCTCCGCCAATCAGTCTTAGATCGCGCCCTCGTCTCGCATGAACGGGTAGCGGTAGTCCTTCGGCGGGATGAACGTTTCCTTGATGGTGCGTGGGCTCACCCAGCGGATGAGATTCCACATCGAACCGGCCTTGTCATTCGTCCCCGAGGCCCTCGCGCCGCCGAACGGTTGCTGGCCTACGACGGCGCCGGTCGGCTTGTCGTTCACGTAGAAGTTTCCGGCTGTGTAGCGGAGCGCTTCGCCTGCCTCGACGACCGCCTCGCGCTCCTCTGCGAAGACCGAGCCGGTGAGTGCGTACGGGGCCGTCGAGTCGACGAGCTCGAGCGCCTGCTCGTACTCGTTCTCCGGGTAGACGTACGCGGTGACCAGAGGGCCGAAGAGCTCGTCGCGGAGAAGTCTGAAATTCGGGTCTTCCGTCTCGATCACGGTCGGCTCGACGAAATAGCCCTCGCTGTCGTCGGTCCCGCCCCCGACGAGCACCTTCGTGCGCCTGTGCTTCTTCGCCTCCTCGATCGCCGCGCGCTGCGTCTCGAAGGACTTCGCATCGATGACCGCGCCCATGAAGTTTGAGAAGTCGGAGACGTCGCCCATCTTGATCGTCCCGACCTCCTCGACCAGACGCTCGCGGATCTCCGGCCACAGGTTCGACGGCATGTAGAGCCGCGAGGCCGCGGAGCACTTCTGCCCCTGGTACTCGAAGGAGCCCCGGACGATTGCGGCCGCGACACTCTCCGGATCCGCGGAGCGGTGCGCGACGATGAAGTCCTTGCCGCCGGTCTCCCCGACGATGCGCGGGTAGTTCCGGTAGCCGGCGATGTTCTCGCCGACGGTCTTCCACATGCCCTGGAACACCGGAGTCGAGCCGGTGAAGTGGATGCCGGCCAGGTGCTCGCTCGCGAGCGCGGCATCCCCGACGTCCGCCCCCGAGCCGTAGACGAGGTTGATGACGCCCGGGGGGAGCCCGGCTTCCTGGAACAGACGCATGAGGTAATGGGCAGAAACCATGGCGGTCGACGCCGGCTTCCAGATGAGGGTGTTTCCCATCAGAGCGGCGGACGAAGGCAGGTTGCCGGCGATCGCGGTGAAGTTGAACGGGGTCACCGCGAAGACGAAGCCCTCGAGCGGGCGGTATTCCATCCGGTTCCAGACGCCCGGCGACGACATCGGCTGCTCCTCGTAGATCCGCAGCATGAAGCCGACGTTGAAGCGCAGGAAGTCGATCAGCTCGCAGGCGGCGTCGATCTCCGCCTGGTGGGCGGTCTTCGACTGGCCGAGCATCGTCGCCGCGTTCAGCGTGTCGCGCCAGGGACCCGCCAGGAGCTCCGCGGCCCGGAGGAAGACGGCTGCCCGCTCCTCCCACGGGAGGCGATGCCAGTCCTGCCAAGCCTCTCCGGCCGCGTCCACGGCGCGGTCGACCTCCGCCGCGCCGCCCTGGTGGACGTCCGCGAGCACGTGAGCCTTCGCGTGCGGCATCACGGCCTCGCGCGTCTTCCCCGTCTCGACCTCCTCGCCGCCGATGACGAGGGGGATCTCGAGTCGCTCACCCTTCATCTGCTCGAGGCGTACCCTCAGGCTTTCCCGCTCGGGCGAGCCGGGTGCGTAGTCCCGGGCGGGCTCGTTGACGGCTCTGGGAGGACGGAAGGTCCCGGGGGTGCTCACGGACCGGCATTGTATTTCGGGTGCAGGTGCAGCCGTACGAAGTGCCGGGCTGGGGCGTCGGTGAGCTCTGGCTCGAGGGCGGGACGCTCGTCTACCACGAGCTCCCGCGAGCCGCGCCACCGCCAGCGGTGGGAACCCGGGAGGCGCCCGCTCTCCTGGAGCTGGTAGAGGCGTACTTCGCAGGCCGGCCGGTCGCCTTCGACGAGGTCGAACTGGAGCTCGAGTGGTGCACGCCCTTCCAGCGAGCGGTAGCCGAGGCGCTCCGGCGCGTTCCGTACGGCGAGACCCTCACCTATGGAGAGCTGGCGATTGCGGCCGGGTACCCGAACGCATACAGGGCCGCGGGGACGTTCTGTGCCGCGAACCGCTTCCCGCTCGTTCTGCCGTGCCATCGCGTCGTCTCGGCCGCCGGGATCGGCTCCTACGGTTCCCTCGGGAGCGGCTACAAGCGACGACTGCTCGCGCTCGAAGGGGTGTCCCTTGACGCTCTCTGACGAGGTGCGCTCCGAGCTCGCCGCCATCGACCCGGTCAAGCCGTGCTGCCGCCTCGCCGAGCTGTCGGCGCTCGCCCGGACGGCTGGAAGCGTCCACCTTCGCGGTTCGGGCCGAATCGGGGTCCACCTCGACGTCGCCGGAGCAGCCGTGGCTCGTCGTGCGTTCACGCTGCTGCGCGGCTACGGGGTGGCCTGCGAGATCCGCACGTTTAGGAGCCGCTCCTTCGAGCGCTCGACACGCTTCCAGCTTCACCTGGGTGACGAGCCCCGCGCCGTCCAAACTCTGAACGAGGCAGGGATCCTCGATGCCCGCCTCGCCCCACTCGATCGACCGCCACGGCGCGTCGTCTCGCGCTCCTGCTGCCGGGCGGCATACCTTCGAGGGGCGTTCCTCGCCGGCGGTTCGGTGAACGGCCCTCGCCATGCGCATCTCGAGCTTCGGACGGAGACCGTCGCCGGAGCGGAGCTGCTGGCCGAGCTCGCAGCCCGCGACGAGCTGAGGATGACGACACGCGAACGGCGCGGGCACGTGATCGCCTACGCAAAGGGCCTCGAGACGATCACGGACTTGCTCGCGTCGCTCGGCGCCCATGACGCTGCTATCCGCCTCGGCGAGCGGGCCGTTCTCGGCTCCACCCGCTCGCGCGCGAATCGTCTGGCCAATGCCGACCACGCCAACCTCGTCCGGGCGAGCCGCGCGTCCGAGGAGCAGGTTCGTGCGATCGAGCGCCTGCGAGCCGAGGGGCGCCTCGAGCAGCTCTCGCCGGACTTGCGCGAGTTGGCGGAGCTACGGGTTCGCCACCGCTCCCTTTCCCTCCGCGAGCTGGCGTCCCGATGCGGGCCACCGGCGACGAAAGCGAGCGTGCAGCGGCGGCTAGAGCGCCTTCGGCGTCTGGCGGAGAGATGAGAACTCGACTCACAATGAGGCGCTGTGCCGTCGGGCTGGGCTGGACGGCGCGATGCGTTGTCCTCAGTCGCACTCATATCTCGTCGATATGAGCGCTCCCTGCGTCCTAGCCTCGCAGCGACCATCGCACCCCGACGACGAGGCCCCATCATGAACCGAGTTCTATGAGCGGGCCGGAGGGGAAGCTCCGAGGACGACCTCCCCCTCCGGTTTACACCGCGCTCCGGACCTTGGTGTCGGACGGGGTCTGAATCCAACACCGGACGAGCACGGACCCACTCGCGAATGAGTCTGTCACATTCCCCGGGCGACTTCATGCATCTTTGATCGTAAAAACCATCTGCCGGATACAATCGCGCGCCGGATCAGAGCCAGGAGAGGGGATCGGATGAGCGTTCGCGTAGGCATCAACGGGTTCGGCCGGATCGGCCGGAACTTCTTCCGGGCTGCGCGAAAGCAGGGAGCCGACATCGAGATCGTGGCCGTGAACGACCTCGGCGACGCGAAGACGATGGCGCACCTCCTCAAGTACGACTCGAGCCTCGGGCCGCTCGGCGAGGACGTCGAGGCGGTGGAAGGCGCGATCCGTGTCGGCGGAGACACGGAGCTCCGGCTCCTGAACGAGCGCGACCCCGCGCAGCTGCCTTGGAAGGATCTCGGTGTGGAGGTGGCGATCGAGTCGACAGGCCTCTTCACGAAGCGAGACAAGGCTCAGCTCCACCTTGATGCGGGCGCTGAGAAGGTCATCATCTCGGCCCCGGCGACGGATCCCGACGTGACGCTGGTTCTGGGGGTCAACGACGAGGCGTACGACCGCGAGGCGCACCGCATCATCTCGAACGCTTCCTGCACGACGAATTGCGTCGCGCCGCTCGCCAAGGTCTTGAACGACGCATGGGGGATCGAGGTCGGGTTCATGACGACGATTCACGCGTACACGAACGACCAGAGCATCCTCGACCTCCCGCACAGCGACCTGCGCCGGGCCCGGGCCGCGGCCATCAACCTGATCCCGACGTCGACCGGCGCCGCCCGCGCGATCGGTCTCGTGATCCCGGAGCTGAAGGGGAAGGTGGACGGAGTCTCGGTCCGAGCACCCGTGCCAGTCGGGTCACTCGTCGACCTCGTCGTTCGGCTCGGCAGCGAAGTGGGCGGAGACGAGGTGAACGCGCGGTTCGCCGAGCTGGCTGACACAGGACCGTTGGAGGGCATCCTGCGCTACTCGGATGAGCCTCTTGTCTCGAGCGACATCGTCGGCAGCCCCTTCTCGTCGATCTTCGACAGCGACATGACCATGGCGAACGGGAACATGGTCAAGGTCTTCTCCTGGTATGACAACGAGTGGGGGTTCAGCTGCCGGATGGTCGACCTAGTCCAGAGATTGCTGTGAATGAGGGGGTCCACGGGGGAACCATGGGTTCGCCCGTGCTGAATGAGTGGGGGTTCAGTTGCCGGATGGTCGACCTCGTGCAGCGCCTGCTTTGAGGCAGCCCCGCTCGGTGCGGGTGGCGGACGTGGATGGCAAGCGCGTCCTCGTCCGCGTCGACTTCAACGTGCCCCTCGAGGACGGACGCGTTGCCGACGACACGCGCATCCGCGCCGCTCTGCCGACAATCCGCTACCTGCTCGGCGAGGGCGCCTCCGAGGTCATTCTCTGCTCCCATCTCGGGCGTCCGAAGGGCGCGGACCCTGCCTACTCGCTGAAGCCGGTCGAGGAGCGGCTCCGGACGCTCCTGGACGAGCAGCGGGTCCGTCTCCTCGAAAATACCCGCTTCGAGCGCGGAGAAACGACGAACGATCCTGGCTTCGCACGGGAGCTCGCCGCCCACGCAGACCTCTTCGTGAACGACGCCTTCGGCTCGGCGCACCGAGCGCATGCGTCCACGGAGGGTGTGGCGCATCTCCTGCCGGCCTACGCGGGCCTCCTGCTCGAGCGGGAGCTCGAGGAGCTCGGCAGCCTGCTCGAGGGCCCCGAGCAGCCGTTCGTCGCGATCGTGGGAGGCGCGAAGGTCGACGACAAGATCGGCGTCCTCGAGTCCCTTTCGGAGTGTGCGGATGCGGTGCTCGTCGGAGGCAAGATGGCCGCGGAGCTTTCGGCCCGGAACGGTGCACACACCAAGCTGCCTGGCGACCGTCTCGTCCTTCCCACCGATGTCGTAGCGGCCGCCTCCTTCGACGCCGACGCGGAGTCCCGTGTGGCGCCCGCTGACAACGTGCCGGACGGCTGGCTTGCGCTGGACATCGGGCCCGAGACGAGGACAGCCTTCGCGGAGCGAATCACGTCGAGTCGCACCGTCTTCTGGAACGGGCCGATGGGCGTCTTCGAATGGCCGCGCTTCGCCGCCGGGACGAAGGCCGTGGCGGAGGCGGTCGCTGCAGCCGGCGGGCACACGGTCGTCGGGGGCGGGGACTCGGTGCGGGCGATCGAGGAGCTCGGCCTGGCCGAACGGGTCGACTGGGTCTCGACCGGAGGCGGGGCGGCGCTCGAGCTGCTCGAGGGCAAGGAGCTCCCGGGCGTCGCGGCTATCCCGGAGGCATGACGTGCTGATTGCGGGCAACTGGAAGATGTACAAGTGGCCGTCTCAGACGGTGGAGTTCTGTGCCGCGTTCAAACCGCCGCCGGGCGTGGACGTCGTTGTCTGCCCCCCGTTCACGTCGCTGCGGGAGGCGGTCGCGAGCGGCCTCGAGGTCTTCGCGCAGAACGTCCACTGGGAGCGCGAAGGAGCTTTCACGGGCGAGATCTCGGCCGAGATGCTGCTCGAGCTCGAAGTCGAAGGAGCGCTCGTCGGCCATTCCGAGCGGCGCCAGTACTTCTGTGAGACGGACGAGACGACTGCGCGCCGTGCCAAGCGGGCCCTGGAAGCTGGCCTTCGCGTTATCGCCTGCGTCGGCGAGCTCGAGGAGGAGCGCGAAAGCGGCGAGACCGAGAACGTGTTGCGACGGCAGGTCACGGTGCTGCCCCGTCACGAGCGCCTCGTGGTCGCGTACGAGCCGGTGTGGGCGATCGGAACCGGGAAGACCGCGACGCCCGAGCTCGCGCAGGACGCCCATGCCTACATCAAGAGCCTCCTCGACGCCCCGGTTCTCTACGGCGGCTCCGTGAAGCCCGAGAACGCCGAGGAGCTCCTCTCTCAACCCGACGTCGACGGCGCGCTGGTAGGCGGCGCCTCGCTCGATGTCGAGTCCTTCGCGGCGATTTGCGAAACGGCGAGCCGTATCCGCTCGTAGCGCTCGTCGTCCTCGACGGCTGGGGGTGCACGGCGCCGGGGCCGGGGAACGCGGTCGAGCTCGCCGCCACACCCATTTTCGACACTCTCTGGGGCGGCTACCCGCACACGACGCTTGCTGCGTCCGGCCGTGCAGTCGGCCTCCCAGAGGGGCAAATGGGGAACTCGGAGGTCGGCCATCTCACGATCGGGGCGGGGAGGGTGGTGCCCCAGGATCTCGTTCGGATGAACGACGCGATCGCGGACGGCTCGTTCTTCGAGAACGAGGCTCTAGTCGCCGCTTTCCGCCGGGCGCGGGAGCAGGGAGGAAACGTGCACCTGCTCGGGCTCGTCTCCTACGGCGGCGTCCACTCGCACGTCGATCACCTCCGGGCTCTACTCGAGCTCGCCCGGCGCGAGGGGGTGGAGGAGCGGACGTTCGTGCACGCCTTCACAGACGGGCGGGATGTCTCACCGCACTCGGCGGCATCCGATCTGGCGGAGCTCCTCGACGAGGGGGCCAGGATCGCCACCGTCGTAGGGCGCTTCTACGCGATGGACCGCGACAAGCGCCCGGAACGGACAGAGCGCGCATTCGCGGCGATCGTGCGAGGCGAAGGAGTGAGCGAAAAGGACCCGGTTGCCGCGATCCAGGCCGGCTACGAGGCCGGGATCACGGACGAGTTCATCGAGCCGGTCGTCCTCCCGTACCCACGCCTCGAACCGGCCAACGACACCGCCGTCTTCTTCAACTTCCGCCCCGACCGTGCCCGGCAGCTCTCGGAGCGCCTCTTCGAGGCCGGCACCGACCTCACGACCATGACTCGCTACCGCGAGGACTTCGACTGCCCCGTGGGCTTCACTGAGCACGTCGTCGACCAGACGCTGGCCGAGGTCCTCGCCGCGCAAGGCGCTCGGCAGCTTCATCTGGCCGAGACCGAGAAATACGCTCACGTCACGTACTTCTTCAACGGGGGTGAGGAGCGCGAGTGGGAGGGCGAGACTCGCATCCTCGTCCCATCCCCTCGGGACGTGGCCACCTACGACCTGAAGCCCGAGATGTCAGCGGCGGAGGTCGAGCGGCAGTTCGAGCGGAGGATCGGCGACGGCTACCGCTTCGCGATCGTGAACTTCGCCAATCCGGACATGGTCGGTCACACGGGGGTCATTCCCGCCGTGGTCCGTGGGGTCGAGACCGTCGACGCCTGTCTCGGGCGCCTGGTCGCGAAGGTGGAGGAGCTCGGCGGCGCCTGTCTCGTTACGGCTGACCACGGCAACGCGGAGCAGATGCTCGAGAGCGACGGCATGAACCCACACACGGCGCACACGACCAACCCCGTGCCGCTGGTCGTCACGGTCGCCGGGGCCTCGCTCCATGAGGGCGGATCGCTCTCAGATCTCGTGCCGACCTGCCTCGACCTGCTCGGAATCGCTGCTCCTGACGCAATGACCGGAAAGAGCCTGCTGGTCGGCTGAAGTTCCTCTTATACTTCCATTACGTGTCGCTCGAGCAGCCCGACCTGGCAATCCTCCGCAAGGCACAGTCAGGAGATGAGCGAGCCTTCTCGATCATCCACCGGGCCTACGAGGTACCGATCTACAACTACGTGCTCCGGATGGTCGGCGACCGTGCTCTCGCCGAGGACCTCACCCAGGACATCTTCCTCAGGATCTACCAGGGGCTGGCTGGATTCTCGCTGCGCTGCCGCTTCACGACGTGGCTCTTTCAGGTTGCCAAGAACCGTGTTCTCGACGAGTTGCGGGCCCGCGAGCGCAAGCCTCAGTCCGCGGTAACGCTCGACGACATGCCGCAGCTCGACGTGGTGGACCAGCCGTTCGAGCGCATCGAGGCGATCGACGCTGTCTGGCGCGCCGTCGCGAAGCTGAACCCCGACCTGAAGATGGCGCTCCTGCTCCGGGACGTGGTGGGCCTCTCCTACACCGAGATCGGAGACTCCCTCGAGATCACGCTCTCGACGGTGAAGTGGCGGATCTACAAGGCGCGGGAGGAAGTGCAGGTCGCCCTGGCCCGCGAGGGCATCAGCGAGTACGCCGACAGCCAGGACGCGGCCCGGCTCTAAAAAGAGGAACGCTGCGAGCCCTCGGAACGTTCCGGGCTCGGGGACGGTCAGAAGGACATGCGAAAGCTCGTTCACGCGATCCCAGCCTGTCTGCTCGTCCTCGTTTTCTCTGCGTGCGGCGCGGGCGAACCAGGCGTTGTGGAGGTCAGTCCGCCCACCGCGACCGTACTCACTCCCGTTCCTGTCTACGAGGCAGACGGGACGGTGCTCGCGCAGCGCGGTGAAACGCTCTTTCCGAAGCACGGGCCAATGCTGTGCCTGGGGGCGATGGCCATGTCGTATCCGCCCCAGTGCGGCGACGTGCCGATCGCAAACTGGGACTGGGACGCGGTCGAGGGTGAGGAAACGGCGAGCGGGGCGACCTGGGGCCAGTATCACGTCGTCGGCACGTACGACGGCGAGACCTTCACGGTGACCGAGGTGGGGTCATACGCGGATGATCCACCCCGGTTTGGGAGTGAGGTCGACTTCTCGAGCCCGTGTCCCGAGCCGGCGGGCGGTTGGGTCCTGCCCGACCCGAAGCAGGCGACGCAGCAGGACGCGAGCGGCGCGAGCGCGTATGCCGCGTCTGAGCCGGACATCGTCAACTCGTGGGTCACGCATTTCGACCCGAGCAGCCCTGGCGACGCAGAGCTCGACGAGTTCGATCCGGTTATCTTCAACGCGGTCTTCACGGGTGACATCGAGCGCCACGAGGCGGAGATCCGCAAGCGCTGGCCGGGGCCGCTCTGCCTGGTCAAGGGAGAAGGCCCGACGAAGCGGGAGCTGAGTCGAATCCGCACCGAGGCCGAGGCATACGTGGTGGACGGCCTGAGGCTCCAGATGCTGGGGTCGAGCGCGGACGGAGTCGAGCCGGTGATAGAGATCGAACTCGTCGCCGACCCTGAGGGTGCCGGGCAAGCGGCCCTCGATGCCCGCTGGCCGGGGCTTGTGCGCCTTTTCCCCGTGCTCCGCCCGGCCTCGCGCTAGAGCGCCAGAGCACTACATGCCGTGCTCGAGACGAGCGGCCAGCGTTTCCGGCAGGCCGCGCTCACGAATCTCCTCCTGGGTGCGCTCGACTGGATACGTGACACGGTTGAAGGTTGCCCGGCCGGCGTCGAGGTCAAGCGCCAGCCACGCTGCGCGCGGGTCACCGTCTCTCGGCTGCCCGACCGATCCCGGGTTCAGGAGCCAGCGCCGGTCACCGAAGTCGACCTCCGTGCCGGCGGGTGCGTGGTCGCCCTCTGTCCGATCGCCGTCCAGGCTGAGCGCGAGCGGGACGTGGCTGTGCCCGACCAGGACGATGGGCGCCTCGGTGGCCTCGAGCGCGGCCAGCGCGACGGCCGGGGAGAGCACGTACTCCCACACGGGATCCCGCGGGCTCGCGTGATAGAGCTCGGCCCCGGGACGCGCAGCGGAAGGGCTGAGCGACGCCAAGAAGGTCGCAGTCTCCGGTTCGAGCACGCTGCTGGTCCACCCGGCCGAGAGCGCTGCGTCCGGTTGGAAGAAGTCGAGGTCAAGCTCGCCGAGCGCGGCCAGGTCGTGATTCCCGACGAGCGCGACGTCCAGCCGCCCGGCGACCCGTGCGTAGCAGCGATTGGGGCGCGGCCCGTACCCTACGAGGTCACCGAGGAACCAGAGCTCGTCGAACGGCTCGGCGTCAATCGCCTCGAGTACGGCGTCGAGGGCGTGGAGATTTCCGTGGATGTCAGAGAGGACGGCGATGCGCACGAGAGGCGCGCAACCTTAGCGAAGGCCTTCGTGGCCGTCCTGGCTCTTGTCGCGTGGATCGCGGCGGGAGCCCTGCTGTGGCAGACGAAGGTTCCTCCCCTCGACCTCCCGCAGCTGGATCCGGAGGCCTTCTTCGGAGCTGCGCAGCTCGCGGAAATCGACGCGTACCGACGCGTCACCAGGGGACTCTTGCTGGGGTCGCTGGCCCTGGAGATCGCTGTCATCGGGCTCTCTGTGGCGTTCGCAGGCTCCCTCGCGGCCAGAATGCGCCCCGTGGCCCGGGGAGAAGTGCGGACCGGGGTCGGAATCGGGCTCGCCGTCGTACTCGCAGTCTGGCTGGCCGGGCTGCCTCTCGCCGCAGTCGGCCATTGGTGGGCGCGTCGGCACGACCTGTCCCGCCAGAGCTACGGAGGCTGGCTCTCCGACCAGGCTACGCAGCTCGGGATCCGGGCAGTCCTCGTTGCCATCGCTGTTGCAGGCGCGATGGCCCTCGCGCGGCGGCTCGGGCCCCCGTGGTGGCTGGCCGGTGCGCCCGCATTCGTCGGCCTCGCCGTCCTCTTCGTCGTGCTCCAGCCGCTCGTCGTCCAGCCGCTTACAAACCGCTTCCAGCCGCTCGGGAACCGAACCCTCGCGCGGGAGATCGAGCGTCTCGCGGCCCGAGAGGGCGTCGACATCGACAAGGTGGAGGTTGCGGACGCCAGCCGCCGCACGACGACGGCGAACGCCTACGTCGCCGGGATCGGGCCGACGAGGCGCGTCGTCCTCTACGACACGATTCTGGACGGCCGGTTTCCACGCGGCGAGCTGCTCGCGGTCGCGGCCCACGAGCTCGCGCATGTCGGGCGCAGGCACCTCTGGAAGGGCCTCGGATGGTTCGCGCTCCTCGCAGTGCCAGGCGTGCTTTTGCTCGCACGCGTGACCGAGAGGAAGGGAGGGCTCCGCGACGCCGCGGTCGTACCGTTCGGCCTGTTGGTCGTGCTCCTGTTCTACGTCGGGACGCTACCGCTCCAGAACGTCGTCTCGCGCCGCTACGAGGCGGAGGCGGACTGGCTCGCGCTCCAGGCGACCCGCGATCCGCAGAGCGCGATCGGCCTCGAGCAGCGCTTCGTCACGACGTCCCTGGCGGACCCGACTCCTCCCCGCTGGGTGACACTCTGGTTCGGAACGCATCCGCCTGCGCTCGAGCGGATCGCGATGGCGCGCGCTTTTGGAGTCAGCGCCCGGACTCGGGAAGGTTCCTGATGCCCTCCCTCGTCTCCCACTTCGACCAGCTGTCGTTCATCGCGTCGAGGAGCTCGCGCATGAAGCGCGGCGACAGGTTCACACGGCTGACGACCACGCCGGGGACGTCGCCTTCCTCGACCTCGTGGTCAATCCGCGCGAACGTGATCGTGAACTCGTAGTCGGAGAAGCTGACGTTTGCGAAGTTCGCGTAGCTGCCCGCGAGGTTCGTCGGATCCAGGTGGATGTTGAGCTGGCGCTCGTCGTGGGCTTCGTCTTCCACGTCCCTACGATATAGCCGATGGCGACGCCCATACCCCTCGAGCGGCTCGAGCATGCGATCGGCGAGGCGGCCGGCTCGCCCGTAACGCTCGAACGTCCGCGCGACCCCGCGCACGGCGACTACGCAACGAACGTCGCGCTTCAGGTCGCCGGGCAGCGGGGCCGCTCGCCGCTGGAGCTGGCGGAGGAGCTCGCGGCCTCGGCTGCGGGCCTTCCCGAGGTCGCGTCTGCGTCCGCAGCCGCGCCCGGGTTCGTCAACCTGACACTGACTCCCGCGGTCTTCGGCGACCTCCTGGACGAGATGCTGGAGGCGGGACGCGACTACGGGGGCGGCTCGGAGGCGTCGCGGCCGCAACGGATCCAGGTCGAGATGGTCTCGGCGAACCCGACGGGCCCGATCACCGTCGCAGGCGGCCGAAACGGCGCCTACGGAGACTCAGTCGCGCGCCTGCTCGAGTTCGCGGGCCACGAGGTCGAGCGCGAGTACTACTACAACGACGCGGGTGGTCAGATGGATCGCTTTCGGGCGTCCGTCGAAGTGCGCAGGCGGGGTGAGGAGCTTCCCGAGGAGGGCTACCAGGGCGCATACATCGAAGACCTGGCTCGCGAGGAAGGAGACCCGGTCCCGGCCATGCTCGCCCGAATCGAGGCGGCGCTCGAGCGCTTCCGCGTTCACTTCGACAGCTGGGCGAAACAGAGCGAGCTCGAGCACGCTCTGCCGGCGCTCCTGGAGCACCTCGATACGTACGAAAAGGACGGTGCTCTGTGGGTGCGGTCGACCGCCTACGGGGACGAGAAGGACCGTGTTCTCATCCGCTCGGCGGAGCGGAGCGGTCTCCCGACGTACGAGGCGGCCGACATCGCCTACTTGCGCGACAAGCTCGAGCGAGGGTTCGACCGCATCATCTACGTGCTCGGCGCTGACCATCATGGCGTCGAGGGGTGGTACGCGGTCGTGGCGAAGATGCTCGGCTACGACCCGTCGGCGGTCGAGGTGCTCCTCTACCAGCTCGTCCACCTCACGAAGGGCGGCGAGCAGACCAAGATGTCGAAGCGCCGTGGCGACGTTGTCTTCCTCGAGGAGTTCATGGACGAGGTCGGAGTCGACGCCGCCCGGTGGTACCTCGTCCGCTCGAGCCCCGAGCAGTCGATGGAGATCGATCTCGACCTTGCCCGCGAGCGAAGCGTGAAGAACCCGGTGTTCTACGTCCAGTATGCGCATGCCCGGATCGCCGGGATCCTCAGGAACGCCGGGGGCGCAACCCCCGTGGCAGACCCTCCGGCCGAGCTCGCCCCGGAGGAGAGGGAGCTCGTGAAGCGGCTCGCGGACTTTCCCCAGGTGGTGGCTGACGCGGTGGAGCGGAGGACTCCGCACGCCATTCCCACGTACGCGATCCGCGTGGCGGACGACTTCCATCGCTTCTACCACGAGCACCGAGTCCTCGAGAGCGAGGCCGAGAGCTTCCGTCTCGGGCTCATCAGTGCGACGCAGAACGTGATCGCGCGCTCGCTCGACCTGATCGGGGTCGAAGCTCCCGAGCGCATGTAGCGTCGGGCCGAGCATCGAGGTCTCCTAGGATGACCCGGTCGATGGCCACCGGCACACCCACGATTCCGGATCGGAACCTCGCGCTCGAGCTCGTCCGCGTCACGGAGGCGGCCTCGCTCGGCTCCGCCCGCTGGATCGGCCGGGGTGAGAAAGAGTCGGCCGACCAGGCCGCCGTCGATGCGATGCGTCACATGCTCCAGACGGTGACGATGGCGGGCGTCGTCGTCATCGGCGAGGGGGAGAAGGACGAAGCGCCGATGCTCTACAACGGCGAGGAGATCGGGAACGGCGAGCCGCCCGAGGTGGACGTCGCGGTCGACCCGCTCGAGGGGACGCGTCTCACCGCCCTCGGACAACCGAACGCGATCGCAGTGATCGCGGTCGCGGAGCGGGGAACGATGTTCTTTCCCGGGGCAGCGGTGTACATGGACAAGATCGCGTGCGGCCCCGAGATCGCCTCCGCCGTGGACATCACGGCTTCACCGGAGGAGAACGTGCTCCGTGCCGCGGAGGCGAAGGGCGTCAAGCCGACGGACATCCGCGTCGTGGTGCTCGACCGGGAACGGAACCAGGCGCTCATCGGGGGCCTGCGCGAGGCCGGGGCGCGGGTGCACCTGATCACGGACGGCGACGTCGCCCCGGCAATCGCAGCGGCGCGCTCCGCTTCGATCATCGACCTGATGATGGGCATCGGGGGCACCCCCGAGGGCGTCATCGCCGCCGCCGCCGTGACGTGCCTCGGCGGCGCAGTCCAGGGGAAGCTTTGGCCAAGGAACGACGAGGAGCGCCAGGAGCTCGTCGCGGCCGGCTACGACCTCGACCGGGTGCTCACCACCTCGGACCTGGTCGCGGGCGAGAACGTCTTCGTTGCGGCGACCGGCGTCACAGACGGCGCCCTCCTGCACGGGGTCCGCTACACGAAGGAAGGCGCTGTGACCGACTCGATCGTCATGCGATCCCGCTCGGGCACGGTCCGTCGCGTGGAGGCTTATCACGCATTCGAGAAGCTCTCCCGCTTCTCCGGCCGCGAGTATCGCTAGTCCGTTTCCGCACCGCGACCTCGAGTGGGAGGGGTGCTTCAACGTGCCCGACCTCGGCGGCCTGCGTACTCACGCAGGGGCCGTCCATGCCCGGCTGCTCGGCGGGCGAGGCAAGCCTTGCCCCTCCAGGGAATCGTAGGGGCGGTCTCGACCCGCCGGGCCAGGGATCGTAGGGGCGGGTCTTGACCCGCCCGGGGCCTAGGCCGCGACTGCCGCTTCCATCTCCTCCGAGTAGGAGCCTGAGCGTGCCGCTCCGTTCAGGCGCGCCCGGTGGAGGTACGCCTCCTGGGCCGCGGCGACGTTCTCTTCTTTCCCGCGCCACGCCTTGAGGGCGGGCGCCTGGAGCGCGCGGCCGTAGGAGAAGCTGAGCTCCCACGGGTGCTCGCCCATTGCGTTCATGGCATTCAGGTGCGCTGTCGCGAGCTCGTCGCTCTGGCCGCCCGACAGGAAGACGATGCCCGGCACGGCCGCGGGTACGGTCGCCTTCAGGCACCGGATGGTCTGTTCGGCCACCTCCTGGACGCCTGCCTGCTTCGGGGCGTCCTTCCCGGACAGGACCATGTTCGGCTTCAAGAGCATGCCCTCGAGCTCCACACGCTGGAGGTAGAGCTCGTGGAAGACCGCATGCAAGGTCGCCGTAGTGACCTCGTAGCAGCGCTCGATCGTGTGATCCCCGTCCATCAGGACCTCGGGCTCGACGATCGGGACGAGGTTGGCTTCCTGGGAGAGGACGGCGTAGCGCCCGAGCGCGTGTGCGTTCACGTGGATGGCGTACGGGGTGGGGAGGCCGTCGCCAATGTCGATCACGGCGCGCCACTTCGTGAAGCGGGCGCCGAGCTCGCGGTGTTCGTTCAGGCGTTCGCGCAGTCCGTCGAGGCCTTCGGTGACCGTCTCGCCCGGCGCCTTCGCCAGCGGCTTGGCTCCCTTGTCAACCTTGATCCCCGGCACGATTCCCTGACGCTCGAGCAGCTCGGGAAACGGTGTGCCGTCGGAAGCGCGCTGGCGGATCGTCTCGTCGTACAGGATGACGCCGGAGATGTACTCCGCCGCACCCTCGGTCGCGAAGAGCAGCCCGCGGTAGGCGCGCCGCGTCTCCTCGGTCGACTCGACGTCGATGGACTTGAAGCGCTTTTCGATCGTGCCCGTGCTCTCGTCCGCGGCAAGAATCCCCTTACCCTCGGCGACGAGCGTCTGCGCAATCTTTGCGAGCTCGCTGGCGGCCATGGCTCTCCTCCCTGTCCGCATCCGTTTCAGGAGCAGTATCCCGCTTTGACGATCTTCATGCCCGCGGCCGCGGCCCTTCCCTCCGCGGGGGAGAATCGATTACGATGACACCTTGCGAGGGGCGGCTTTGCGGCAGTCGCCCCTCGTTCTCTTGGGCGCGGTTAGCTCAGGTAGCCCGCGACGGTCGCGAGGCGGTTCTGGAAGGCCTCCGAAAGGAGCGCCAGGGCTGCCACGATGGTCGGCGTGATGACCGCGAGCACGATCGCGTACTCGGACATCGTTTGGCCGGTCTCGTCTCGGTAGTCCACGAATCGCTGCATGCTTTCCTCCGATCCGGGCGGGCCGCACGCCGCTTCGTCCTCGAAGTGTGCCGGTAAGGGAGATTTCCGACATCCCCCGGTAGAATGACTTGCGCGCGGACGTAGCTCAGTTGGTAGAGCATCAGCTTCCCAAGCTGAGGGTCGCCGGTTCGAACCCGGTCGTCCGCTCTCTGAAACCCCGCGTGTGCGGGGTTTTCGTTTATTGAAGCGGGCTAGAGCCGCAGCACGGTCCCGGATGTGTCCCGAGAAGTCGCCGCATAGACCTTGTAAGGTCCGCTAAATGGTTCCCGAGGCCCCGCTCGAACAGAGAGAAGGCGGGCTCGTGCCCAGCGGGGAGGGATGGTTCGTCGTGAACGCGCGGGAGGCCCGCTGGCGCCGTGCCGACGGACGAGGGGCGCAGGTCTCCTTCGATGGGTGGCCGGATGGGTATTTCCCGCAGGTCGGAATCGCTCTCTTCGTGCTCGGGCCCGGTGAGCCGATCGGGATGTACCACTGGGAAGCCGATCAGGAGGACTTTCTCGTGCTCTCGGGCGAGGCGCTCCTGCTCATCGAAGGTGGCGAACGGCCTTTGCGCCAGTGGGACTTCGTCCACTGTCCGCCCGGGACGAAGCACATCATTCTCGGCGCCGGGGACGGGCCTTGCGCCGTGCTCGCACTCGGCGCGCGGGAGCATCAGGACACTGACGAGTGGGGCGCCTACACCGTGGATGAGGCTGCGCTCCGCCACGGCGCCGGGATCGATCAGGAGACGACCGAGGCGGAGGAGGCCTACGCGACGCTCCCGAATCGCGAGCCGACGCGGTACCGCGAGGGCTGGCTTCCCGGTCCTGAGAACCGCTCGGTCGGGTGACGCAGAGGCGAGGTACGCCGAGCGTGAACGAATCGTCGGGCTCGTGAGAGCGAGAGCACGGAAGCTCATGATGTACCCGGGACGTCTTCATACGTAGGGGACGAGGCTAAGCGCGCCCAGGGAGTACCACACCCCGAAGGCGAGGCTTGCCGCCCCGAGCGGGGCTGCAGGGAACGAGCTCCGCCAGCGGAAAAGCGTCAGGCCGAAGAACCCTGAGAAGGCGGTCATCGCCGCCGCCGTGCCTGTGGCGAGCAAGACCAGCGCCGTGACGGCGACGGGCCGCGAGTGGATCGAAGCGACGAGGAGGATGCCGACACCCGCGCTCCCTCCGGCGCCGTGGGCGATTCCGATGCAGAGGACGCCGAGGGCCGACCTGCGGCGGTGCGCGTGGAGGTGGCCCCCCGTGCCCGCGTGCGAGTGCAGGTGGGCATGATGCACGCGTCCCTCGTGCGTGTGCGCGTGCACGTGGAAGGCTCCCGCGCGGCAGCGCAGGAGCAGGCGGACGGCGAGCCCGATGATGACGAGGCCGATGAGCACCTCTGCGGCTCGCTCGGCCCGGGCCGGCAACGCGTGCCCGAACAGGATGAGCGGAGTTCCGAGCGCGATCAGGGTCAATCCGTGGCCGACTCCCCAGGCAAACCCGAGGCGAGCGCCGGTCCGCGCGTTTCCCTCTTCCCCGCCGGCTACGAAAGCGGTGACGGCGGCGATGTGATCCGGGTCGGTGGCGTGGCGCAGGCCGAGCAGAACAGCGACGAGCAAGACGAGCGGCAGGGTCGCGCCGTCGGAGAGTCCGGCGAGGAGGCCGTCGAGTCCGCCCATCGCTCAGACCGATGGGGACTCGGGCGACTGCTGTGCCTGCTCTTCCGTCCGCTTCTCCTTCCCACGCCGCGCGCCGAGCTTGCCCTCGGCGACGAGTGTGCCGAGCACGTCCATGACCGCCCGGCAGGCAAGCTGTGCCGTCATGTCGCTCACGTCGTAGGGCGGCGCCACCTCGACGACCTCCATGCCGCAGATGCCCTCCCGGGCGATCAGTCGCAGGAGCTTGAGTGCTTCGCGCGGCAGGAGGCCGCCCGGCTCGGGAGAGCCGGTGCCGGGAACGAAGCCGGCATCGACACTGTCGATGTCGAAGGAGAGGAAGACCGCATCCGCGTCCTTCCAGGCGACTTCGAGGGCGACCTCCGCCGCCCGCTCGACGCCGACCTCCTCGATGTCGGTGATCGTGAGCACGGTCGTCCGGCGGTCGCGCGCAACCTTGACGCCCGGTCGCGATCCGTACCAGCCGCCGATGCCCATCTGGACGAGGTTGGCCGGTGGGGCGTTCTCGATGTTGGTCGCGTGGAACCACGGCGTCGTGTGCATCCGCTCGTCCATGTCGCGCTCCTGGATGTCCAGGTGACGGTCGAGGTGGATGATCCCCACGCGGCCGTCGATGTGAGGTGCGATCGCGCGGACGTCGGGGTAGCCGATCGAGTGGTCGCCGCCCAGGACGACCGGGAAGACCCCCTCGCTGACGACCCACGAGACAGCTCGGTCGATCTGGTCGAAGCTCTTCTCGAGGTTGGAAGGGATGACGAAGACGTCGCCGAGGTCGACGAGGTCGAGCTCCTCCTCGAGGTCGACGGCCATGTCGACCGAATACGAATCGTAAAGAGCCGAGATGCGTCGGATCGCTTGCGGTCCAAAGCGGCAGCCGGCGCGATAGGTCGTCCCCATGTCGAAGGGCGCGCCGAGAACCGCTACCTCGTGCTTGCTCACCTCGTGGACGTCCTCGAGATAGGGAGCCTTCCGAAACGTGTTGATCCCGGCGAACGCAGGCTGCTGACCCCGTGCGAAGGTGGAGATCGTCCGGTCGTTGACCGAGGGCGCGGCCTCGAGGCCGAGCTCGAGCCCCCGCTCGATCGCCTCCCGTTGCTTCCGGTCCGAAATGTCCGCCAGCCTGCGCAGGTTGCGCGTGCCCCGGAACTGCCCGTCGTGCGGTTTGTCGTCGGCCATGAGGCGCCTCCTGGTCGGGTCCCGGTATTGTCATAACAAGTTGACACACGAGACACAAGGGTCCAGCCTGAATTCTTTTGCAGCGCACCCCGACGGCTCTTGATTTTCGCGCTGAGTGTGTCGTATCGTTGCTCCGACCTTCCGCCCGGGTGCGCGGCGTTGCGAGGAGAGGAGCTTCCAGGAATGGCTGTAGAGACAAGCATTCCCGTGCTGGCGGAGGACCGGCCCGAGTACGAAGCGAAGCGCGATGAGCTACGCGCCGCGGGTATCCGCTACGTGCTCGCGGCTTACACGGACGTGCACGGGGTGGGGAAGGCGAAGGCCGTCCCGATCGACCACTTCACCTCGATGATGCGCGGCTCGGAGCTCTTCACGGGTGCAGCACTCGACGGGCTCGGCCAGGAGCCGAGCGACGATGAGCTTTCCGTACGCCCCGATCTCGACCGCGTGCTCGAGCTCCCGTGGCGGCCAGGCGTCGCCTGGGCGCCGGGATCGCTCTACTACCACAACGAGCCATGGCCGATGTGCAGCCGGGTCGTCCTCCAGCGCGCGGTCGACCGTGCCCGGGCGCTCGGCTTCACCTTCAACCTCGGGATCGAGACCGAGTTCTATCTCGTACGCCGCGAGAACGGCTCCGTGGTTCCGGCGAACGAGCGAGACGTGCTCGCCAAGGCGGCGTACGACATCGTCGACCTGCTCGAAAACTTGCCGTTCCTCGACGAAATGATCGGCTACATGAACCTCCTCGGCTGGGACGTCCACTCCTTCGACCACGAGGACTCCAACTCGCAGTTCGAGTTTGACTTTTCCTACACGGACGTCATGAGCATGGCCGACCGGCAGACCCTCTGGCGGATGATGATGAAGGAGATCGCGCGCAAGCACGGCTTCGATGTGACCTTCATGCCGAAGCCGTACGCGAACCGAACCGGGACGGGCGCGCACTTCAACATGTCCCTCGCGGACAGCTCGGGGGAGAACGCGTTCGCGGATCCCGACGATTCCCGTGGAGCCGGCGTCTCGACGCTCGCGTACCAGTTCATCGCCGGCGTACTCGCCCATGCACCTGCGCTCACCGCGATCGCCTGTCCGACCGTCAACTCGTACAAGCGTCTGGTCAAGACGGGCTCGATGACGGGGTTCACCTGGGCGCCGATCTTCCGCTCCTACGGCCGCAACAACCGCACCCACATGCTGCGCATCCCGCTGACGAGCCCGCGGGTCGAGAGCCGCGCCGTCGACGCCACGTGCAACACCTACCTGGCCGCGGCCGCGTACCTCCAGGCGGGGCTCGAGGGCATCGAGCAGGAGCTCGACCCGGGCGATCCGCTACCACAGAACATGTATCTCCTGAGCGAAGACGAGCTACGCGAGCTTGGCGTCGGCACCCTGCCGCGAACGCTCCTGGAGGCGGTCGAGGCGTTCGAGGGCGATCCGCTGATGGCGCAGGTCTTCGGCGACGACCTCCACCGCTCGTACGTCGACCTGAAGAGCGACGAGTGGTGGGACTACCACAACGACATCTCCCCGTGGGAGCTCGATCGGTACTTGACCTTTTTCTAGATGGTTGACCGACAATTACCACACCCACGGATGGCGGCCCGCCCCCTCGGGCATGCCAATCACCGATCAACCATCTAGATGTTCCGCAAGCGCGACTCAAGCGGCGAGCTCGCGATCTTCTTCGCCACCGACCTCCACGGTTCGAACGTCTGCTTCAAGAAGTTCGTCAACGCTGGGAAGTTCTACGACGCGAGCATCCTCATCCTCGGCGGGGATGTGACGGGAAAGATGATGGTGCCGATTGCGCGGCAGGACGACGACTCCTATCTGACGTCGTTCGCGGGCAAGGAACTGAGGCTGGAGGCGGACGAGGAAGCAGCCGCCCTCGAGCGGCAGGTGTCGGACATGGGCTTTTACCCGAAGGTCATGTCCGAAGAGGAGTTCCAGGAGCTCCGTGACGATCCGGAGGGCCAAGAGGCACTCTTCCACGAGCTCATCAAGGAGCGGCTCGAGGAGTGGATCGAGTACGCCCGTCCCCGGCTCGCCGAACAGGGCGTCAAGTGCTTTGCAGCCCCCGGCAACGACGACGCGTTCTTCATCGACGAGCTGCTCGCCGACTCAGGTGCGATCGAGCTGCTGGAGGGGCGCGTCGTGAGCGTGGACGGCATCGAGATGCTCACGACCGGCTGGTCGAACGAGACACCCTGGAAGACCGAGCGCGAGACCTCCGAGACCGAGCTTCGGGCGATGATCATGCAGATGATCGACCAGCTGGAGCGGCCGGAGAACGCGATCTTCAACATCCACGTCCCGCCGCACGCGACAGCGCTCGACCAGTGCCCGAAGCTCGACGAGAACCTCAGACCGGTCTCGAGCGGCGGCAACCCGGTGATGACCTCGGCAGGTTCGACCGCGGTGCGCGAGCTGATCGAGACCCACCAGCCGCTGCTCGGGCTGCACGGGCATATCCACGAAGGCCGCGGGATCGCGCGCATCGACCGAACGGTGTGCGTGAACCCCGGCTCCAACTACAGCGAGGGCGTGCTCAACGGCTCGCTGATCCGGCTCAAGGAAGGGGAGGTGCGCGACGTGCACCTCACGCAGGGCTAACGAGGAGGGACCATGGCGACGCCAGAAGTTGAACGTGTCTTTCTCAGGAAGGCCTCGGGCCTCATCAAGTCGGCTTCGAATACCGACGTCCTGATCTACGACCTCGGGCTTGTCTCGATCGGTCTCGGGCTCGGGTTCCTGCTCTTCTACGGGCCGGCCGCCTACCTGGGCGGCAACCTCTACGTCGGCACGCTGATCGCGGGCGCGGCGATGCTGCTGGTCGGGTTCGGAATGCTCGCGTGGACGATCACGATTCCGCGCTCGGGCGGGATCTACAACTTCGGGACGCGGAGCATGTGGCCGCCGCTCGCGTTCACACTCAGCTTCGTCGAGGTGACGGCCTGGCTTTTCTACGGCTCGTTCGGCGCGGTCTATCTCGCCCAGCTCGGGATCGCACCCTCCGTCACCGCGATCGGCATCATCACGGACAAGCCCGGGATCGAGAGCTTCGGCACCGACCTCGCGGGCAAGTGGGGGACGTTCCTGATCGCGTCGGCAGCGCTGATCATCGGCGCGATCATCCTCGCGAGCGGGATGCGGCGGTTCTTCTTCACCCAGAAGGTGATGTTCTCCATCGCTGTGCTCGGGACGCTCGTCTTCCTCGGCGCTCTCCTGTTCACGTCCCGGGCCGACTTCGTCTCGAACTGGAACAGCGTCATGGGGGACCGGCTCAACGTCGGCGGCGACGCCTACAACGGCGTCATCGATGCGGCCACGAAGGCCGGCTGGTCGGATCCGGGCTTCGACTGGAAGCAGACGCTCTTCCTCTCGAACTGGGTCTTCCTGCCCCTGATCGGCGCTGCTTTCTCGATCTCGATCGGCGGCGAGATCAAGCAGGTCGGCCGCGGGCAAACGTTGGGGATCATCGGCGCGATCGTCGGCTCGGTCGTCGTCTGGCTGATCTCGATCGCGCTGGTCTTCCGGACGATGGGTTCAGACTTTCTCGGAGCCGTCACCTACTCGAACCTGAACGGCGTCGAGGGAGCGGTGACGCCCGTGACCCCATTCCCGACGCTGTTGACCGGACTCGGGACCAGCTCTGTCGGGCTCACGATCCTGATCGCGCTCGGCTTCATAGGCTGGATCTGGTTGTGGGTCCCGACGCAGATTCTCTATCCGACGCGCGCGCTCGTCGCTTGGTCGCTCGACCGCGTCGCGCCGGACGCGCTCGGGAGGGTGAGCGAGCGGACGCACACTCCGATCCCCGCCATCGTGCTCTGCCTCGCGGGTGCGATCGCCTTCGTCGGAATGCTCGCCTTCACGACCTACTTCCAGCTCGTCATCTTCATCGAGGTCGCGGTCCTGGCTTGGGCGATCGTCCTGCTCGCAGGCGTCTTCTTCCCCTATCGGAGGCCTGACATCTACCAGAAGAGCGCGCTGGCCAACGTCAAGATCGCTGGGTTCCCGATCATGAGCGTCGCGTGCGCGCTCGGAGCGGCAGCGGCCTTCTTCTACTTCTTCAACCTCTTCTTCGACGACTTCGCCGCCGGGCATTCGCGCCACAGCATGTCCGTTCTGATCGGCTGGTTCGTCGGCTCGTTCTGCATCTACTGGATCATGTGGTTCATCCGGCGCAGACAGGGCGTCAACGTCAACCTCGCGTTCAAGGAGATCCCGATCGAATGAGCGCGAGCGTAGGTCTTGGAGATCCGCTCCCGGACTTTGCCCTGCCCGATCTCGACGGCAGGACCTGGACGCGGGCGGATCTCCTCGGCTCGCCCGCCGTCCTCTTCTGCTTCGCCACCTGGTGAACGTGCCGTGAGCAGCTGCCCGGGTGGCAGCGGGCGTGGGAGGATCGCAGGAGAGGCTTCCAGCTGCTCGCCGTCGCCCAGGACGTCCAGGGTGAGGAGCGCGTGCGCCCTCTGTGCGAGGAGCATGACGTGCGCTTCCCCGTGCTCGTCGACCGTGCGAGCGATCTCGGCCGCCTGCTCGGTTTCCGCATCGTGCCGAGCGGGTTCTTCGTCGACGCCGAGGGGATCGTTCGCTACCGCCACGTGGTCGACTTCGACGTCGCCGACCCTCGCGTCCGCTGGAACCTCGAGAGCTTCCTCGGCGGCGACCCGACCGAGCCACCCGGCGAGGACGGGCGCATGGACTCTGGTGCCCTCGAGCGTTTCGCTGAAGGAGTCGAGCTCTACGCGGCCGGCCGCCAAGACCAGGCGATCGCAGTTTGGCGGGCCGCGCTCGAGCTCGATCCGGACAACTTCGTCATCCGCTCGCAGATCTGGGCGGCCGAGCACCCCGAGCACTTCTGGCCGGTGGTCGACCGCGAATGGCAGGAGCTGCAGCTCTTGAGGGAGGGCTATGACAAGCCGCTCCCGTGACGCCGTGGCGTCACGGCCCAGCTTGCGTGAACGTGCGAACGCCGAAGTCCTCGAGCGCCTCTGGGCTTCCGAGCCGGTGCTGGTGGACGTCCGGCCGGCTCTGGACGTGGTTCCCGGCATGACGCCGGAGACGGTGCTCACCTCGGGGGCCCCACTCGCGTGGGACGGCTACTACGGCGGGCAGCGCTCCGGGCTCATCGGCGGCGCGCTCTACGAGGGACTCGCCGGGGACGCGGAGGAAGCGGACGCCCTCATTCGCGCCGGGAAGATCCGCGTTGCAACGTGCAGCGAGCACCGGTGCGTCGGCTCGCTCGCCGGGATCTACACGGCCTCGATGCCGGTGTTCGTCGTCGAGAACGCCAAGGGCGGCAACCGCGCGTTCTGCAACCTCTTCGAGGGCCCGTCCCCCGCGCGGCTGAACTACGGCGTCTACAACGATGCCGTGCGCGAGAGCCTCGGGTTCATCGGCGCAGTCATCGGGCCGGTTTTGGGCGAGGCCGTGCGGCGCGCGGGCGGTGTCCCCCTGCGGCCGATCGTGCGCCGGGCGCTCCATATGGGCGACGAACTCCACAGCCGTAACACCGCCGCGACCCTCCTCTTCACGCGCGAGCTCTTCCCGACCCTGCTCGAGCTCGCGGACGAGCGGCGCGACGAGGTGCGGCAGACGCTCGAGTACCTGGGCTCGAGCGACTACTTCTTCCTGCGCCTGTCGATGGCCTCGTCCAAAGCGACCGCCGACGCGGCGCATGGCGTCGAAGGCGCGAGCATCGTGAGCGCGATGACCTTCAGCTGCCGGACCTTTGCCATCCGCGTGAGTGGGCTCGGGGACGTCTGGTTCGAAGCGCCGATGCCGCCGATGGAGCCGAAGCTCTTCGACGGCTACACCGTCGACGACATCGAGTACATGGGGGGCGAGAGCATCATCAACGAGACGGTCGGGCTGGGCGGGTTCGCGCAGGCCGCGGCTTTTCCGCTCCAGGAGTACCAGGGCGGCTCTGCAGAGCGTATGGTCGAGACGAACCTCGAGATGTACGAGATCACTGCCGGCGAGCACCCCGAGTACAAGATCCCGTTCCTGGGCTTCCGGGGAGTGCCGACCGGCATCGATGTCTATCGGGTGGTTGACACCGCCATCGCGCCGGCCATGGACATCGGCGTCGCGGGGCGCGGCGGCGGGCAGATCGGTGCCGGAGTCCTTCGTGCGCCGCTAGCGTGCTTCGAGGAAGCTGTAACCGAGCACAGGCGGAGGTATCCGTAATGCCTGTCGAGAATCTGGAATACGTCGAGCGGGCCTTGAGCCTCGTAGAGCAGGCGCGCGAGCGCGGGCTCGAGCTTCGTATCCTCGGTTCGCTCGCCTACCGTCTCCACTGCCCGGCGAACATCGAGCTCTTCGAGCAGATGAAGCGAGACTTGACTGACGTGGACCTGGCCGCTCGCAGCGACCAGCGGCGCGAAGTACGTGCGTGGCTGGAAAGCCTGGGCTTCGTGGTCGACCAGGACCTCCTCGTCGCCACCGAGGGCAAGCGCTACTGCTTCGGCGATCCACAGTCCAGCCTCTTCGTGGACATCTTCTTCGACGAACTCTACTTCTGCCATCCGATCCCCCTCCGCGATCGCCTGAAGCTCGACTACCCGACGATCACCCCGACCGACCTGCTGCTCGAGAAGACGCAGATCGTCGAAATCAACCCTAAGGACATCAAGGACTCACTCGTCCTCCTGCTCGAGCATCCGCTCGACGCGAGCGGCGAGGACGCTATCGACCACACCTACGTCGCCAAGCTGCTCGGAGCCGACTGGGGCTTCTACTACACGGTGACGACCAACCTCGCCAGACTGCGCCGCCACCTTGGCGACGGCGAGCTCTCCTCGGAGCAGGCGCGCATCGTCGAGGAGCGGATCGACGGTCTCGAGCGAGCGATCGAGGAGGAGCCGAAGACGAGCAAATGGAAGCTGAGAGCCCGCGTCGGAGCCCGCAAGCGGTGGTATCAGGAAGTCGCAGAGAAGAGCGAGACGTTCTAGGCGGCGCGCTCGCGCGCGAGCTGCTCGACGCCCGCCTGGTCGCCAACCTCGCGACGATCGACCGCGACGGCGCTGTCCATCTGGTCGGCATGTGGTTTCTCTGGGACGGTGAGGCGCTGCTCATGCCCACGAGCCGCACGACCCGCAAGGCGAGAAACATCGCCAGGGATCCCCGTGTAACGGTCATGATCGACGACTCCCGCGGCGGCTTCGACCTGCGCGGGATCACGCTCATCGGCCGTGCGGAGCTGCGCGAGGGTGAGGAAGCAGTCGCCACGAACCGGCGGATCCATCTCAGGTACGTGACCGAGCCCGGACGCGAGCTCGACCCCGTCGACCGGTATCTGGCCACCGACAACGTCACGATCCGGCTGGTGCCAGAGCGCGTGAGCGCCTGGAACCTCCGCGACACGGACCATGGCCGCGCCCTTCTCGAGACGAAGGAGTTTCACCCGCTCGACTAGGCGGATCGCTAGAGCTCGGGCGGCACCTCGACGCGGGCTCGTTCGAAGCGCTCGGCGAGCGCAGTTACTACGGCTTCGAAGAGGGCGGCCCCCTTGTCTGCGCTCGCACGGCTGGGTTCTCCTGTCAGCCCTTCGCGGCTCGTCTCGGCAACGGTGTAGCTCAACACCAGCTCGCCGGTGCGGTCCTCATCGTCGCGGATTTCCCCCAGGTCGACCAGGTCGGGGCGCAGATGCAGCATCAACGACGTCTCGGCGGCGTGTGCATGCCAGTCGTCGGCATCCGACGTCACCTCGCCGGCGATCTCGGGTGTGAGCTCGTACCAGCTGACGAGCCCGGCGCGGAGCTCGCCGGAGGCGCGGATCTCGTCGATCGCCACCCGAAGAGGCGCCGCGTTTCCAACGTGAGCGTTCACGAGCAGAAGGCGGCTGAACCCGCTTGCCCTGACCCAGCGCGCGAGCTCGACGACGACCTCGATGAGAAGGCGGGGCGGCAGCGAGAAGGTTCCCGGCCAGGCCGTCGTGTGCGCCTGAGAGGAGCCGGCCCAGAGCGTGGGGAGGAGGGGCACGCCCGTCCGCGCCGAGGCGGCCCGAGAGACCGCCGTCGCGATCTCCGTGTCGGTTGAGGCGGGAAGGTGAGGCCCGTGCTGCTCGACGGCGGCCACCGGGAGCACGCACAGGGTCTCACCGCCCTCAACGATCCTGGCGAGCGCCGGCCAGGTCAGGTCTTCCACACAGAGAGAGACGTCGTGCCGGGGCACCGCGCGTTTACGGTAGGGCGCCCACGAGCGCCTCGACCCCTTCGTTGAACGTCCAGGTGGCCGAAAGGGCGTCGGTCCCGGTCGGGGAGACCTCGAGGCGGAACTGCATGATGTCGCCGCGATACTCGACCCGCGCGACCTCGAAGGGGGCGGTGCCGTCGGGAGTTCGCCGGTACTCGGTACAGAAGACGAGGAAGACGGCGGAGCGGTGTGGGATGGCGAAGCGATCGGCTTCGAACTGACCGCACTGGCTCGTCTCGATTGCGAGGCGGGAGCGTTCGAGCTCGATACCGTGCTGAGCCAGCGTTAGGCCCGAGGGGAGCCTTCGGCCGACGTGAGCCGCGTCGACGAGCCACGAGGCCTCGTGACGGTGGAAGAACGAGTAGCTGATGGCGAGCGGGACTTCGCGGAGAGACAGGAGCGTCGTCAGGCGTGCCACGTCCTCGTCGGGTTCGGCCTCGAGAGCTTCCGAGATGCTGCGCTCGACCTTGATCGTCCGTTTGTCGAGCACCTGCACGGCGACGTCGGCGCCCCGCGGCGCGGCGAGGAGTCGGGAGAGCCCGCCCGCGCGGTAGTCGAGCTTGGGCTGAGCGACGAAGGTGCCCCGCCCGCGGACGCGGATAATCTGCCGGTCGTCCTCGAGGATCGCGAGCGCCTGCCGGACCACGACCCGACTGACGTGGAAGCGGCGTGCGAGCTCGGGCTCGGAGGGTAGCTGGTCGCCGGCGCTCCAGACGCCGGACTCAATCTGCTGTTTCAGGGACTCCTGAAGCTGATAGTACAAGGGGACAAAACTGTGCCGATCGAGCTGCCGTTCCCAGAAAACAGGCGGACTAGTGTCCTCGGCGCGCATCGGACAAGTATATGTCTCGGACCTGCCGTCCCCGCCTCATTGGTTCCGCGCCTCACTCCCGAGAGGTGCCGCCCCGTTGCTTGCGAGCTCCGACCCTCGGTCGGGTGACGCTGAGCGGTCCGGAATGCGGAACACTACGGGTCCAGTCTCCGTCGGCGCCTTTCGCATCCTGGTCAGCCCCTCCCGGCTCGCACCCGAGCTCGGAGATGCGCTCGGCCGTGCAGGCTGCCTCGTGCAGGACGGCGGTGAGGGTGTCCTACGCGTCCAGGCCCCGGCCCCGACACGCGACCAAGCCGAGCGAGAGCTTCGCCTCTACGTGGCGACCTGGCTCGCCCTGAACGAGGGGGCCGAGGTCGAGATCGACCCCGAGCGCGAGCCCGACTAGGCGCTCTGGGCGGCGATCGGCGCGCTGCCGTGCTCCTCGGCGAGGAGCGCAGCGACGACAGTCGGATCGAACTGGGTCCCCGCGCACTGGCCGAGCTCGGCGAGTGCCTGCGCGGGGGAGAGCCGTGTCCCGTAGACGCGCTCGGTGGTCATTGCGTCGTAGGCATCCGCCACGAAGATGATCCGGGCTCCGAGGGGGATCGTCTCGCCGGCTAGGCCTTCGGGGTAGCCCTCGCCGTCCCAGCGCTCGTGGTGGTGCAGGACCCAGGTCGTAATCGGCTCGACGCCGAGGGATTGCAGCATGCGGAAGCCGATCTGCGGGTGCCGCTCGAGGACGAGGCGCTCCGAGTCGGAGAGCGCGTCCGGCTTACGGAGTATCTCCTCGGGGATAGCGAGCTTGCCGAGATCGTGCAGCCGGCCGGCGAGACGGACGAGCTGGATGTCCTCGGAGGAGAGCCCGAGGCGGGTGGCGATCTCCGCGGCAAGCTCACCGACTGCGTGCGAGTGGCTGCCGGTATAGGCATCCCGGGCGTCGACTGCGTATGCAAGCGTCGCCGCAGCGCGGAGGCGCGCTTCCCGGTCGGGCCCCTCGGCGAGCATGTGGAGCTCTGCGATATCGACCGAGTCGGGATGGAAGAGGCGCGCCCTGCCCTTGCCGGCACGTTTCGCCTCGTAGAGAGCCTTGTCCGCCGCCTGGACGAGCTCCCCCCGGTCGGATGCGTGGCGCGGGTAGGTCGCGATCCCGGCCGACACGCTCGTCTGCAGGCCGGGCTCGAGCTTCGTTCCCGCCACCCGGTTCACGATCTTCTCGGCCGCCGTTATGGCGTCTCCCTCTTCGGTTCCCGTCATCACCAGGGCGAACTCGTCGCCGCCGATCCGGAAGGCCTCCTCGCGCTGTCGGAGCTCGCCCGCCAGGTGTGCAAGCACGCGGTCTCCGACCGGATGGCCGCGAATGTCGTTGATCTGCTTGAAGTCGTCGATGTCAAGAAGACAGAGGCTCACGGCGCTCCCGGTCTCGTCTGCCTCGGCGAGCACCGCGTCGAGCCGGTCGTGGAAATGACCGTGGTTCCCGACGCCCGTCAGGGGGTCGATCGATGCGAGCCGCATTGCCTCGACAGCGCGATGGACCGAACGCTGGTAGAGCGCGATCGCGATCAGGGGTCCGGTCAGGGCCCCTGCGAGGAAAGGAGAACGCTGCCAGATCACCGCCAGCATGAGCGTGACCGACGCCATGATCACGAAGGGAACCACGGTCCAGCGCACGTAGCCGTACGCGACCCGTTCGTAGCGCTCGCGGCCGCTCCTCGCGACCACCGCCGCCAGGAGCCCGACGTTCACGACGTAGAACGCGAGCGAGCCGAGAGCCGCTTCCAGGACGAGCCCCTGCAAGCCGTCAAACGGCACGACCGCGGTCGCGCCCCCCGCGGCGGCCGCGGCGAGCGCGTAGAGGGCCGTGTTGTAGACGACGCGGCTGGGAAGCTGACGGCGCCTGATGCTCTCGACGAGCAGCATCGACATGAAAGCGAGCACCGTCGCGGCGGACCAGTCGTAGATGACCGCCGTCCCGACGATGAAGACGTTGGCAAGGGAAGTCTCACTCTTGTCCTGGTACACGTCCTCGATGGGGACCGGGAACGCCTCGACGAAAGCCGCGGCTGCAAAGAGTGCGAGCAGGCCGAGAAGATCCCCGGGGTCAGGCGCGGAGCGGGCGAACACCACCGTTGCCGCGATCGCGACGGCGCCCCCCGCAAACGCGACCGGGGCGACGATCGGCAGAAGCCAGATTGTCTCCCGCGGAACTCCGCGAAGGAGTGGCCTCAGGGGCATGGGTCGGTCCGCTTCGCCCCTACGTCCAGGTCCAGCCAACGAGCTGTCCGCCCACGACCGCGATCAACACGACGAGCGTCATTATGAGGATGCGTGTCCGCTTCCCGTGGAGCATGTCATTACCCCCTTGTCCGGCCGGGGGCCGCTCCCGGGCATTTATCTAGAACAAAGGAAGTATTGCATCCGGCAGGGACACCCCGGCATCCCTCTAAGTGGTGATTGGCGCGGCAGTCATGCCTTCTTGGAATCCCCCCGAAAAGCCTGAGGAACGCCCCGATAGGGTGGACGCGCGGCGGCCTCTGGACCGGCCTACGATCGTCAGATGGCAGTCGTGACACCGCCTGCAGCGCCAACCAGCCTTTCGCGCCGGCTGCTTGGACGAACACCCGCGCCGCTGCTCGTGATCGGCGCCGCCCTCTCCGTCCAGTGCGGAGCTGCACTCGCGACGACGCTCTTCGAGGAGGCGGGTGCGCTCGGCGCCGTCTGGTTGAGGCAGGCCTTCGGTGCGGTGATCCTCGTCGCCCTGAGCCGGGGCGCCCTGCGACGTCTGCGGGGGCGGCCGCTTATGCCCGTGCTCGCGCTCGGCGGGATCCTCGCCCTCATGAACTCGCTCTTCTACGAGTCGATCGACCGGGTTCCGCTCGGGGTCGCCGTCACCGCCGAGTTCCTGGGCCCGCTCCTCGTCGCGGCGCTCGGATCGCGTCGTGTCGAAGACGTTCTCTGGGTCCTGCTGGCGGGCGCAGGCGTGGCGCTCCTGGGGAGCCCGACTGTCGACGTCGACCACATCGGACTCCTGCTGGCGCTCGGCGCGGGCGGGTGCTGGGCCCTGTACATCGTGGTCGGCAAGCGGCTGACGTCGACCTGGCCGCTCCTGGACGGGCTGACCGTCGCGATGCTGGTTGCAGCCCTCCTGATGGCCCCTCTCGGGATCGCGTCGGCAGGAGTTGAGCTTTTGGATCCGTCTCTGCTCGGGGTCGGGGTCGCCGTCGCGCTCCTGGCCTCGGTCGTTCCGTACCTCCTGGAGCTGAGCGCCCTGCGCCGCATCAGCGTCTCCGCCTTCGGGATCCTGATGAGCCTCGAGCCTGCAGCCGCTGCGCTCGCGGGCGTTCTGATCCTCTCGCAGCGGCTCACTCTGCTCGAGTCGGTGGCCGTCGTCCTCGTGATCGTCGCGTCCGTCGGGGCCAACCGGCGCGCGGCCGCAGTGCCTCCACCCGCTTGATTAGCCTAACCTGCGTCTGGGCACGTAAGGACAATGGCAGCCGAGCAATCTCTGCAAGCGCAGCTCGACGCGCTCCTGGACCGGGGAGAGGAGCAGGGGTGCCTGCACATCTCCGAGCTTCACCAGTTCGTGCAGGTACACGAGCTCGACGAGGCGGGGGTGGAGGAGCTCTACGACCTCATCGAGTCGCGCGGCTTCGAGGTCACGGACGACTGTGCACGTGAGGAGAGCGTCCCGGCGGCGTACCTGAACGGTGAGCTCGCAATGGCGACGACCGACGCGCTTCAGCTCTTCCTGAACGAGGTCGGGCGTCATCCGCTTTTGACCGCGCTGGAGGAGGTGGAGCTTGCGAAGCGGATCGAGCGCGGCGACAAGGAAGCGAAGGACCGGATGATCAACTCCAACCTGCGGCTGGTGGTCTCGATCGCCAAGAGGTACCAGGGCCACGGCCTGTCGCTGCTCGACCTGATCCAGGAAGGCATCATCGGCCTGATCAGGGCTGTGGAGAAATTCGACTGGCGGCGGGGCTACAAGTTCTCTACCTACGCGACGTGGTGGATCCGCCAGGCCGTGCAGCGCGGCGTTGCGAACAAGGCGCGCACGATCCGGATCCCGGTGCACATCGTCGAGCGGGAGCAGAAGATCTCGCGGGCCGAGCGGGAGCTTTGGGCGAAGTTGGAACGCGAGCCGACCGACAAGGAGATCGCGAAGGCGACGAAGCTGCCGCAGAAGCAGGTGCGCGAGGCACGGGAGGCGGCCCGGGTCGTCGCGAGCCTCGACAAGCCGGTGGGGGAAGGGAAAGACACATCGTTCGGCGATCTGGTCGCCGGTGAATCGCCCGAGCCGTCCGAGGAGGTGCACGTGAGCCTCGCAGAGCAGGCGCTCCGGCACGCAGTGGGGGGGCTGCCAGAGAAGGAGCGCGAGGTGATCAGGCTCCGTTACGGCATGAACGGCGACGCCGGGCCGGTCTCGCTCGAGGAGATCGGGCGCAGGCTCGGTGTTACCCGCGAGCGGGTGCGGCAGATCGAGGCGCGGGCGCTGGAGCGCCTGTCCGAGCTCCGGGAGCTCGAATCGCTGCGCGAAGCGGCATAAACCTCCGGCCGCCTCCATCGAACATATGTTCTATAGTGCCCGAATGGCCAGGGCGCAGTACCTCGAGGAGGAGTGCAAGAACGCGCTGAACCGAGTGCACGAGTCGAGCCGCGTTCCTTTCCGGTGGACCGTGAACCCGTATCGGGGCTGCACGCACAGCTGCCACTACTGCTTCGCACGTGCATACCACGCCTACCTCGACCTCGGGGTCGGTGAGGATTTCTCCTCTAAGATCGTCGTGAAGGTCAACGTCGTCGACGCTCTCCGGCGCAACCTGGCATCGCCCCGCTGGGAGGGCGAGACGATCGCGATGGGCACGGCCACCGATCCGTACCAGCACTGCGAGGGCCGGTACAGACTGACGCGGGGCGTCCTCGAGGTACTGGCGGACTTTCAGAACCCGCTCTCCATGCTCACGAAGTCCACGCTCATCCTTCGTGACCTCGACGTCTACCGACGGCTGAACGAAGTCGCAGGTCTCAGCGTCTCGATGAGCGTAGGCATGCTCGACGAGGCGGTGCGGCGCGTGGTCGAGCCCGGAACGCCCCCGGGGCGCAAACGGCTTGAGATTCTCGGGCGCTTCGCCGACGCGGGCATCCGCACCGGGGTTCTGGTCGCGCCGATCCTGCCGGGGCTGACCGACGACGAGGAGCATCTGGACGAGGTAATCGCAGCGTGTGCGGCGGCGGGGGTCCAATGGGCGACGCCCATCATCCTGCACGTGCGCCCCTCGATCCGGGAGCACTTCATGCCATGGATGGAGCGCACGTATCCGTGGCTCTACGCGCGCTACGTGGAGCTGTACGGACGGCGGGCGTATGCCCCGAAGGCGTACCAGCAAGAGGTCTCCGAGCGCTTCGCCCGCCTGCGGCTCCGGCATGGCCTGGGCTCTACCCGAACACCCGCGACAAGGCCGCAGCCAAGCTCGCGCGCCGACCGCCAGCTCGCCCTCGCCGTGTAGCGGGCGGCCGTACCGGCCACAATGGCCACGTGCCCCTTCCGATTGAAGACTACGGGCTGATCGGCGACACGCAGGCCGCGGCCCTGGTCGGGCGCGATGGGTCGATCGACTGGCTGTGCATGCCCCGGTTCGACTCGGGAGCGTTTTTCGCGGCGCTCCTCGGGACGCCGAGGCATGGTCGTTGGCTCGTCGCACCGAAAGGGGAGGCGCGGCCGGCGGGAAGGCGCTACCGGGACAACACGCTCATCCTCGAGACTGACTTCGAGACGGACGAGGGCTCCGTCCGCATCATCGACTTCATGCCCCCGCGCGGGCGCGACCCGGACGTCGTTCGAATCGTGGAAGGACTGAACGGTCGCGTCGAGATGCGAATGGAGCTCATCGTCCGCTTCGACTACGGCGCCATCGTCCCCTGGGTGCGCCGGATCGACGACGCGACGGTGTGCATCGCCGGGCCCGACGGCCTCTGCCTGCGGACCCCTGTAGAGACGCGGGGGAAAGATCTCTCGACCGTTTCAGACTTCGCCGTGTCAAAGGGGGAGCAGGTGCCATTCGTCCTGACCTGGTATCCGTCGAATGAGCCGCTGCCGCGAGAAATCGAGCCGGGTCGAGCCCTGGCCGAGACGCAGGCCTGGTGGCGGCGCTGGGCCGATGGGTGCGGATACGAAGGGCCCTGGCGCGACGAGGTCGTGCGTTCCCTGATCGTCCTGAAGGCGCTCACGTACGAGCCGACGGGCGGGATCGTGGCAGCCCCGACGACCTCGCTGCCGGAGTATCTCGGGGGTGTCCGCAACTGGGACTACCGCTATTGCTGGCTGAGGGACGCGGCCTTCACGCTCGACGCGCTCCTCGAAGCGGGTTTCACGGGGGAGGCGCGGGCTTGGCGTGACTGGCTCCTGCGCGCGATCGCCGGGGATCCGGCGGACCTCCAGATCATGTACGGGGTCGCGGGGGAGCGGCGCCTGACCGAGTTCGAGGTGACCTGGCTCCCCGGCTACCTGGGCTCGAAGCCGGTTCGGATCGGGAACGCTGCGTCAGACCAGAAGCAGCTCGACGTCTACGGCGAGGTCATGGACGCGCTCTACCACGCCGAGGAGCTCGGTCTCGAGGCCGAGTCGAGGGCCTGGGCGATCCAGAAGAAGCTGCTCGACCACCTCGAGTCGGAGTGGCGGGAGCCGGACAACGGGATCTGGGAGGTACGCGGCCCGCGGCGCCACTTCACGCACTCAAAGGTGATGGCCTGGGTGGCCGCGGACCGGGCAGCGCGTGCCGTGCACAGCCACGCCGATGGGTCCGTCGACCGCTGGCGGCGCCTTCGGAAGGAGATCCACGACGAGGTCCTGCAGAAGGGGTTCGACGCGGAGCTGAACTCCTTCGTCCAGTTCTACGGCGCGAAGAAGCTCGACGCGAGCCTCTTGCTCATGCCCCTGGTCGGGTTCCTCCCCGGGTCGGACGAGCGGGTGCAGGGCACGGTCGAGGCGATCGAGCGGGATCTCCGTGAGGACGACTTCGTGATGCGGTACCGGCACGACGAACAGACGGAGAGCGTCGACGGGCTGCCGGCGGGCGAGGGGGCCTTCCTTCCGTGCACGTTCTGGCTGGCCGACAACCTGAACCTGATCGGGCGCCACGATGACGCGGTGGAGCTCTTCGAGCGGCTGCTCGGACTTCGAAACGACCTCGGCCTCATCTCGGAGGAGTACGACGCGCAGAACGAGCTGCTCGTCGGAAACTTCCCGCAGGCCTTCACTCACGTCGAGCTCGTCAACACCGCGATGAACCTCTCCCAGCCGGGAGATCGTCCCCTGGCGCGCTGGGAGCGGTTTGGCCAGCTCGGTGCGAAGCCAACCTGACCGCTAGGCCCGGTGGCACGTGTTCCAGCGCGATTCCCCTGTTTTGCCGATCGGGCGTTGGGTAGTGGAAATCCAGGCGACAAAGGAGCAGACATGGAACAGGTCAGAAACGTCATGACGCAGAACCCGACGAGTTGCGATCCTGCGGCCACGGCTGTCGAGGCCGCGAAGGTGATGGCCTCCGAGGACGTTGGCTCGGTTCCGGTCGTCAAGGGAGGCCGGCTCGTCGGCATTGTCACCGACCGCGACCTCGTCGTTCGCGTGCTGGCCGAGGGCCGCGATCCGAACTCGACCACGGTGGGGGAAATCGCGTCCAGCGACCTCGAGACCGTCTCCCCGGACGACGACCTCGACTCGGCGCTCAGGAAGATGGCGTCGAGCAAGGTCCGTCGGCTTCCGGTCGTGGAGGGCGACCAGCTGGTCGGCATCGTCGCGCAGGCCGACGTGGCCCGTCAAGGGGACGATTCGGAGACCGGACAGGTCGTCGAGGAGATCTCCAGACAGTCGTAGTCCGAGTACGAGCAGCACCGACGCGGGGCGGCTTCGGCCGCCCTTCGCCGTTCTAGGGAGTTCGCCGGGTCCAGAGCACGGCGGCGAGCACAACGGTCACGGTCGAGACGACGAGCCCGACGATCCATGCGTCGACCTCCTGCGTGCCGAGGATCGCCGCGAGCGCGGTTCCGATTCCGATGATCCCGAGGGTCATGGCGACACGAACGGTGAAGCGCTCCACCGCGCGCGTTCGGGCGTGCTCACCGGCCGGTGCGTCGCGTTCGCTCTTCCGTCCGAACCGGGCCACGACCCGACTCTATCCGGTCGGGACGACGGCCCTCGGCCGATCACCCAGCGCGAACTGTCCGCAACGAGTCCCACGTGATACGGAGGATCACGAAGGTAATCGCCAGGCCGACGAGGGGGTCGGCGACGGGCGCGCCGAGTGCTACGAACGCCGCGCTCGCGATGACGCCGAGCGAAACGAACCCGTCAACGCGCGCATGGTTCCCGTCGGCGATCAGCGCCGGACTCGCGAGGCGCTTCCCCGCGCGCAGCCGAACGCGAGCCGCGATTTCGTTCCCGATGAAGCCGATCATTCCCGCCGCCGCGAGCAGCCATAGGTGCGAGAGATGCTGCGGATGGATCAGCCGCACAATCGTCTCGTACAGTGCGACGCAGGCCGAGAAGAAGATCGCGAGCACGACGGCGAAACCGGCAAGCCTCTCGGCTCGCGCGCTCCGGAGGAAGAAGGCGATACCGAGCGGAACGGCGGTCAGGGCGTCGCCAAGGTTGTGGATGAGGTCGGCCAGTAGCGCGACGGAGCCGGAAAGAACGAAGACCGCCGCTTGCGCGAGCGCCGCTGCGCCGAGAACGCCGAGGCTGAACGAAACGGCCTTCACTCCTTCCCGAGACCGAACGATCGAGGGTTCTACGGGGCCGTGGGAGTGGCGGTGGGCCTGGCGCCCGGCCATCCGGTCTCCGGGGTGCGGTTCGCGACGCGGCCCTCGGTCTCCCGTTCCCACTGTTGGGCTTACACCCGGGTGCCGATGAGAATCGCCCGGATCGCCTGGTGGCTCTCGTCGTTCGGCGACTCGCTAATCACCGTCGCCGGACGCTCGAAGCGGTCGAGCGCCTCGCGCAGGGGCTCTGCGCGGAGGGTTCCCTCCCCGTAAGGCAGGTGCTTCGTCTCGTTCCTGTTTGCGTACTGGATCGCTGAGAAGTGGATGTGGAACGACGCCTCGGGGTCGAGCAGCTCGTTGGCCGCTCCGAGCACTGCCGCGAACGCGTCGGGATCGGTGAACCCCCCGTCGGTGACAGCGTGCAGGTGCGCGAAATCGATCACGGGGCGGACCCAGTCGAGGCGGGCCGCGAGCCAGAAGACGTCCTCTGCCGTGCCCAGCTCCCGGACGCGGCCCATCACCTCGACTCCGAACGGGACCGTTCGCTCTTTGGCCACCAGCCGCTCGCGAAGCTCGGCGAGCTGCTCCGCGACTGACTCGAGCGCCTCCTCCCGCGTCCGGCCGAGCAGGAAGCCGGGGTGGATCACGACCACCTGGGCCCCGCAGGCCATTGCGATGCCGGCCGAGTGGTCGAGCATCCCCGTGGCCCGCTTATGCTTCATGTCGCGCTCGAGATGGCCGAGAAAGGCTGGAATCGGGGCGTGGACAGAGAGCGTAATGACGTCAGCCGCCGCGAGCCTGCCGAACTCCGTTGCCCAGTTCTTGTCCATCCAGAAGCCGCTCGCGAAGTCGATCTCGCACGCCGAGTAGCCGCGCTCCACGAGCAGCCTGACGGCCGCCTCAGGGCTCTCCCGGCTCGGGACGCGCGCCGGCCCGACGCTGATCGTCGACACGTCTGGAGACTAGAGGCTTGCCCAACCCTCCAGCGCCGGGAGAACGCCGTCCGACGCGCTTACTACCTTTTTCCGCATGGGAAAGCGACCCACCCGCATCGAGCTTCTCGAGCTGGACATCGACGTTCGCCTTGCCGACCTCTGGTGTGAGGCGAGCGACGTCTCGGAGTGGAACCTCGAGGTCGTCGCCGCGTTCATGCGCGCCGCGTACGGCAAGGGGTACTGCGACGCTCTGACCGAGGATGCTCCAGGCTCGCTCTGCCGCGACCACGGGTACCGGATCCCGTTCCGGAGCCCGACGCTCGCGCCCGAGCAGCACTAGCGACTCACCACGTGAGCCGTAAACCGGCTGCATGGAGCTAGACTCGACCTGTGGCCCGGAGGCGGAGTCCCGCGCGGCTGATCATCGCGCTCTCGGTAGCGGCCGTTCTGGCTGTCTTCCTGCTCTACACCAGCTTTGCAGGCGGCTCGACGCCTTCTCTTCGCCCGAGCCAACTTGCTGACCACCCGGGCAAGGTAAGTCTTGCCGGTAAGGTTGTCGGCCCGATTCGCGGGGATGGGCGCGCAGTGCCGAAGACCTTCACGCTGCGGGACATCGAGGGGAGTGCGACGGTCCCCGTCACCTACACGGGGTCCGTGCCCGACCTCTTCAAGGCGGGCAGGGACGTCTATATGCGGGGCGAGCTTCGAAGCGGCGTCTTCGTCGCCGAGCGGGACTCGCTCGTCACGAAATGTCCCTCGAAGTACGCCGCCAAGTCCTGAGGAACAGATGCCGCTCCTAGGCCGGGCCGCTCTCCTCGTTGCTTTCG
Organism: Gaiellales bacterium; assembly: GCA_038209555.1. GTDB lineage: Bacteria > Actinomycetota > Thermoleophilia > Gaiellales > Gaiellaceae > DASQGA01. The sequence goes on from JBBQXP010000001.1 coordinate 49,005, forward strand.
GGCTCGTCCTCTACGCCACCATCGCGGGCGCCTACGCGGCACTGCGGGGACGCCGACGGCTCCTGGAGTCGGCGCGCAATGCCTTTCTCGCCGCCTTCGCAGCGGCCGCGGTCGCCAGTCTTGTCCTGCTCGCCGCCCTGGCCGGCCACGACTTCTCCTTCGCCTATGTCGCCGACCACACGAGCCGAGAGCTACCGCTCGGCTATACGCTCGCCGCCTTCTGGGGCGGGCAGCAGGGCTCGCTGCTCCTCTGGTTCCTCGTCCTGACCGGGCTGGTCTCGGCCGCGCTCGCGCTGAACCCGCGGCTCACGCGCGAGGTTCTGCCCTGGACGGTCCCGATCGGAGCCGGCATCGCTTCGTTCTTTGCGCTGCTCCTCTGCTTCGTCGCCTCCCCGTTCGTGACCCACGCCCCGCCCGCGGACGGCGTCGGGCTCAACCCGAGCCTCCAGAACCCGTACATGCTCGCGCATCCGCCGCTCCTCTACCTGGGCTACGTGGGGCTGACGGTGCCGTTTGCCTTCGCGATGGCAGCGCTTGCCTCGCGCCGGGCGGATGAGCGCTGGATCATTGCCACCCGCCGCTGGACGCTCGCCGCCTGGACGTGCCTTGGCGTTGCGATCCTCCTCGGGTCGAAGTGGGCTTACGAGGAGGTCGGCTGGGGCGGCTGGTACGCGTGGGACCCCGTCGAAAACGCTGCCCTGATGCCGTGGCTCGTCGCGACCGCGTTCCTCCACTCGGTGATGATCCAGGAGAAGAAGAACATGCTCCGCGTCTGGAACTCGGTGCTCATCGCGCTCGCCTTCGGGCTATCGATCTTCGGTACCTTCCTGACCCGGAGCGGCGTCCTGAACTCGATTCACAGCTTCACCGAGTCGTCGATCGGTCCGTGGTTCATCGGCTTCCTCGCGCTCGTCGCAGCGGGCTCGGCGGCGCTGATCATCTGGCGCCTGCCACTTCTGCGTTCCCGGACGAAGCTCGAGTCGCTCGTGTCGCGCGAGGCGGCCTTCCTCTACAACAACCTGTTCCTCGTCGCTCTCGCTCTCACCGTCCTCTGGGGGGTCGTCTATCCGCTGGTCTCGGAGGCCATCCGGGGCGTGGCCGTGACCGTGGGGGCGCCGTACTACAACTTCTTCGCGGTCGCGTTCGGCCTCCCGATCATCGTGCTAATGGGAATCGGGCCGCTGGTGGCGTGGAGGCGGGCGTCGCTTCGCTCTCTCGCCGCGCAGCTCGCGTGGCCCGCGGGCGTCGCGGTCGCGGTGGGAGTTCTTCTCGCCCTGGCAGGGGCTGGATCGAGCCCAGCCGGCCTCGTCGGCTACACCTTTGCTGCCTTCGCCCTGACGACGATCGTGCAGGAGTTCGCGCGCGGGACACGCGCGCGGAAAGCTCTCGGCGCCTCGAGCTGGCCCTCTGCCTTCTCCCAGCTCGTGGGGCGCAACCGCCGCCGCTACGGCGGGTACGTCGTACATGCGGCGATCGTGCTCCTGCTCCTCGGCGCTATCGGGATCGGTGGCTTCGGGACAACGCGTGAGGCCAAGCTCGTCCCAGGCAACTCGATGCAGGTGGGTGACTACCGCCTCGAGCTCCTGGGAACCGCGCAGAGGCGTTCCGCGAACGCGAAGGAGATCCGGGCTCGGCTTGCGGTCTTCCGGAACGGGGAGAGCGTCGGAAGCCTGGCGGCGGGCAAGAACCGCTATTTCGCAGAGCAGCAGACGTCAAACGAGGTCGCGATTCGCTCCGACCTGCTCCGGGGTGAGGACCTCTTCGTAATCGCCGACCAGTTCAACTCGGACGGGTCCGTCTACCTGAAGGTGCTCGTGAACCCGCTGGTGAACCTGATCTGGCTCGCCGGGCTGGTCTTCCTGCTCGGCTCGCTCATCACCATGTGGCCGGACGCGCGCGAACAGCGACGGCTCGCGGGCCGCTTCGCTGAGGCCGAAGCGCCGGCACCGGCGTAGACGGTGATGGAGGTCGTGGCGCTTGCTCTGGCGGCCATGCTCGCCCTCGGCTGCGTCGTCTTCGTCGCTCGCCCCTTCCTGCGAGAGCCCGAGGCTGTCGACGACCGGATTCGAGTCGCCGGGATGGGCGAGCAGGAGCGGATCCGCCTGGAGGAGGAGCGAGACCGGGCGCTGGCTGCGCTCAAGGAGCTCGAGTTCGACCACCGGACCGGAAAGATCTCGGATACGGACTACCGCGAGTCCGTGGGCGCGCTTCGCTCCCAGGTCGCGCAGGCACTGCGGGCTCTCGATGCCCAGGGCCATGCTCCGGACGAGCGCACCAAGGCCGATGAGGTGACCGTGCGTGTCTGAGTGCGCCCACTGCGGGAGTGCCCTTGCGGCCGAGAGCCGCTACTGCCCCGCGTGCGGGCAAGGCCTCGGCGAGGGCGCCTCTTCGCGACTGCGTCTGACGCCTCCGTCGCCGCTACTCGTGATCTCGGTGCTGGTCGGGATCGGCGGGATCATCCTGCTCGCCGCCACCGTTTGGGCCTGGGGCGTGGTGGCGCTGCTCGCGGCAGCCGTCCTTTTCCTCTTCGACGGCTTCGTCGACCGCAGCGCGGCGGTCCGGCTGCTCGCGGACGCGCGCGGCCGTGCCGTAGCAACTCGGGAATTCGTCGCGGTCAGGTCGCGGGGCCAGATGGGCGTGTTCAGGGCCCGCCGCGAGCTCGCGGAACTCCACATCGAGAAGGATCGGATCTTCCGGCAGCTCGGGGAGGCCGTGTACTACGCGGACGAGAAGGGCATGAAAGCAGCACGGACGGCCGTCGACGCCGTCGTCGGGCGGATCCGCGACAAGGAGGCCGAGATCGAAAACCTGATCCGAGAGACAGAGGTGTTGATCCAGCGTGTCCAGGCGCCGGTGCAAGAGACCGTCAAGCTCGAGGCACCGCCCGAGCCGGCGCGCGTGCCCGAGCCCTGGCCACCCCCGGATGAGGGCGACATCCCGGAGCCGCCACAGCCCTCTCCGGGGGAGCCGACGCCGGGGCCGGAGGAGCCCGCTCCACCGGTGGAGCCCCCGGCGCCCGGGATCACGCAACACCAAAGCTGAGCACGCCCGGAGGGACGCACTGGTGGCAGTCGACCGCCGCTCCTGATAAAAACCTCCTCTTATCTCCCTGAAACCGCGTGCCGGGCCCGCAGGGACGTCCTTTCGCCCGGCGAAAATCACACCGGTGTCACGCCCCCGCCGACCCATCACGCTCGTCATCGCCTGCTTCGGGCTGGCCGTTGCGGCGATTCCGGCCGGTGCTATCGGCTCACTGTCGGACCGGAAGGATCAGGTCGACGCCCACATAGCAGCCCTGCAGGCGCAGATCTCGGGCGCCAAGGAGAAAGAGGGCGTGCTCTCGAGTGAGATCGAGACAGCGAGCTCGGAGATCGGCTCGCTCGAAGGCAAGATCGGAAGTCTCTCGACGCTCGTGGCCACGCTCGAGGTCGACCTCGCCGAGCATCGCTCGCGTCTCGCTCGCCTCCAAGCGAGGTACGAGGAGCAGACGCGCAGGCTCGACTTCCTCGTCGCCCAGCACGAGCTCGCAGAGCGCCGCTTGGAGGAGAGGCTCGTGGAGCTCTACCAGACCGGGCAAACCACCGAGCTCGAGATCCTGCTCCAGGTCGCAAGCCTGAACGACCTGATCGAGCAGATCGACTACTTTCGCCAAATCGGGGATGAGGACAGGCGCATCGTCGACGAGATCAAGGGTGTCCGGGACGCCGTTCGCGTCGCGCGCCGGGAAACCGCGGCAACCAAGAAGGAGGTCGAGCAGGTCACGGCCGAGCTGGCGGAGAAGACCGCCGAGCAGCGAGCCGCGCGCGACCAGCTGGTCGCGCAGCAGCGCGCATTGGTCGCAGCTCGTGACGAGAGGCAGTCCCTTCTAGCGAGTGTTCGGGACGAGCGCCATGAGCACGAGGAGGATCTCGAAGCGATGCAGGCGGCGAGCGCGTCCCTCGCCGATCAGATCCGCTCTTCTCAGGCGGGCTCCAGCAGCTCGGGCGGGAGCTCCGGCTCGGGCGTCTCTTCGAGCGGGCTCATCTGGCCGGTCTCGGGACCCGTGGTCAGCGGCTTCGGGCCCCGCTGGGGCCGTATGCACGAGGGGATCGACATCGCCGTGCCCAACGGCACCGCGGTGCACGCGGCTGCCGGTGGCACGATCATTTACGCAGGCGGCATGGGCGGTTACGGCAATATCGTCGTGATCGACCACGGGAACGGCCTGGCCACTGCCTACGCGCATCTGTCGGCCATCTGGGTCGGAGGCGGCTCTGTCGCGCAGGGGCAGGCGATCGCCGCGTCCGGCTGCACCGGCCACTGCCTGGGCCCGCACCTTCACTTCGAAGTGAGGGTGAACGGCAACCCCGTGGATCCGCTCGGGTACCTGTAACCCGTCCGCCGCCCGCGCGTGAACGCGCCACCCGCCTTCGCGGCTGGACGCTCCTAACGCCGCTACTCGCGGGCCCTTCGGCCCGCGAGGCACGCTCTTCGAAAAGCCGCTTCGGCCGGCGCCGGTCGGCCAAGCACGTGCGGGTGCCCGGGGGCGGTTACTTGTTCAACGAGTGGATATCGGGCAGGCCCCTGTGGAGCCCGTCCAGGTCGAAGCCGTAGCCGACGAAGAACTCGTCGGGGACGGTGAAGCCGACGTAGCGGAGCGGCAGGTCCTCGACGAGGCGGCGGTACGGGCGGTCGAGGAGCGAGCAGACGGCGAGGCTGGCCGGGTCGCGAAGCCGTAGAGCCGTGAGGAGGTAGTTGAGGGTCAGGCCGGTGTCGACGACCAGGTCGACGATCACGACGTCCCGTCCGGCGATCGGCGCGTCGAGGTCCTTCATGATCCGGACGCCTGCATGGCCCCCCAGCGCCCGACCGTAGCCGGCGAGGCTTACGAGGTCGAGGTGGTGCGGGATAGGCACGGCGCGGGAGAGATCGGCGAGGAACACATACGACGCCCGGAGCACCCCGACCAGAAGCGGCTCCTTCCCGGCGTAGTCCGCCGTGATGCGGGCTCCGAGCTCGGTGACTCGGGCCTGGATGTCCGCGCTCGCGAGGTGCACTTCACCGACGCGGGGATCGGGCCCGGCCAGCCGCAGGTGACGAGAAGCTCTACGAGGCGAGGCTGAGACCGTACTTCTCCACGAGACGCTCGATGTCCCGCCGGTAGAAGAGCTTCACCTTCACGTCGGGATACCGCTCTCTGAGCTTCCTGATCTTGCGGTTCTTCCGCGTCACGAGCGACTGCTTCATCGTCGTGATCTCCACGTAGAGATTCTGGTCGGGGAGGTAGAAGTCCGGCCTCGCCGCCTCGATCACGCGGCCCTCGCCGTCCGTCTCGAGGACGAACGAGCGCGGCTCGTACTCCCACCGGATGCCGTAGAAATCAAGGAGCTTCGCGACCTCGAGTTCCGCCTGATTGACGAAACGAGGAGGCTGACGCCCACAATATGCCTGGAAAACAGGCATTTCTTTCGGCACGAAGCGAACGGTAGCAGTCTGCGCGGACGGCCCATCACTAAACTCCGGTGCTCGGCGGGCGACTAGGAGAGCCGTGTTTCGGATCGCACACATCTCCGACCTGCACTGCGGGTCGCAGCATTTCGTCCCGAACCTCATGGAGCGGGCGATCATGGAGATCAACGAGCTCGTGCCGGATATCGTCGTCTGCTCCGGCGACCTGACTGCGTTCGGCTATCGCCAGGAGTACGCCGAGGCCAAGCAATACCTGGAGCGGCTTGGCTGTGAGACGCTCGTGGTCGTGCCGGGCAACCACGATTCCCGGAACGTGGGCTACCTCCACTTCGAAGAGCAGTTCGGGGAACGCGACACAGTCGTTCACCAGAACGGTGTCTCGGTGGTCGCGATCGACTCCTCCGAGCCGGACCTCGACCACGGGCACATCGGCCGGAGCCGCTACCGCTGGATCTCAGAGCAGTTCGCCCACCCGGCGGACTTCCGGATCTTCGTCCTCCATCACCACTTGCTGCCCGTGCCGGGCACCGGCCGCGAGCGAAACGTCGTCTATGACGCCGGCGACGCGCTCGAGGCACTCCAGCGCTCGAAGGTCAATCTCGTCCTCTCGGGACACAAGCACGTCCCGTACGCCTGGCGTCTGGAAGACCTCTTCATCGTCAATACGGGCACCGTCTCGACGCTTCGACTCAGGGGCAGGACGCGACCCTGCTACAACGTGGTCGAGATCGAGGGCCGCCACGTCGACGTGTGGCGCCGCTATCCGTTCCACGGCTCCGAGCGGATCATCCAGTTCTCTGCCGACACGCTCGAGTTCGAGAAGTACACGACCCGGATCGAGGACGAGGTCACGAGTCGATGAGCGCGAAGCGGCCGACGGCGCTCGTGCTGATCGACGGCGAGCACTATCCGGAGGTCGTCCGGGACGCTCTCGCCGAGCTTCCGTACACAGTCCTGGGCGCAGTTCTCCTGGGCGGGGTGGAGAAGATCCGCGGCGGCGAAGACTATGGCGTGCGGCTCCACTCCGGCCTCGAGGAAGGGCTCGCGCAGACTGGCGCCGAGATAGTGGTCGATCTCTCCGACGAGCCGGTCCTCGACGCCCGCGGGCGCTTACGGCTGGCCAGCAGAGCGCTGGCCGCAGGCCGTCCCTACGTGGGTGCTGATTTCCGCTTCGAACCGGTGGCCCTCGCCAGGTTCGATCTCCCGTCCCTGGCTGTCGTCGGGAGCGGCAAGCGCGTGGGTAAGACCGCGGTCGCCGGGCACCTAGCCCGCCTCCTCTCCGAGGATCGGGAGGTGGTCGTGGTCGCGATGGGCCGCGGAGGCCCGCGCGACCCAGTCGTCATCGACTCACCACCGAGTCTGGACGACCTGCTGGAGCTTTCCCGCGGTGGCTCACACGCGGCCTCGGACTACCTGGAGGACGCCGCGCTCGCGAACGTCGTCACGATCGGCTGCCGCCGCTGCGGTGGCGGGCTCGCCGGGCAGCCGTTCGTCTCGAACGTCGGAGCGGGAGCCCGACTGGCTGCCGAGCGCCGGCCTGACCTCGTCATCTTCGAGGGCAGCGGGACGTCGGTGCCGCCGGTCGCCGTAGACGCTCGCGTCCTCGTCGCCGGAGCCGCCCAGGATCCGGAGCTCATAGCGGGCTTTCTCGGCGCATACCGCCTCTTGATCTCCGACCTCGTCCTCGTGACAGGCTGCGAGGAGCCCCTCGCCGACCCTGAGCGCGTCGCGTCGCTTCGCGCCGCGATCCGGGACGTAGACCCCAAGCTCGAGGTCTTTGAGACCGTGCTCCGTCCCCGGCCGGTCGAGCCGCTCGCCGGCAAACGCGTGGCCTTCTTCTCGACGGCACCGGCGGCGATCCACGAGCGTCTTCGTTCGCACCTGAGAGATGCGGAGGGCGCGGAGGTCGTGATGGTCTCGGGCAACCTGAGCCGCCGGGAGGCGCTCCGCGCCGACCTGGTTTCGGAATCGGCACGGGCAGCCGACGTCTTCCTCGTCGAGCTGAAGGCGGCCGCCATCGACGTCGTTGCCGAAGCTGCGGAGGAGCAGGGAGTCCAGATTGTTCTCACCGACAACGCAGTCGTGGCCCTGGAGGACGACCTCGACGCGAGGCTTCGCGCCCTGGTGCCGGCTCGGGTGACGGCATGAGTGTCTCTCGCCTCCGACTCACTTGCGCTGACAGGCCAAAGGACGTCCTATGAGCGACAGGCGACCACCGGAGTCGCTCGGTGGGGAGGAAGGGCGGCGGCTTCCGTACTCGAAGGGCCTCATGGCGAAGACGCTGTCCGGAACCGGTCTCCGGCCTGAACGTGCCTACGAGCTCGCGCGGCTGATCGAGCAGGAGCTCGTACGCGAGCACGAGGAGCACACCTTCACCGAGGCGCACCTGAACGAGCTGGTCACCCAGGTGCTCGCCGAGCACGAGGGCGAGGATGCAGTCCGCGGGCTCAGGCGCTACCGGGTCCTGCAGGAGCTGGATCTTCCTCTCATCCTCCTGATCGGGGGCGCTACGGGGACCGGCAAGTCGACCGTCACGACTGAAGTCGCCCACCGTCTCGGCATCACGCGGGTCGCCTCCACGGACTTTGTGCGGCAAACGATGCGGGCGTTCTTCTCGGTCGACTTCATGCCCTCGATCCACTACTCGAGCTTCGAAGCGGCCGCAGCGGTCGCGACCCCGGACGAGGCCAAGGACCCGACGCTCGTCGGCTTCAACGATCAGACGAGGAACGTGCTCGTTGGGGTTCGCGCCGTCATCGGTCGGGCGCTGACCGAGCGCTACTCCATGGCGCTCGAGGGTGTGCACGTCGTGCCGGGCCTCGTTCCCGCGGCTGTCGAGGGCGCCGTGGTCGTCCAGGCGCTCCTCGCGATCGAGGACGAGGACGAGCACGCCCGGCACTTCTGGGTCCGCGACACGGGCTCAGATGGCCTGCGACCGGTCGCCAAGTACCTCGACTCGCTCGGCGACATCCGCCGGATTCAGGCGTACCTCATCGAGCGGGCCGAGAAGGCGGGCGTCCCCGTGATCGAGAACACCCGCGTGGAGCGAACTGCAGAAGCCGTGATCAGGCTCGTACTCGAACAGGTAGAGCGAGCCGTCGGCACACCAACCATCTCGGCGTGAGCCTCGATAACTCCTATGCGGACTGCCCCTGCGAGCTCTTCGCCGCGGTGACCGAGAGGGCGGCGCTCGCGAGCGGCCGCTGGCTGGGGCGCGGAAACGTGAAAGCGGCGGAGGATTCGGCATCAACCGCCATGCGTGAGGCGCTCGACGAACTGTCCATCGACGGCCACATCGTCGTTGGTGCGGAGGAGTCGGAGAGCCCGCTCGCGATGGGGACGAAGGTCGGTCGCGGGGAACGCGTCTACGATCTCGCCGCCGACCCGCTCGAGGGACGGAGCGTGGTGGCCCGCGGCGAGGCGGGTGCGATGGCCATGATCGCGGTGGGCGACGCCGGGACGTTCCCTCGTCTGCCGGACATGTACATGCGGAAGATGGCGGTCGGGCCGGTCGCACGGGGCCGGATCGACCTCGCGAGCCCGGTCGGGGACAATGTTCGCGCGATCGCGGAGGCCTTTGGACGGAACACGAACGACATCACGTCGATCGTCCTCGACCGCCCCCGTCACCACGATCTGATCGAGGAGATCCGCGCCGTTGGCGGGCGCATCAAGCTGATCCAGGACGGTGACGTCACCGCGTCCATCACTGCGGCGATTCGGGGGACGAACGACCATCTCGCGATCGGCATCGGCGGCGCCCGCCAGGCGCTCATCTCCGCGGCGGCGCTCCGGTGTCTGGGCGGGGAGCTCCAGGCACAGCTTTGGCCGACCACGCGCGGCGAGATCGGTCAGGCCGCCGAGCACGGGATCGACGACATCGAGCGGACGTTCACGACCGAGGAGCTTGCACCCGGCGAGGTGATCGTCGCGGCGACCGGCGTTTCGAACAGCGACCTGCTCCGCGGTGTTCGGTACCTGGCGGACAGCGCCCGGACGCACACCGTCGTCATGTGTACCCGCCACAACTGGGTGCGGTTCATCGACGGAATCCACTTCTTCGCCCGCGAACGGCGCGAGGAAGTGCGCCTGCTCAGTTAGCTCGCCAGCTCACGGCGGAGGACGGCGTCCACCGCGCGGAGCGCGACACGTGTCTCCGCGAGCGTTGGCTCACGGGTCGTCAGGCGCTGGAGGCACAGCCCGGGAAGGAGGAAGAGGCCGGCGAGACGGCGCGGAAGCGCTTGCAACACGAGCCAGAGCTCCATCGAAAAGGCCAGCGAGACAAGTGTCACGACGACCGGGGTGTAGAACGCGGCGGTCAGGGGCCAGAGCCGCTCGGCGACGAAGGTCACCGGAAGCACCAGGGCGGCAAAGTTCGTTCCGCAGCGCGCTGAAAAGCGAGAGGGCCTCGCCTCTCCTGTCCACGTGGAACGAAGGTGCCGCCCCTCAGCCGCGGCGATGGCGCGATGCTCGGCGCCGTGTAGCGAGAGTGTCCGCCCGCGGAAAAGCCAGGCGAGGAGGGTTGCCGTTAGCGCGAGACCGACGGCCAGCCCCACGGACTCCGGTAGAAAGACGAACCCGAAGGGGAGGACGAGCGCTCCGCCGAGAATCGCGCGGTCACGATCGCGCGCGACACCTGTCTTTCGGAAAAGGGGAGAGAGGCTGGCGGAAAGACGTGCCAGGCCGCGGACGAGCGGGATCCGACGCCAGCGCGTGTCGGAGCTCGGCATCCGCCCCTCGCTCAGGGTGCCGTCGCACCGTGCAAAAGCCCAGTAACGCTCGCTCACGATCACGACGCCGTTTGGCCGGGCCATGCCTCCCAGACGAGGAAGCGACGGGGCTTCGTCGGCAGCAGCGAGGAACGAGGCGGGGGTGTCCACGCCTCCACTGTGCCGAAAGGCCGCCCGGCCCGGAAGGGCCGAACGGCCTGTTTCGGAGCTTCGCCGGTCCTAGTAGCGGCCGCGGCCGAAAAAGCCGAGAACCAGTAGGACGAGAACGACGATCAGAACGATCCAGAGAATGCTCATGTGTCCTCCTCTCGCTTGGCTGACCGCGTCCTTCCCGATTTGGGGGCGGCCCTAACAAGGGGCCGAAAAGTCGGGCCGGTAGACTGCTCGCATGCCGACCCGAGAGGACGTCTTCGAGGCGCTGAAGGTCGTGGAAGACCCCGAGCTCGGGATGGACATCGTCGAGCTGGGCCTCGTCTACGACGTGGAAGTCGAGGGACCGAAGGTGCACGTGACCTACAGCCTGACCTCCATGGGCTGCCCGGTCGGCCCTCTGATCGAGCAGCAGATCGCTGAGACCGTGAGCGAGATGCCGGGTGTCGAAGAGGTGGAGCCGGAGCTGACCTGGAGCCCGCCCTGGTCGCCCGAGAAGATGTCCGACGACGCCAAGTTCATCCTCGGCTTCGGCTAGTTCGGCCCCGCTCAGCCTACGATACGTGCCCCGCGTCGCCCCTGGAAACTCCTCGTAGGTCGCGACGTTCCCTTGCTGGCGTAAACCAGTTTGGTCGGCGAGAATCTCGACCGCTTCGATTTCCACTGGCGATGACGTCCTCCGCTGGCCGAGGCACGATCGGCTCCTCTGCCTCTCAGACCTAAAGTTTCCTGCACAAATGTCGATTCTTTGTGCGCATGCCCGCCCCCCGTCCGAACGTCACCGGTCCGTCGCGATCCTCGCAGCCCTGGATCGATCGCTGGCTCGCAGCTTGTAGCGAGCTGGCTGAGCTCGAGCGGTCGAATCCGATGACCGACGCGACCATCGACGAGATCGACGGCAGGATGATCCGGATCGGCGACCAGTGGCTCGCTGATTTTGCGTCGTGCAACTACCTCGGGTTCGATCTTGACGCGGAGATCATCGCGGCGATCCCGGAATACGTTGAGAAGTGGGGGACGCATCCAAGCTGGTCACGCATGCTCGGCAGCCCTGTTCTCTACGATCGGATCGAGGAGCGCCTCACCGAGCTTCTGGGCTGCGAGGACGTGCTCGTCCTACCGACGATCACCCTCATTCACCTATCCATAATTCCCGTCCTAGCTGGCGAAGGAACGATCCTCGTGGACAACCGTGCTCACAAGACGGTTTACGACGGGTGCCAGTTCGCGTCTGCCCGCGGAGCGACAGTCAAGAGGTTCCGGTTCGAAGACCCTGACGATCTCGAGCGCCTGCTCCGAGAGGATCGCTCGACCACGCGGTTGATCTGTATGGACGGAGTCAACAGCATGACCGGCAACGCTCCCGACCTGCGCGACTTCGCTCGGCTTGCACGCAGGTACGACGCGCTGCTTTACGTTGACGACGCTCACGGATTCGGAGTCATCGGGGAGCGTTCGCCCGATGAGCCGACCCCCTACGGGCTCCGCGGAAACAGCGTTGTCCGGTACTTCGACGAGTCGTACGACCGAATCGTGCTCGTTTCCGGCTTCTCCAAATCGTACTCGTCACTCGCCGCGTTCATCACCTGCCCGAGCGAACTCAAGAGGCTACTCAAGACGGCTGCGCCCCCGTACCTCTACTCCGGTCCTTGCCCGGTCGCCTCGCTCGCAACCGTGCTGGCCGGCTTCGACGTCAACGAGTCACGCGGCGACGCAATCCGGACGGAGCTGTGGCGCAAGACCGCGCAAGTGCTCGACTGCCTCGACCGTCTGGGTGTCCACACCCCGAATCGCTCGGGCTTTCCGATCATCGAGGTACCGCTCGCCCGTCACGAGGACATCGATGCGGCAGGGCGCTTCCTCTTTGACCAGGGCATCTACGTCACTCTCGCCGCGTACCCGCTCGTGCCCAAGACCGAAGTCGGTTTTCGGATTCAGATGACGGCCGCGAACACGCAGGCCGAGATCGAGCAGCTCATCGAGGTTCTCGGAAAGCTCGCGAACAAGTTCGATCTTCGCCCCGCGCAGAGCGCGGAATATGCGGCGTGAGCACGCACGTCCGCATCGACTGGCGCGCTCGTGCCTGGGTCGTCTACCTCGTCCTCGGTGGTCTTCTCACCCTGGCGTACGTGGCCTTCCCGCCGCTGATGGGGAACGGACCGCTGATCAATCTCCTTGGGCTTTCGTCGTCGATTGCGATCGCGGTCGGGATCCGAATGCATGCGCCACGTGCACGCGCCGCATGGATGCTCTTCATCGTCGGTCAGTTCCTGTTCTTCGCCGGCGACCTTTATACGTATAGCTACCCGAAGCTGTTCGGCGCCGAGGTAGAGTTCCCGTCGCTCGGGGACGGGGTTTATCTGACTGTCTACCCCGCGCTCGTGGCGGGGTTGCTCATTCTCGTCAGGCGCCGAAACCCCGAAGGCGACCGGGTCGGCGTTATCGACTCGCTCATCATCACGGTCGGCATCGCCCTGCTTTCGTGGGTGTTCCTCGTCGCCCCGAACATCCACTTGTCCGGCCTGACGCCGCTCGAGAAGGCGGTGTCCGCCGCCTACCCCCTCGGCGACATCCTGCTCCTCGCCGCTGCGATCCGCCTTGCAATCGACAAGGGCAAGCGCGCGCCGGCCTTCTACCTCCTAGTCGCAAGCATCGTCTCCTTGCTCGCCGTCGACTCCTCCTATACGTACGCGTTGCTCACGGACGCCTACAACCACCAGCTCAGCTACGACGTGGGCTGGATTTCGTACTACCTGCTCTGGGGTGCGGCGGCTCTCCACCCCTCCATGCGTACCCTGGACGAACCTGCACTCGATATCCGGGCGCGCCTCACTCCTCTCCGCCTCGGGCTACTCACGACAGCGTGCCTGATCGCGCCGGGCGTCCGCTTCGCGCAGGAGGTAGATAACCCCGACGTGCTGGTGCTCATTGTCGCCTCAGCGGTGCTGTTCGTGCTCGTGGTGACGCGCATGGCGGGCTTAGTGCGCCAGGAGGAACGTGCCGCCGGGCGCGAGCTAGCCCTGCGTGGAGCGGGTGTCGAGCTCGTCGCCGCAGCGGGCCACCAGCAGGTGAACGAAGCAGCTATCTCGGCGGTTTGCGCGCTAATCGAGAGTCCCGTAAGCGTCCACCTGGTCTTGCTAGGCAGCAAGGGAGTGACTGTCGCGGCTTCCTCGCAGGAAGAAGGGGAATGGCCAGTCTCGCGGGAGGCCTATCCCTGGCTCCGTGAGTACGCCAAGGCAACAACACAGCTCCCACTGAAGAGTGTGCCCGAGAAGGTGCGAAGCGAGCTCCATCTCGGCGACGGCCAGACCGCCCTGTTCCTTCCACTCAAGGTTCGTGACGAGGTGAAGGGGCTGCTCGTCTTGTGCTCGCCGACCCGCATCCCTCGCGAACTTGTCGATTCGCTCGAATCGCTTGCCTCGCAGGTGTCGCTCGCGGTCGAGGGAACGACGCTGGCCGAGGACCTCCACCGCCGTCAGAGCGAAGCTCGGTTCCGGTCCCTAGTTGCGCACTCAAGCGACCTCATCACCGTGCTGGACAGTCAGGGAACCGTCACGTACCAGAGCCCGTCGGTGGAGCGCATACTCGGGTATCGCGTCGCCGAGGTCGAGGGACGTGAGTTCGCTGAACTAGTGAGCAAGCCCGATCGGCCGCGCCTGGCGCAGATCGTTGCCGGCGTTGGTGATGCATACGCCGGCGGTGGCTCCGAAACCCATGTGATCGAGTGCTCCTTGAAGCATCGCAATGGTACGTGGCTCCAATTCGAGGTCCAGCACACGGATCTGCTCCAGGACGAACATGTCCGAGGCATCGTTCTGAACGGCCGCGACGTCAGCGAACGCAAGGCGTTCGAGGACCAGCTCGCACACCAGGCCTTCCACGACCCGGTGACGAACCTCGCCAACCGCGCGTTGTTCGCCGATCGCGTTCAGCACTCTGTCATGCGCTCGATGAGAGGAGGCTCGGCGATCGCCGTCATGTTCATCGACCTCGACGATTTCAAGACAATCAACGACAGCTTGGGCCACGCGGCCGGCGACACGGTTCTTCAGGAAGTGGCGCAGCGCCTCGTGGCTGTTGTGCGTCCAGCCGACACGGTCGCGCGGTTCGGTGGCGACGAGTTCGCGATCCTGCTTGATGAAGTTAGGGACTCGCAGGAGGTCGCCGAGGTGGCGGGGCGCATCCTCCGAGAGCTCGAGCTCCAGCTCGAAATCGAGGGCAAGCAGGTCTACCCACGCGCAAGCATCGGCATCTGTTTGGGCGGCCCCGAGATGGGCTCGCTGGATGCCGAGGAGCTCCTGCGTAACGCAGACGTAGCGATGTACATGGCCAAGCGCGAGAGTCAAGGTGGCTATCGGGTCTTCGAGCCGAAGATGCACGAGCGCGTGGTGGAGCGGCTCGAACTCCAAGCAGAGCTGCAGCTGGCGCTCGAGCACAACCAGCTTGAGATTTATTACCAGCCTGTCGTTCGGCTTGATAAGGACAGTGATTACGGCGTCGAGGCGTTGTTGCGCTGGATGCACCCAACACGCGGAACCATTGCGCCCGCCAACTTCATCCCACTGGCCGAGGAGACCGGTCTGATCATCCCGATCGGCCGCTGGGTATTGGAAGAGGCTTGTCGCCAGGGCGCGCTCCTCCACCAGCAGTTCCCGCTTCCTGTGCCGCTGACGATGAGCGTCAACCTGTCCGTCAAGCAGCTTCAGTCGGAGACGATCGTAGACCACGTACGCATGGCACTCGAGACGAGTGGACTACCGCCGGAAAGGCTCGTACTCGAGATTACTGAGTCCGTGATGATGGCCGACACCGACCTCGCTGTCCGGCGACTCCTGGAACTGAAGTCGCTCGGCGTTCTGCTGGCGATGGACGACTTCGGCACCGGGTATTCGTCGCTGAGCTACCTGAGTCGATTCCCCGTTGACATTCTCAAGATGGACCGCTCTTTTCTCACCTCTGGGGAAACCGACTCAGGGCTCGCCGCCGCGATCGTCGCGATCGGGAAGAGCCTGAACCTCCAGGTGATCGCTGAAGGGATCGAACTCACCGACCAGATGACGTCGATGCGTGAGCTTGGCTGCGAACTCGGCCAGGGTTTCCTGTTCGCCAGGCCGATGAGCCGCGAGGCGCTCTTCGAGTACCTCGGCGAGCAGCAGTCGAATGCAGCATAGCCACGAGTCGCTTGACCGCCCTGGCGGTTTCTCCCGGGTCAATCTCCTCGCGCCGCTCCGGCAGCGGGACTTTCGCCTGCTGTGGGCAGGTATGACGGTTTCCCTCATCGGGGATGGCATTTTCTTCGTCGCGATGGCGTGGCAGGCATACGAGCTTTGGAACGCTCCCGCAGCGCTGGCCATCGTCGGTATTGGGATGACCGTTCCGACCATCGCATTTCTGTTGCCCGCCGGAGTACTCAGCGACCGGCTGGATCGGCGAATGGTGATGCTCTGCGCCGACGTTGGGCGGGCTGTCGTCATCGCGGCACTCGCAGCACTCTCCGTTGCCGGCTTACTGACCTTCTGGGAACTCGTTGCGTGCGTCGCTCTCTACGGAATCGGCACGGCTTTCTTTATTCCCGCGTTCGACGCGATCGTCCCGGACATCGTTCCGGCTGCCGATCTCGCCGCCGCCAACTCGCTGGACCAGTTCGTCCGGCCGATTGCGCTGCGCCTCGCGGGGCCGGCGCTAGGCGGCGTGCTCGTGGCAGTCCTCGGCACGGGTGGCGCTTTTGCGGTCAATGCCGGATCGTTCATAGCGTCGACCGTGGCGCTACTCGCGATGAGGCCTCCGGCGCACCCCCGCTCGGAGCATGCCAACTCGGCCGTCAGCGCCGTCAAGGAAGGTTTGCGCTTCGTGCGCGGTCGAGTCTGGCTCTGGGGGACCCTCCTGTCGGCGGCGTTCGCGTACCTCGCCTTTCTGGGCCCGACCGAAGTGCTGCTGCCCTACATCGTGAAGAACGACCTGCACGCGTCCCCGGCAGATCTCGGGCTCATCTTCGCGGCAGGGGGTGTCGGAGCCGTAGGCGCGGCGCTCGTGATGGGACAGCGGGGTCATCCAGGGCGCGATGTGACCGTCATGTACGCAACGTGGACGCTTGCCACGCTCGCCGTGGCCGGATACGGACTGGCGACGGCATCCTGGCAGCTGATGATCGCCTGCCTCCTCTTCAACGCCCTGGAGACGGTCGGCACGATCGTGTGGGCAACCCTCAAGCAGCGCCACGTTCCGGCCTCGATGCTGGGCCGAGTTTCGAGCCTCGACTGGCTGATCTCGATTGGTCTCCTGCCGCTCTCCTTCGCGTTGACCGCACCGATCGCCGGCCTCATCGGAGCGCGGGCAACACTCTTAGGTGCAGCCTGCGTTGGAGGCGTGATCACGCTGGGAGCGCTCTTCCTCCCGGGCATGCGCGACATAGAGGACAAGGTCGTCGAACCGGCGGCCAGCGAGAGCGGCCGAGAATTGGAACCAGTGAGGCCTCCCGTTCTCGTCGACGTCTGACCGCTGGGTCAGCGTGACGAGGGCTCATCCCACTGGTGCCCGGGTCGGCCTGGTCGGGTTCTAGACCGTCAGGACGACCTTGCCGAACTGCTTCCCGCTCTCGAGGTGGCGGTGGGCATCCGCCGCCTCCTCGAGCGGGAACACCCGGTCGACCAGCGGCTTCACGCGGCCGCTTGCGACCAGCTCGTAGACCCCTGCGAAGTCCTCGGCCGTCCCCATCGTCGATCCCAGGATCGAGAGCTGCTTCCAAAAGATGCGGTGGAGATTGGCCGGAGGATTAGGGCCGCTGGTCGCTCCGCAGACCGCGATGCGACCGCCGGCACGCGCGACCTGGAGCGACGTCTTCCAGGTGGCCTCGCCGACGTGCTCGACGACGACGTCGACGCCGCCTTCGGTCGCTTCCTTGACCACGGAGACCACGTCGCCGCTCTCGTGGTTCACGGTCTCGTCGGCTCCGAGCTCGCGCGCCCGCTCGAGCTTCCCGTCGTCTGACGACGTGACCACGACCTTGGCCCCGAGCGCCTTGGCGATCAGGAAGGCAGCGCTCCCGACACCGCTCCCGATTCCCCAAACGAGCACCCATTCGCCCTCTCGCAGCCCCGCCCTGGTCACGAGCATGCGGTAGGCGGTCTCGTAGACGAGCGGGAATGCTGCGGCTTCCTCGAACGAGAGCGCCTCCGGAATCGGATGGACGTTCTCGTGCGGAATCGCGATCAGCTCCGCATGGGTGCCGTCACGATGCTCACCGACGATCTCGACGCCGTTTCGAAGGCCAGGGTTCAGGACGACTCTCTGGCCGAGCTCGAACCTATCGGCCCCCTCGCCGAGCGCCTCGACCACCCCCGCGCCGTCAGCGCCGAGGATCCTGGGCTTTGGCACCGATGGGAGCCCCTGCCTGAGCCAGATGTCGAGATGATTCAGTGACGCCGCCTTCAAGCGGATCAGAACTTCCCCGGGCCCGGCGATCGGGTCCTCGACCTCGTCCAGCCGCAGGACCTCGGGGCCGCCGTCCTCGTGGATGCGCACTGCCTTCATGGACGGCAGATCCTATCCCCGGAGCCCTGGTACCTTGGCGTTTGATGACCCAGGCCGATTTGCAAGCATTGGCCCAGGAGCTCGGGATCGACGCAGTCGGGGCGGCCCCGGCAGAGCCGTACGTCGAGACCGAGCGTCACATCCGAGAGCGCCGAGAGCGAGGGCTCTTCGCCGACATGCGCTTCACGATGTCGCAGCCTCACGTTTCTTGCCATCCGGAGTCCCTCCTGCGGGACGCGCGAACCGTGATCTCCGCTGCGCTCTGCTACTACGCGCCGGAACCAGACCCTCCGAAGGGCCATGGGCGCCTGCCGCGTTACACCTGGGCGGACCACTACGCGGCGCTCCGAGAGAAGCTGGACGTCCTCGGCCGGGAGCTCGGCGGCGGCTACCGCGTCCTGGTCGATGAGAACCAGCACGTCGACCGGGAGGGTGCGGCCCGCGCCGGCGTCGGCTTCTACGGAAAGAACACGCTCCTGATCACCCGCAGGCAGGGTTCCTGGGTCGTCCTCGGCACGGTCGTGACTGATGTCGAGATCGAGCCGAGCCCTCCACTCGAACTCGATTGCGGCACGTGTCGGCTCTGCATCGACGCATGCCCCACGCAGGCACTCGAGGAGGCCGGCACTCTCGATTCGACCCGCTGCCTCTCATACTGGACGCAGTCGCCCGACGCGATCCCGGAGGAGTACCGGAGCCTACTTGGTAGTCAGGTCTATGGCTGCGACATCTGCCAAGACGTCTGTCCGTGGAACCGGGGGATCGAGAAGCGTCGCCGCGGGGAGGAGCTGCCAGAGCTCGCCGAGCCGCACGTGTCTCTTGTGGAGTGGCTCGAGCTGCCGGCGGCGGAGCTCGTGAGCCGTTACGACAGGCTTTACGTGCCGAGGAACGATGCGCGCTACCTACGTCGAAACGCACTCGTCGCCGCCGGGAACTCGGGCGACGCGACACTCGCGCCTCTGGTCGCCGGCTATGCCGACGACCCCGACCCGATGCTTCGCGGGCACGCGGAATGGGCGCTCGAACGTCTCTCCTGAGCCTGCTCGGCAACCCCGGCGAGCCACGGGCGGCCGAGGTCGAGCGTCTGCGTGCGACCGACGGCTGGATCGCCTGGGTTCGGCTCGCCGCAGTGCCCTTCGCGGTGGTCCAGGTCCTCCTTACCCCGGCCTATCCGGACGGCTACGAAGTGTGGGCGTGGGTCGCGACCGCAATCCTCGCGGTCGGAGCCGGGGTCTTTTTCGCTCTGACCCGCGTCCCGCGTTCGCTCGCCGGCAGGCACGTGCTCGGGGCCGCTGCGCTCGCGTTCGACATCGGAGTGGTCGCGATCTTCGTCTTCGTGTACTCCTTCGAGGAGGGCTCGCCGATCCGCCAGCTTCTCTACCTTCCGCTGGTCGAGGGGGCGTTGCGCTACGGGCTCGCCGGCGGTCTTGCGGTCCCATTCGCACAGCTCCCCGTCCTCATCGGCTTCGAGTGGTTTCGGGCAGACCGGTTCACCGGCAGGAGCTTCGATGTCGACCAAGTGACCTTCCCGCTCGGGGTCCAGCTGATCATGGGCCTCGTGGTCGGGTGGCTCGTGGACCGGCTGCGTCGCGAGAGCGCCGTCGCGGGGTCGCGGGCACGAGAGGCAGAGGAGCTTCGTGACCAGATCGGTCGGCGCGCCGACCAGCTCGAGGCGGTGAACCGCTGCGCCCGCGCGCTCTCCTCGACGCTCGACCCGGCCGAGGCTTTCCGCCGCTTCCTCCGGGAGGCTCAAACTGCGTTTCACTTCGACCGGCTCGCCCTCGTGCTCGCGCAGGGAGATCGCGCCGAGGTGCTCGCGAACGCCGGCCAAGGCGACAAGACCGTCCTGCCGGTCGGGACGAACGTCCCTCTGGAGGGAACGGCGCTCGCGGAGGTGTGCAGGACGGGCCAGACGGTCGTCCGCGAGGACATGGCAGAGCCACCACGCTTCAACGAGGACTCTGAGCTCGTGGACTTCGGCTTGCGGTCGCGCGTCGCGGCCCCGCTCCCAGCCGGGAACCGAGTCCTCGGGATGCTGTCCGTGTCCCGCCGGACGCCGAGCTCGTTCTCGGCGGACGACGTGAGTCTGATCACCTTGCTTGGCCGGCAGGTCGCGACGGCTGTGGAGAACATCCTGTCGTTCGAGGCCGAGCGAAATGCCGCCGAGGAGCTCAGGCGCCTCTCCGCGCTTCGGGCCGACTTTGTCTCGCTCGTTTCGCACGAGCTTCGCGGGCCCATGGCGTCGGTAATCGGCTGCGCCGCGACGCTGCGAAGCCGGTGGCGCGTTCTCCGTCCTCAGCAACGCGAGTCGTTTCTCGCCCTGATCGAGGACGAGACGTCGCGCCTCGCCGCGCTGATCGGCGATGTCCTCGACACCTCACGCATGGACGCCGGGACCTTCAGCTACTCGTTCGCCCCGGTGGACGTCGAGCAGCTCGTCCGCGAGGCTGTGGCGATGATGCAGCTCGGGCAGGAGGACGTCCAGGTGCGCGCAAAGGTCGTCTCTCCGCTGCCTGCCGTTCGGGGCGACCGCGAGCGGCTCCACCAGGTGCTGCTGAACCTGCTCGGGAACGCCCTCAAGTACACGGTCGGGGGAGACGAGGTCGAAGTGCGTGCCGCCGCCTCGAAAGGCCGGATCGAGATCGCGGTCACCGACCACGGACCTGGAATCGCACCGGCCGACCAGCGGATGATCTTCGAGAAGTTCGGTCGTGCGAAGCCCTCCGGCTCGACCCCCGGCGCGGGACTGGGGCTCTTCATCGCCCGGTCCATCGTCGAGGCCCACGACGGCTCGCTCGAGGTCGAATCGACCCCAGGAGCCGGAGCGACGTTCACTGTGGCGCTGCCTCTCGGGACCTAGCGGTGCTGCGGCGACTTCCCGAGTGCGACAGCGAGTGCTTTCGCCCTGCCGGCGACTTCTTGGCGCAGATCGGGTGGCTCGAGCACCACGGCCTCGCCGCCGTGCGACAGGATCTCGCCGACGAGCCAGTCGGCGCTCCCGACCTGGAGCGCCTCCAGCGCGCTGCCATCCGCAAGGGGGCTAGCACCCCGCTCGAGGCGCCACCGGGCGACCGTCGGTGAAAAGAGAACTCGAGCCGTCCTGGCCTCCTCGAGACCGCGAGGTGCGACGCCGGGGCGGGGTTTGAACCCCGCCCGCTGCTTCTTCGCGCTGCGCATGCGATCGAGCCGGAAGCTCCGGACTGCGTCTCGTGTCGTATCCCACGTATCCACGTACCAGTGGGGAAGCTCGCGGCGAAAGCGGTAAGGCTCTACGGTTCTCGGGCTCGCGGTCGTCTCGCCGACCTTCAGGTACTCGATCTCGACGAGCCGGTGCTCGGAGATCGCGTCTGAGAGCGTTCGGATCAGCTTCTCCTCGTCGGTCGCGGCAGCCGCCGGCTCGGCGGCCTCGTCCAGTTCGAACTGCCCGAAGGTCTCCTCGAGCTTCCGGCGGACGCGGTCGAGCCCGGTGTGAGCCTCCGCCGCGATCATGGGGCCAACGAACTCGAGAGCCAGCCGAATGGCGCGAGCCTCGAGCGGGGTCAGCCTGGGGGGCCGCCTGAAGGTGTCACCGAACAGCTCCTTCTCGACGTGAACCGAGTCACCCTCGATCGACGCATAGAGGGCGTAGCAGCCGCCTCCGAAGTTGACGAGGTTCAGGAGCTGGAGGTGCTCGTCGAGATGCTCGACCGGAATCCGGAACCGCTCCGCAAGCTCGGCGGCGGGGATGTCGGCGGACGCATCCTCGCCGCAGCTGGCAAGGAGATGCGCCAGGAGCGCCTGCAGGAGCCCGAAGCGCTCGGGCGCCACCGGGCCGGCAGTGCGCTCGATGACCTCCCCGGCTTCCCGGGTTGCCTCCACCCTGGCAGGCTCGGGAGGCGGACCCTCATGAGCGGCGACTACGCGCTCGACGGATCGCTCGACGAGCTCGACGAGCTCGGGTGGCTCCAGCGGACGCGCTCGCCCCTCCTGGTTCAGGACCCAGGAGGCGAGCCTGCCGAGGCCCGAGTACTGCGTCACGAACACGCCCTCGTCGACGTGTCCTCGGTCCGCGAAGGCGCGCTCGACGAGCCAGGCCAGATCCTCGGCCAGCTCGATCCGCGCCTCGCCCGTGATCTCACCGACCTGCCAGGCCGGGCGGCCTCGGTAGATGGAGGCGTCGAACTCCTCCGGGACACGAAAATCACGCTCGCGGCGCGTTGCGAACCGGATGTCGCCGCGGACGCGGGAGACACGGAAGGTTCGCTCCTCCTCGCGGTCGTGATCCCATCCGACCATGTACCAGGAGCCGGCGTCCGTGAAGAGTGCGTACGGGTTGATCGTCCGCTCCGACTCCTCGTCGCGCTGCATCGAGAGATAGCGGAACTTCACGGTCCGGCCCTTCGAGATCGCGCCCTCGAGCTTGGTGAGCCGTCCCGACATCTCCTCCGAGTAGTCCGGATCGTGGACCTGCACGGCCGACTCCCGGCTCGACTCGAGTGGCGCCGGCCGGCCGAGCGCTAGATTCTGGAGCGCGAGCCTAAGTGGCTCGGCGTAAGCGAAGCGGCCGTCGAGGAGATGGAACGCCGTCTGGAGCGCCGCAAGCTCGTCGTCCTCGAGATCGAGAGCGGGGAGGAAGTACTGCTCGGAGCGCAGCGTGTAGAGCTCCTCGCCGGTGAACTCGTCGCGCTGGGAATGAAGTGGGACGCCGAGTGCGATCAGCTCGCTTCGGTCGGAGTAGAAGCGCCGTGCAAAAGCCTCGTCGGACATCTCCGAGTATCCCTCGACATTTGTCTTGACGTCCCGCGCGGTGATAGGCCGACGCTCCGCCATGAGGTAGGCGACGAGCGAAAGCTGCCGGATGAGCTTGTCGGTGTCGTGCGACACGGGTCCTAGTATTGAGGACGTGCGCACCTCCCCGCAGCCGATCCTCGCCCATCTTGACCTGGACGCCTTCTTCGCCGCCGTGGAAGAGCTCGAGCACCCGGAGTTGGTCGGTAGACCTCTGATCGTGGGCGGCGACCCGCGCGGGCGTGGGGTCGTCGCGACCGCGAACTACGAGGCACGGCGGTACGGAATCGGATCCGCGATGTCGAGCGCGGAAGCGCTTCGCCGTTGTCCGGAAGCCGTTTTCGTGCCTCCGAGCAAGGACCTCTACTCCCGCTACTCCCGCAGAGTCTGGGCGGCGGTACGGGAGGTCGTCCCGACCGTGGAGCGAACCGGCCTCGACGAGGGCTATCTCGATGTCGGAGAGGTGGCTCGCGGCTTCGGCGAGGCCCGCGCGGTGGCCGAGGCCGTGCAGGCAGCGGTCCGTGCCGCCGTTGGTCTCTCCTGCTCACTTGGCGTCGCGCCCTGCAAGGTGGTCGCGAAGGTCGCGAGCGACCGCCGGAAGCCTGGCGGAATCACGATCGTGCGGCCCGGCCGGGAAGCGGCGTTCCTGGCCCCCTTCGACCTGAGGCGCCTCCCCGGCGTCGGCCCGCGGGCCGACGAGCGCCTCCGTGCCGCGGGGCTCAGGATGATCGGCGACTTCGCGGCTCTCGACGACGAGCACCTCCGCCGGCTCCTACCCGGCAAGGTCGGTCAGGTCTTACGGGATCGAGCGCGGGGCATCGACCTTCGCGGACTCGAGTTCGCGACCGAGAGCGTCTCGATCGGCCACGAGGAGACCTTCGCCCGGGACGTGTCCGATCGGGAGCAGCTGCACGACGAGCTCCGGCGGATGTCCGCTCGCGTCGCCGAGCGGCTGCTCGAGACCGGGCACGCAGCCCGCACCGTCACGACGAAGGTCCGCTACCCGGACTTCTCGATCCGCAGCAGGTCGACGACGCTGGAAGCCGGGACGGACGACGGCACGAGGATCGGTGAGATTGCCTGCAACCTCCTGGACCGGGCGCTCAGTGACCGTCCCGGAGCCTTACGCCTCGTCGGCGTGAGCGTCGCGAACCTCGACGCGTACCGGCAGCTGGCTCTCGACCACTAACGTGAGAGGAGGGTCCCACGATGCACGTCAGGATTTCGAAGAGTGTGCCGAGACGGGCAAAGGCCGTCTCGTAACGGCTTGAGGAGCGTCTCAGCCGCGAAGGCGGCTGGCGTGTTTACGCCGCCTTGCGCGTCTCTAAGTGCTGGTGCGAGGGGCAGTATTCGCGCTCGGGGAGCGGCGCCCGCTGGCACGGCTTCCCCTTTCGGGTGGTAGCGCGGCAGCGCGAGACGCCGCCGTCATAAGCGCCGGACTCGATCTGATCCTCGATGAAGTCGACTGCAGCGCCGATGCCTTCGCTGACCGCCCAGGCGACCTGCGCCTGCTGCGTGATCGGGAAATAGCGCCGGATGTCCTGGAAAAGAGTTCGCTCCGGCCGGGCGAAGTACCGGGGATCCTTGGCGAGACGCTCGACGGTCTCCTCGCACGCGGCCAGAACATCGCGACGGTATTCGGCCTGCACCTCGGCCGCCACATACGGGTCGATAAGGTCCTTGATCGAGCGATAAATAGCCCTCGAGTACTGATACATACGGAAGAGCATCCTCTCGTCAGCGGGTTCCGGTGCCATTATCGTGCCCTCCAGTTAATTCCCTGCAAAAGAACGTTAACTTGGCGTTAAGCGGGAGCCCGCACTCCGCGCCAACGCGAGTCTACATGCCGCAAAGCTGTGTTACAAAGTCCCCCGCCGGAGCGGTTCCAAACGTGCGCCCTACGGACTGACCTCGCGGACGTACGCAAGCGGGAATCCCCGGGAGCGCGCAGTGGCAAGACCGCTCTGGGCCGCGGCGACGGTGTCGTACACACCCGTGAACACGACGTAGTACCCGGGGTTCAATGTCAGGAAGTCGGATGAGTTCAGGATCCCGACGTTTGTAAGCCCGTTGGCGATCGCCTGGTTCGCCTTCCGCTCGGCGGCGGCGCGGCCCTTAGATGTCTCGACCGAGGCCAGTACGATTGTGTAGCCCTCCCTGCCCTGCGGCCAGGAGCGGATGTTCCCCGACTGGGTCGTCGTGACCGTCGTAGCCGTCGTCAGCGTGGAGGTGTCGAGCGTTGCGATCGTCTGCGTGGTCGGGCTCGTGATGGTCTCGATCGACGCGGTCGGGCCGTTGGTCTGGATTCCCGGGAGGGCTCCCACGGTGGCAGTCGTTCCGGGCCCGCGAGACACGAGTCGTCCCTTCTCATCGTCCTTGGTAGCGGCCACCGCCGCGATCGCGCCGGCGACCAGCGCGACGAGAAAAAGCGCGAGGAGAGCCGCCCAGAGCCAGGCAGGGGAATCCCGCGACCACATCTCGGTCCGCATGAACGCGACAGGGATCTGGGCGCCCGGCAGGCGCGCGCCGCACTCGAGACAATACTCTTGGTAGAGGTCGTGCGGCGCTCCGCAGCGCGGGCACGCAGGCGTTTCGGGCGGAGGCTCACTTGGAGCGCCGGGATCTGGTGGAAGGGGCGGCCGTGAGACCACTAGTCCTCGTTCGGCTCCTTGGCCCGCGGAGCTACGAGCGTCTGGTCCGCGCGCTCCTCCGTGTCGCCGAATTCGTCCGCCGCGACCGAGTTCCCGCAGGTGGAGCAGAAGTTCGCCTCGGCGGGGAGCGGATTTCCGCAGTGACCGCAGGCGACAACCGGCGCCGTCTCGGCTGCCGGTCGGCCGCAGTGGGCACAGAAGTGCGCTCCGCGGACGAGCGGGGCCCCGCACTTGCAGGGCGTCGCTACTCGCATGCCCCGAGGAACGGCTTCGCTTGCCGCCAGGAACGCATCGAGCTCGTGGATGCGCCGCTCGAGCGCGAGCACCTCGGAGGCGCGGCTGACCAGCAATTCGGGCTTGAAGCGGTCGCGGCGCACCATCTCGACTGCCAACCCGCCGACGTCCCGCATCTCGATCTCGCGGCGGCGCGCCAGCGACCGGCGCTCGCGGAGCGCTGCCGCAGCCGTCAGCGGCGGCGCAGGATCGGGCGGTGGCATCTTCTCGCTCCCGTCGACCGCGAGTTCGGGCGGAGCAGGCGGCCTGCGAGCGAAGAGCGAGAAGCGACGGGCCGTCATCTCCGGCCCGAGTCTATCCCAGCCCCCGCGCCCTATTCGGCAATGACGACGAGGCGTTCCTCGGTCATCTCCCGCACCGTGTAGTGTGGGCCTTCCTTCGTGTTTCCAGACGCCTTGATGCCGCCGTACGGCATCTGGTCGGCCCGGAATGTCGGCGCCTCGTTGATCGTGACCCCACCGAACTCGAGCTTCGCTGCGGCGCCGAGGGCCGAGCTGACATTGCTCGTGAAGATGCCGGCCTGGAGCCCATATTCCGTCCCGTTGGCGAGCGCGAAAGCATCCTCCAGCGAGTCGTACGGGGAGAGCGTGCAGACGGGGCCGAAGACCTCCTGGCAGGAGACCTTCATGTCGGGGCGGACATCGGCTAGAACGGTCGGCCTGATAACGGGGCCGTCGGCCTCACCGCCGGTCAAGACGGTCGCCCCCTCGGCCCGGGCTTCCTCGATCCACGCGAGGATGCGCTCGCGAGCGTCGTCGTCGATCACGGGCCCGACATCGGTGTCCTCTTCGGACGGATCGGCCGCTTTCAAGGCCTCGACCTTGGGCAGAAGCTTGGCGACGAAGTCGTCGTAGACCTGCCGACTCACATAGACACGCTGCACGGAGATGCAGCTCTGGCCCGCGAACGAGAAGGCGTGGGCGGCAACCTTCGAGGCGGCATCGTCGACGTCAGCATCCCCCTCGACGATGACCGGGGTCGAGTTTCCGAGCTCGAGCGACACCTTCTTACGTGCAGCTCGCTCGCGGATCTTCCAGCCGACCTCGGAGGAGCCGGTAAAGGTGATCATTCGCACCCGCTCGTCCTCGACCAGGACGTCGCCGATCTCGGCTGACGGCCCTACCAGGACGTTCAGCCAGCCCGGCGGCAGTCCCGCCTCCAGCTCGAGCTCTGCCAGGAGGAGCGCAGAGACCGGCGTCTGCCCCGCGGGCTTCAGGACGACGGCGCAGCCTGCGGCCAGCGCCGGCGCGATCTTGTGGGCCACGAGGTTCAGCGGGAAGTTGAACGGCGAGATGGCGCCGACGATCCCGACCGGCAGGCGCATCGTGTACGCAACCTTGCCGAGGCCTGCCTGCGACGCGCTCATCGGAACGACCTCGCCGCTCAGTGTTCGGGCCTCGACCGCAGACATCGTGAACGTCGAAACCGCGCGCTGCGCCTCGACGCGCGCGGCCTTCATCGGCTTTCCAGCCTCCATGCAGATCGTCCGTGCGAGCTCGTCTTCACGCTCGTGCAGAAGCTCGGCAACGCGGTCGAGGATCTCGGCCCTCCGAAAGGCCGGCAGTAGCTCGCGCATCGCGCGCTCGGCAGCATCGACGGAGCGGCGTGTCTCTTCCGCGCCGGCACGCGGCATTCTCGCGACCACCTCTCCGGAGAAGGGAGATCGGACCTCGTGCCACTCCCCGGTCTCGATCCACTCGCCCCCGATCAGGAGCTTCTTCTCGGTCAACGTCACTGCCACGGCCCTAGGATACTGCGCTCGAGTGGGCCGCGAAATCAGCAGGGTTGGGGTGGTCGGGCTCGGCACGATGGGCGCCGGGATCGCCCAGGTCTGCGTGCAGGCCGGCTTCGACACGATCGGGGTCGAGGTGAGTGAAGACCTGTGCGAGCGGGCGCGCAGCACGATCGACCACTACCTCTCGCGGGGCGTCGAGAAGGGCCGGCTGAGTAACGAGGAGCGGGAGGCCGCGCTGGCTCGGCTGACGACGTCGACGCGCAGAGAGGATCTCGGCGACCGCGACCTGGTCATCGAGGCAATCGTCGAGGAGCTCGAGGCCAAGCAGGAGCTTTTCCGCGAGCTCGGCGGGATCGTGGGGACCGGTGTCGTCCTAGCCACGAACACGTCGGCGCTGTCGGTGACCGAGATCGCGTCGGCGGTCGAACGGCCCGAGCGGGTGGTGGGCCTGCACTTCTTCAATCCAGCACCGGTCCTCCAGCTGGTCGAGGTGGTGCGAACGGAGCTCACGTCGGACGAGGCGTACGTGCGCGTCTACCGGTTCGCCGAGGCTCTCGGGAAGGAGCCCGTCCGCTGCAACGACACGCCCGGCTTCGTCGTCAACCGGATCCTGATACCGCTTCTGAACGACTGCGTGCGCGTCCTTGACGAGGCGAGGGTGACGCCGGAGGACCTCGACCGGGCGATGCGGTTCGGAACGAACTGGCCGATCGGGCCTTGCGCGCTCCTCGACCTGATCGGACTCGACGTGCACGTGCACGCGAGCGAAGCGCTCCAGGAGAAGCTGGGCGAACCCAGGATGGCGCCCCCACCACGTCTCGTCAACATGGTGAAGACGGGCCATCTCGGCCGGAAGAGCGGGCGCGGTTTCTTCAACTACGAGTAGCTCGCTCCGTCCGGTCGTCGCAGTACCGTCACGAGGCGTGACGATGTGCACGCTCTGTCGGCGCAACCTCATGGCCGGAGAACGCTTCCGCCTCTGGCAGGCAGAAGCTTCCGCGGAGCGGCGCCGGGCCGTCTGCGGGCTCTGCGAGCGGAAGGCGGCTCGGGAGGGCTGGGTTCGAGTCGTTCAGCCGATGGCGCGTGAGAACGCAGTCGGCCTGCGAGGCACCGTGCGTCTGGTCGCCTAGAAGGACGCAGCCGGCCTGCGTCCGCGGTTTGGCCGAGCGGGTAGATTCTGGCACCCAAGCCCCCGAGGGCAGTGAGCCGGTCGCCCTCGTTCCCGAGTCACTGGATAGGAGGCGCCGTGGAACACCATGGTTCGGAGAGCTACTTCGTCGTCGGCGAGGGGTTGCTCACAGAGAGCGTCGGAGGGCGGGAACGCACGCTCTCGTCGGCTCTCGAGGCGCTGGCGCCGCCGTTTCGCTTCTCGCGGATGGGGCCGAACGGCATCAACCACCAGCTCGGCGAGCCCAGCCGGAAGAGGATCGCCAAAGCCATGACCGTAGGGGGTGGCGGTGCGTCCCAGATCCCTTCCGGCTTCACCTATCTCGGCCAGTTCGCGGACCACGATCTAACGTTCGACAAGACGAGCGTCATGCTCGGTGAGAACGTCTCCCCGGCGCAGCTCCTGCAGGCGCGCTCGCCGAGCCTCGACCTCGATTCGCTCTACGGAGCCGGGCCTGCGGATCCAGGGTCGGCCAAGTTCTACGCCCCGGACGGTCTCCATCTGAAGGTCGGGAAGACACTCGCTGCCGAGGGGATCACGGCGAAGCAGGGCTTTGACCTTCCGCGCGGCGCCGGAACAACGGTGGCGAAGAAGCGCAAGGCGATCATTCCGGATCCGAGAAACGACGAGAACCTCGCGGTCGCTCAGACCCATCTGGCGATGATGCGCTTTCACAACCGGGTTGTCGACACCCAGCTGGCCGCGGTGCCCCCCGCGCAGCGCTTCGACAAAGCTCGCGAGATCGTCACGAAGCATTACCAGTGGATGCTTCGAACCGATTATCTCCCCCGAATCTGCGCACCAGGCGTCGTGAACAACGTCTTCACGAACGGCAGGAAGGCGTTCGAGGTAGGAGTGTCACCGACCGACGTCCCGACGATGCCGATCGAGTTCTCGGTGGCCGCGTTCCGCCTAGGTCACTCGATGATCCGGAGCGCCTACAACTGGAACAAGATCTTCGACGACGGCTTTGGCTCCCTCGACCTGCTGTTCGTGTTCTCCTCGACGGGCGGCGACCTCGGCGGCGGGCCCAGGCTCCCAAGCACCTGGATCGCAGATTTCCGCCGGCTCTACGACTTCAAGGAGGCCGGCAAGGCCAACCTCGCCGTGCCGGAGAACAAGTTCAACCGGGCCAGGCGCATCGACACGAGGCTCGTCAATCCGCTGAAGAACCTTCCGGCCGGGTCATTCGGCGGCCCCGCGGTGCCGTTCAACGACCCGAGGGCCAACCTTGCCTTCCGCAACCTGGCTCGAGCGAAGATGGTACGGCTGGCGACCGGCCAGCAGATGGCGACGTTCCTGAAGAGCAAGGGAGTGACGCTGACCAAGCTCACGCAGGCGCAGATCCGGGACGGCAACAACGGCGCCGACCTCGACGCATTGACGCAGACGCAGCGTGCCGCGCTCCTCAAGGACACGCCGCTCTGGTTCTACATCCTCCGCGAGGCCGAGCTGAACGGAGGCAAGCTGAAGGGGGTCGGAGCGCGCATCGTCGCGGAGGCGTTTCACCGTGCCATGGAAGGCAGCCAAGCGTCGATCGTTCGTGACCCGACCTGGCATCCGACGCTCGGTCCGAACAGCTCGACCTTCCGGATGGTAGACCTGCTGCTGTTCGCATTCGAGGGAAAGAAGGCCCTGCTCGCTCCACTCGGGTAACGAACCTGGGCGCCCAGGGCGCTACTGCAGCGATGTGCTCGAGCCGAACCTAGGCCGCGAGGTCTGCGTCCAGCCGGGACCAGCCGGCCGACGGGTGTCGCGTCCTGACCTCGGCCCAGATCTCGCCCGCTTCCTCCGCTGAGAGGAGCTCGAGTGCGACGGCGTTGCGCGTCGCCGCGATGACGCAGAAGACGTGCTCGTCGAAACGCGCCTGCGGGTTCGTGGAGCGCTCGCAGGCTTGAGCGAGCGCCTCGAGCCGCGTCTCGAGGAGATGGGCCGTTCTACTGTGATGTGAGTGGTCTGCCATCGCTCCTAGTTCGTGGCCGACGTGCGGCCTCCCTGCCACGTAGCTAACACCCAGGTTCGGACGGAACGTCAGGGTGAGAGGCGCGAGTGCGTCCAGCTGTCGCCGGAGCGCTCGTAGGCGAAGCGGTCATGGAGGCGATCCTCGCCGTGCTGCCAGAGCTCAATCCGGTCCGGAAGGAGACGATACCCGCCCCAGAATGGCGGCAGCGGAACCTCCCGGCCCTCGTACTCCCGCTCGAGCCCGCGCACTCGTTCCTCGAGGACGTCCCGACTCTCGATCTGCTCGCTCTGGCGCGAAGCCCAGGCGCCAAGCTGGCCGCCGCGAGGCCGTGTCCGGAAGTACTGCGCCGACTCCTCCGTGCTCACGCGCTCCACGCTGCCTTCGACGCGAACCTGCCGTCCCAGGGGGTGCCAGTAGAGCACGAGCGCAGCCTGCGGGTTCGCCTCGAGCTCGCGACTTTTTCGGCTCTCGTAGTTCGTGTGGAAGACGAAGCCGCTCTCATCGATCCCGTGCAGGAGGACGATCCGGGCGGAGGGCCGTCCATCCGCATTCGAGGTCGCCAGAGTCATCGCCTCGGGCATCGGCAGGCCAAGAGCCCGAGCCTCGTCGAACCATGTTCGGAACTGCGCCATCGGATTGTCCGCGAGGTCTTCTTCGCAAAGGCGAACGACGTCGGCCACGTGCGCTAGCCTAAATATGCAAACCGTATTGCCCGCGCATTACAGATTCTTTACCGTCGGATCACCGGCGCCAGACCCCGCACGGACACACTTCGGAGAGCGAATGGGAACGCGGCCTCTCTTCATGATCTTCACGATCGGGCTTACGCTCGCTGCCGCGCCTGCCGCCGATGCCGGTCTGCGAACACTGTCCGCGGACAAGGACCTGGTCAACCTGAACGGGGGCAGAGGCGTGGCGAGATTCTCGGGCTATGGGGTTCTCTGGGGCGGCTTTACACGCGGGAGGATCCGTGTTACCGACCTTCCGGGCGGAGCGCAGACGGTGGTGAGGGTCTACGGAGCCGAGCGAGTGACCTATGTGAACGCGATTACGCGGGTCTACAGCGGGCGTTACATCAGATTCAGCATCCACACAGGGCGCTGGAAGGCCGGCATCACCGCGCGTGGCGTCAACGCGAGCGCGGTGGTGAAAGGAGTCATGTGGCTCGGCGGCACCGCCGGGACCTACACGATCGAGGATTCGGCCGATCGGCCGTGGCCGCTCGAGCTCAAGCAATTCACGCTCGGCGGATAGTTCGAGCGCGTTCTCTGACACCATAGGAGCGGAACACGTGTCTCAGCAGTCCCAAGCACATCCGCTCATCCTGATCGTCGAGGACGAGACCAGCATCGCCTCGTTCGTCGCGATGTACTTGAAGAAGGCCGGGTACGAGGTCAAGGTGGCAGGCTCGGGGACAGACGCGCTCGCACGGGCAAGCGCCGACAATCCGTCGCTCATCATCCTCGACCTCATGCTGCCCGACCTGGACGGCATCGAGGTGTGCCGCCGGATCCGCCAGCGATCCGACATCCCGATCCTCATGCTGACCGCCCGCGATGACGACGTGGACAAGATCATCGGGCTGGAGGTGGGCGCCGACGACTACCTGACGAAGCCCTTCAATCCGCGGGAGCTGGTAGCGCGGGTGAAGTCGGTCCTCAGACGGTCGGCGCCGAAGGAGCGGGAGCTCGAGAACTTGTCTCTCGAGCACGGACTGCTTCGGATCGACTCGGGCAGGCGTGAGGTCATGGTGGGAGACGAGGAGGTCCAGCTCGCGCCGAAGGAGTTCGACCTGCTCTGGGAGCTGCTCGACCATCGGGGCCTGGTGCTCACCCGCGACCAGCTGCTCGAGCGCGTCTGGGGGTATACCTTCGCCGGCGACACCCGTACCGTCGATGTGCACGTTGGCCAGCTCCGCCGAAAGCTCGGCGACTCGTGCCCGATCGTCACGGTCTGGGGCGTCGGCTACAAGGTCTCGCCCGAGCCGAAGGCCGCTCGCGCGTCGTAGCCGGTAGGAGGTCCGGTGTCCTCACTCCGGTTTCGCCTCCCAGCTCTCTTCCTCGCCGGCGTGGTCGTCGCGGCTGCGGTGACAGCGCTGCTGGCCGTCCGCCTGTTTCAGGACTATGCGCGCGATCGCACGCTCAGCGACTTGCACCGTCAGGCGGCCGGGCTGGCCCAGCTCTATGCGGAGCAGGCGCGCCAGGGAATCGAGGAGCGGCGGCGGGCCCCGAGGTTCGCCCGGCCCAAGCTCGAGCGTGCGACGGGCACGCGCCTCTACTACGCAGGCGTCTCGATCTTCCCGGGGCAGGACTCGGGGCTGCGCCCGCTTCCCCTCGGCGTGCTCGATCGCGACCTCCTGGCCGACGGCAAGGTGCAGGAGGTCGAGTTCAAGCCGCCCGGGACGGACAAGACGTATCTCGCTGTGGCGCAGCCGATTCGCCTCGGTGGTGAGACCTTCGGTGCTCTCGTCGTGGCGAAGCCCCAGGCTGAGCTCCGGGAGCGCTGGGTCGTCCTCCTCGGACGGCTCGGCCTGGCCTTCCTCGCGGGGCTCGCCATCGCGGCTCTCCTCGTGCTGTATCTCTCTCGCCGGCTCACGAAGCCGCTCCTAGCTCTCTCGGACGCGGCGGATCGGATCGCAGAGGGACGGTACGACGTGCGCCTCCCGGAGGGGAAGCGCAAGGACGAGATCAGCCACCTGACCGACCGGTTTCAGGAGATGGCTGTCCGCCTCGCACAGGCCGAGGCACTGGAGCGCCATTTCCTGATGAGCGTCTCGCATGAGCTCCGCACACCGTTGACGGCGATCCGGGGGCACCTCGATGCGCTGCGAGAAGACGTTCTCGACGACCCCGAAGAGCGGGCTGCATCGCTCGAGGTGATCGGCACCGAGGCAGATCGCCTTTCGCGCCTTGTCAGCGACCTGCTCGACCTGGCGAAGCTCGATGCCCGCCGCTTCACGCTCACCGAGGACGAAGTCGAGGTGCGGCGCCTGCTCGATCAGGCCTACCGCGCCAAAACCGAGGAGGCCCGGCGGCGCGGAATCGGCTACGAGCAGCGATTCGTGGCGGAACCGGTCATCCACACGGATGGCGACCGCGTGCTCCAGATCGTCACGAACCTTCTCGACAACGCGTTCGCGTGGACGCCGGACGGTGGGGCCATCTCCATCGGCCTCGATTCGAGGAACGGCACGGTTGAGGTGACGGTGTCCGACTCGGGACCAGGGGTACCGTTGGAGGAGCGCGAGCGCATCTTCCGGCCGTTCTTTTCCCGCGACGAGTCGCGTGGGACCGGCCTGGGCCTCGCGATCGCACGCGAGCTCGCGCACGCACTCGGCGGCGAGCTCGGGCTCGACTCGTCCCCGGACGGTGGCGCCCGCTTCGAGCTGACGCTGCCCGCGCGTTAGCTAGGAGGGCGAAGTAGTCAGCCGGAGCGGCGCTCGTGCGGCTCGTCGATCCGGTAGAGCGCCGCCCCAGGTCGCTCGTCGAGAGAGCGCTCCAGACGATCGATGATGCGCTCCATCCGGTCGAGCCGTCGCTCGACTCCGTGCCAGCCCGAGGCGATCAGGTCGACCAGAAGCGCCAGATCCTCGACTCGGGCCCGCCGCTCGGCGTCTAGGTCGCGTTGAAGCCGCTCGAGGCGCCGGATCGTCTGGCCCGAGAGCCCGCGTACCTCGGCGATGTGGCGCCCGACGGGGAGCACCTCGGCACGGAGGCCTTGTTGGACGGCTTCGCCCACGCGGTCCGGCACGGTCGCCTCGAGCTCGGACGCGCGGGTTGCAAGGTCGTCGAGCGCTTCCCCAGCTCGTGCGAGCGCGGCCTCGAGAGCGGCCGGCTCGGGATGGCCCGCACTCGTTTCCGCGAGGCGGTTCCGGGCCCGGTCTAGCGACTCCCGATCCATTCCGGTGACTGTAGCGTTGACGTCGGACTGAACGACGACGGAGGCTTGGCCGTGCGGACGGAGGAGCTCGACTACGACCTACCGCCCGAGCTGATCGCGCAACGGCCGCTCGAGCGGCGGGATGAGAGTCGCCTGCTCGTGTACGAGCGCTCGACCGGAACGGTACGCCACCGGGTCTTCCATGAGCTTCCCGCCGAGCTCGGGCGAGGCGAGCTCCTGGTCGTCAACGACACCCGCGTGGTTTCCGCCCGTATCCACACGCGCAGGCCGGGTGGGGGCAAGGCCGAGATCCTTCTGCTGGAGCCGCTCGGGGACGGTGTCTGGGAGGCGCTCGCACGCCCGTCCCGCAAATTGCGAGCAGGTATGCAGCTTCGACCCGTGGAGCTCTTGGAGGCTCTCGGCGAGGGTCGCTGGCTCGTGCGGCTCGAAGGCAAGGCAGGCGGGGAGACGCCGCTCCCGCCGTATATCACCGAGCCCCTTGCCGATCCCGAGCGGTACCAGACGGTTTACGGAGAAGAGCTCGGCTCGGCCGCCGCACCCACGGCTGGACTGCACTTCACAATCGACCTCCTGGCCCGCTTCGAGGTCGAGCGGGTCACGCTCCATGTGGGGCTGGACACGTTCCGCCCCATCGCAGCCGAGTCGCTCGCGGAGCATGCGATCCACAGCGAGCGCTATGAGGTGGATGCGGTCGCCTGGGAACGCATCCAGGCTGCCGAGCGCGTCTGCGCCGTGGGAACGACGACCGTGCGCGTGCTGGAGTCTCTGGCCCGCGGCGCCGAACTCGTTGGTCGCACGAATCTGTTCGTGACTCCAGGCTTCGAGTTCAGTCGTGTGGATGCTCTCGTCACGAACTTCCACCTGCCGCGCTCGTCGCTACTCGCCCTCGTGATGGCGTTCGCCGGGGTGGAGCAGACCAGGCAGCTGTACGAGCTTGCGATCGCAGAGCGATATCGCTTTTACTCGTTCGGCGACGCGATGCTGATTCTCTAGCCGGTTGATCGGCAATCCGCGCATACCGGTCATGTCTAGACGCGCGGGTCCACCCCCTCCGCCTCCCGGCATCGACCCTACTTCGTGAAGATGCGCGGATGGCGAACGGGCCGGGTCGGAAGATTGACGAGACGGTTTCGACCTTCAGCGTTGCTGCCTCCGACGGAGCGGCGCGGGCGGGCGTCCTCCACACCGCGCACGGCGATGTCCTCACCCCTGCGTTCATGCCGGTTGGTACGAAAGGGACGGTCAAGGGCCTGCATCCAGATCGAGTGCGCGAGCTCGGCGCCTCGATCGTGCTCGCGAACACCTACCACCTGTACTTCCGGCCCGGGGCGGATCTGATCGAGGCGCTCGGCGGCCTGCACCGGTTCACGGGCTGGAGCGGCCCGATCCTGACCGACTCTGGCGGCTTCCAGGTTTTCTCCCTCCGCGACACGATCGTCGAAGCCGACGACGACGGCGTCACGTTCCGCTCCGTCTACGACGGGACACTTGCCCGCTTCACGCCCGAGCTGGTGGCGGACGTGCAGCGAAAGCTCGGATCCGACGTCGCAATGTGCCTCGACGTGTGCCCACCGGCAGGCATCCCGCCCGAGGAGCTCGAGGTTGCGGTGGCACGAACGGCAACGTGGGCGCGCCGCCAGCTCGCGGCGCCGCGATCGCCGGGTCAGCTGCTCTTCGGCATCTCCCAGGGAGGCATCGACCCGGTGCTCAGGCGCCGGTCAACAGAGGAGATCGCCTCACTCGGCTTCGACGGCCACGCGCTCGGCGGGTTGAGCGTGGGGGAGGAGCGCGGGCGGATGCTCGACACCGTCGAGTGGGCAGCGCAGCTTCTTCCATCAGAGCGGCCGCGGTACTTCATGGGCATTGGCGACCCGGCGGGGATCCTGGACGTCGTGCGACGCGGCATCGACATGTTCGACTGTGTTTTGCCCACCAGGCTCGGACGCACGGGTTCGGCGCTCACGTGGGACGGCCGCCTCAACCTGCGTAACGCCGCGTTTGCGCGTGACCCTCGCCCCCTCGATGAGGGATGCCCATGCGCCGCCTGTACACGCTTCTCGAGGGCCTATATCCGGCATCTCGTGACACAGCACGAGCTTCTCGGCCTGATACTTTTGTCCGAGCACAACGTCAGGTTTCTGCTCGATTTGACCGCCGGAGCGCGGGCAGCGATCGAGGCGGGACGGCTCGGTGCCTTTACGGCCTCCGCGCTCGACCGGCTCGGGGCTGCGGCGCCTGGCCAGGAGGTTTCTCGTGAGTAGTGGGTTCTTCATCGTCCTCATCGTGATGTTCGGTTTCATGTACCTCATGCTGATCCGTCCGCAGCGCCAGCAGCAGCGCCGGCACGCCGAGATGCTCAAGGGGCTTGGGCCCGGCGACGAGGTCATCACGGCCGGCGGCATCTACGGCGATGTGATCGAAGTCGAACCGGACCGGGTGGTCCTCGAGATTGCAGAGGACGTGCACATCGAGGTGGCGCGCCGCGCGATCGCGAGCATCGTGCCTCAGGAGGACGCGGGATCGCTCGAGGACGAGCTCGAGGCCACGACGGTCGAAGAGCCCGAGCGGGTCGTCGAGGAGCGGACGGAGCAGGAGGAGGCCCGGCGCTAGAGCCCTAGCCGGCTCGGCGCGCGGAACGACTGGTGCGCAGGTACTTCTGGACTCTCCTCGCCGTTCTCGTCGCCGTCATCGGCGTGATCGTCCTCGCCTTCTTCCGGCAGCCCACGCTCGGCCTCGACCTGCAGGGAGGGCTGGAGCTCGTTCTTCAGGCCCAGGCGCCCCAGGGGCAGCAGGTAACGAAGGAGGACATGGAGCGCTCGGTCGAGATCATCCGGGCGCGCATCGACAAGCTCGGCGTCTCCGAGCCCGAGGTCCGCCAGCAGGGCGACGACCAGATTGCCGTCGACCTCGCCGGAGTCACCAACCCGGCACGCGCGGCGGAGATCGTCGGAAAGACGGCCCAGCTCCAGTTCTACGACCTCGAAGCCGACCTGATTGCCCCCTCGAAGGACAGGAACGGCTTCCCGGTTGCGAGCCCGAGGCTGAAGCCGCTCCTGACGTCCGAGGACAAGCTGAAGCCGAAGGACGAGCCTCCGACGCAGTGGTACCTGTTCGAGGGGAACCGTCTCCTCGCCGGGCCGGCGGACAAGAAGGAGGATCTCGCGCAGCAACTCGAGGGCGCGCAGGTCCCGGAAGGAGCGGCGTACTACGCCGTGCCAAAGGGGAAGATCGTGATCACGTGCGGGCGGAATGCGACCGTCTGCCCAGGCGTCCAGACCGCACCGGTCTCACAAACCTTCTACTACGCCTTCAAGTACGAGCCTACGAATCCCGCCCACGCGATCCCGGAGATGACGGGCGAGGACCTGAAGCTCAAGGGAACGCGCGCGGACTTCCAGAACGGGCAGCCCATCGTCACGCTCGAGTTCACGAACGCGGGCGGCAAGAAGTTCCACGAGATCACGCGGACGCTCGCCCAGCGGGGGCGTTCACAGACACAGTTTGCGGGGGGCGGACAGGACCTCTTCCAGCACTTCGCGATCGTGCTCGACAACGAGATCCGCTCCTGGCCTCAGATCGACTTCAACGACCTCCCTGACGGGATCTCCGGCAACAGCGCCCTTATCGAGGGGCTCGACTCGCCAGGCGAGGCGAAAGATCTCGCCCTGGTGCTTCAGACGGGCGCGCTGCCGCTGAAGTTCATCCAGGTCGAGCGCTCGGACATCTCGGCCACCCTAGGTGCCGACTCGCTGCATGAGGCGATCATCGCCGGCATCGGCGGACTCGCGGCCGTCGCCCTCTTCCTCCTCATCTTCTACCGCTTCCTGGGCCTTGTGGCGGTGATCGGGCTGGCCATCTACGGCGTGCTGCTCTACGGAGCCCTCCTCATCTTCAACGTGACCCTCACCTTGCCGGGCTTCGCGGGCCTCATCCTCACGATCGGGGTCGCGGCCGACGCGAACATCGTCATCTTCGAGCGGATCAAGGAGGAAGTCCAGGCGGGCAAATCTGTGCGCGCCGCGATCGGAGCGGGATACAAGAAGGGCTTCAGTACGATCGTCGACGCGAACGTCGTCACGATGATCACCGCGCTCGTGCTCTTCATCGCCTCAACGAGCGGGGTGAAGGGATTCGCGCTCATGCTCCTGATCGGCACGCTCGTCTCGATGGTGACGGCGGTCGGGGCGACGCGTGCGCTCCTCGCCTCGCTGGCGGGCTTCAAATGGTTCGACAACCCGGCGTTCATGGGCGCGAGCGCCCAGCGGATCCCGAACTGGCAGAAGGTGGATTTCCTCGGGAAGCGCCGGATCTGGTTCGCGCTCTCGGCGGTCATCGTCCTGGTCGGGCTCGGTTCGCTCGGCTTGAAGGGCCTGAACCTCGGGATCGACTTCGAGGGCGGGAGCCAGGTCAGCTTCAAGACCCCGGAGCCCGTGTCGGTCGAGCGCGTGCGGGCTGAAGCGGCCAAGATCGGCAAGCAGAACGCGGTTATCCAGGGCACCGGCAGCCAAGTCGCAGGTGGCTACCGCGAGTTCAAGATGAAGACGGAATCGCTGTCGGGGCCCGAGCAGACGGAGCTCCAGAACACCCTCCGGCGTGACCTCGGGGCGACCGGCCTCGGGGTCAAGAATGTCTCGGCCACCTTCAGCCGGCAGGTCCTCCAGAGCGCGATCATCGCGATCGTCGTGTCGCTGCTCCTGGTCGTCGGATACATCGCGATCCGGTTCCAGTTCACGTTTGCGGTGCCGGTTCTGATCGCGCTCGTCCACGACATCCTGATCACCCTGGGGGTCTACTCGCTGACCGGCCGGGAGGTTTCGGCGTCGACCGTCGCGGCGGTGCTCACCATCCTCGGGTACTCGATCTACGACACGATCATCATCTTCGACCGGGTGCGGGAGAACATCCCGCTCATGCGGAAGTCGAGCTTTGCGGCGATCGCGAACCAGTCGCTCTGGGAGACGGTGCGGCGCTCACTGGCCACGACGTTCATCACGCTCCTGCCCGTGTCGGCGCTCCTCATCTTCGGCGGGGCTACCCTCAAGGACTTCGCGTTCGCGCTCCTCGTCGGAATCGGCTCGGGCGCGTATTCGACGATCTTCATCGCCACCCCGATTCTCAGCTATCTCATGGAGCGAGAGCCCGAGTACGCGAAGCGCAAGCGCGCGGGCCTGCAGGAGAAGCTGGGGCGGGACGAGCCCGCCCCAGGAAACGGCGTCCCGATCGACGAGGCCGAGCTGTCTCCCGCTCCGAGGCCGGTCGCGGCTCCTCCCGAGCCGGCCGCGCCCATCGGTGACGGATCGGCCGCCGCTCGCCGCGAGGCACGCCGCAAGCGACGTCGGGCGAGGCCCCATGGCCGCTCCCGGTGAGCCCGAGGAGGGGTCGGTAAAGGACCTCTTCGAAAAGACGCTCCTCGCAGCCCTCGGCGCCGTGGTGCTCACGAAGGAGCGAGCCGACGATCTCGCGGAGGAGCTGACGAAACGCGGCCGCATGACCGGCGAGGAAGCGCGCGAGGTCGTCGACGAGCTCACGCATAGGTGGCGGGGAGACGCCATGCGCTTCAGCGAGCGCGCCGGCTCGACGATCTCCAGCCTTTCCCGTGAGCTCGGGCTTGTCACGCGGCGCGAGTGGGAGGAGCTCGAGCTGCGGCTGGCCCAGGTCGAGCACCGCCTCAGGCTCCTCGAGGGCCAGCCCGCGTCCGCTCGCGGGGCGAGGCCGGCGAAACCCGCACCCGGGCCGTCAAACCTCCCGCCAGAGCCCAGATGATCTGCTTGGTCTGACCCGTCTCCGCGGGTACGCCAATTACCGAGCAATCATCTAGGACCGTAAGATTCGAGCCATGAGCTCGCGGCCTGCCGTTCGGCAGCTCGGCCGTCTCTCCGAGATCGCGCAGGTCGCGGCGAGGCACGGCTTCGGTTACTTCTTCGAGACCAATCGCCTGGTGGACGTCGTCACGCGGCGTCAGCGTGAGATCGAACCGAGCGGTGAGGGATCGCCGCGCGGCCAGCGACTGCGGGAGATGCTCGACGAGCTCGGGCCGACCTTCGTGAAGTTCGGCCAGCTCCTCTCGACTCGACCCGACGTGGTCCCGCCAGACATCGTCTTCGAGCTGAAGGCGCTCCAGGACGACGTTCATCCGTTTCCGTCGGAGCAGGCTGAGCAGGTGATCGAAGAGGACTTCGGCCTGTCCGTCGCTCAGCTCTTCCTCGAATTCGACCCGACGCCGATTGCCGCGGCCTCGATCGGACAGGTGCACCGGGCGACGTTGCCGAACGGGCGGCACGTGGTCGCGAAGGTCCAGCGACCGGACGCCCCGCGGCAGGTCGAGGCCGACCTCGAGCTCCTCTACCAGGTCGCGAGGCTCGGCCGCGACCGCGCACTCGACTTCATCGACCCGATCGCACTCGTGGACGAGTTCGCGCGGTCGATCCGGCAGGAGCTCGACTACCGGAACGAGGCGCGGAACGCCGAGCAGTTCCACAGGAACTTCGCCGGACATCCACACGTGCGAGTCCCACGTGTCTACTGGACGTACTCGAGTGCCAGGGTGCTGACCCTGGACTTCCTCGAGGGCATTCAGCTCGCCGACCTCGACCACTCGACCTACTCGATGGACGAGCGCCGCCGCCTCGCGTATCTCATCACCGACGCCTGGATGGCCATGATCTTCAGGCACGGCTTCTTCCACGCCGACCCCCACCCGGCGAACATCCTCATCCTCGAGCAAACGGGCCACATCGGCCTCGTCGACTTCGGCGTGGCCGGAAAGCTGAGCGACGAGGACAACTCCCGTCTGACCCGCCTCTTCATCGATGCCGTGAACGAGAACATCGAGGCGCTCCCGCGGCGACTGGCAGAGCTCGGGGTCAGGTACCCGAAGGACCGCGAGGCGGAGTTCACCGCCGAGCTCAGGGACATCTATTACCGGTACTACGGCGCGCGGCTGAACGAGATCGACCCGCTGCAGCTGATCCGGGAGGCGTTCGCGCTGATCTATCGGATGCGCCTCCAGCTCCCGACCCGCTTCGTCCTCCTGGATCGTGCGATCGCGACCCTCGGGTCGGTGGGTCTCGAGCTCTATCCCGACTTCAACGTCTTCGAGGTCGCGAAGCCGTATGCACGCGAGCTCGTCCTCGAGCGCTTCACCCCTCGCCGCATCGCGCTGCGCACGCAGCAGGAGGCCCGGAACTACACGCGGATGCTGCACGAGCTGCCGTATCAGATCCATGACACCTTCGAGCAGGTCCGGGACGGCCAGATCGAGGTTGGCTTCCGACACGAAGGGCTCGACGACCTGATCCATCGACTCGACCTCGTCTTCAACCGAGTCGTGCTTGCGGTCATCGCGGGCGCGGGGATCATCGGCTCGAGCCTGATCGGTGCACTGGCGAGCGAGGGACCGAGCATTCTCGGGGTGAACGTGATCTCCGTGATCGGGTTCAGTCTCTCGACAGTGCTCGCGCTCTGGCTCGTGTGGGGAGTCGTCCGCTCGGGCCGTATTTAGTGATCTAAAGCGGCGTCAAGACCTGCTCGAGCTGGGAGCGAAGCGATTCGTAGTTGGGCGGGAGCGAAAGCCTCTCGCCCAAATGCTGCGGGTCCTCGTCGGCCGAGAAGCCGGGTCCCTTTGTGGCAATCTCGAAAAGGACCCCGCTCGGCTCCCGGAAGTAAATCGAGCGGAAGTAGAAGCGGTCGATGATCGGGGTCGGTCTCGCGCCGGCCTCGGCCACGCGCTTCTGCCACGCTTCGTGATCCTCGAGCTCCGAGGCCCAGGCGACGTGGTGAACGGTTCCGGCTCCGCCGATTCCGGGGTCGTCGGGCGGGCTGTCGTAGGCGTAGAACGAGCCTCTAGTCACTCCGCGCGCCTCCCAGGTTCCGCCACCCGTAGCGCGGAAGCCGAGGGTCTCGCCCAGAAGGGCTGCACTACGCGCGGGATCCCGGGAGTACGCCCGCACCCCGTCGAACCCCCGGAGCGCATGCTCGACTGGGATCTCGGCGTGCGTCGCGACGAGTGGCTCGTCCGCCGTGTCGACGACCGCCAGCTCGAGCCCCATTCCCTCCAGATCGGAGAAGCGGAGTCTCCCTGACTCGCGTTCCGAAGCGACTCCCCCGCCTTGCAACCGTTTCACCCAGAAGTCCAGGGCCTCCTCGGAGCCGACCCGCCAGACGATGCGGTGCACCATTCCCGCGCCCGGGCGGCCTCGGGTGGCTCCCGGGTACTCGAAGAACGTCAGGTCGCTTCCGGGGCTTCCACGGTCGTCGGCGTAGAACAGGTGATAGACGGTCGGGTCGTCTTGATTCACTGTTTTCTTGACGAGCCGGAGCCCGAGGACGCGGGAGTAGAAATCCAAGTTCTGGGGCGCGTCTCCCGTGATCGCGGTGATGTGGTGGATGCCGTCGAGCTTCATCAAAGGTCGGAACTTGCCGGGGAGGGATGCATTCCCCGGTGGCGTATCTGGGCCAATGATCGCGAATTTTCTCCGGCGGTGGCG
Organism: Gaiellales bacterium; assembly: GCA_038209555.1. Lineage (GTDB taxonomy): Bacteria > Actinomycetota > Thermoleophilia > Gaiellales > Gaiellaceae > DASQGA01. The sequence continues at coordinate 91,827 of JBBQXP010000001.1, forward strand.
CTACCGAAGCATCCGTCGCGCATGGGCACGTGGCCGCATCGACTATTCCGAGGCCCGCGGCCGCGTCGAGCGCCTTGCCCGCGGACTCTGAGGCTTACCAGCGCCATACCCGCACCAGCGGCCGCTCCTCGGCGGGACGCAGCACGCCGTGAATCGCGAGATTCACCAACCAGACGATGAGCGCACCCCCCACAGCCGTCCAGAAGCCCCGGACCTCGAAGTCCGGGACGATCAGATCCGTGAGGTAGAGCATGAGCGCATTCACGAAGAGCAGCGCGATCCCGAGGGTGAGGATCACCGCTGGGAGCGCGAGCAGCACCACGATCGGCCGAACGACGAGGTTGACGATCCCGAAGACGAGCCCGGCGAGCAACAGGACCCAGAACCGGTCTCCGTATGTGATTCCGTCGAAGGCGAGCGCCGCGACCCAGATTGCGACGACGTTCGAAAGCCAGCTGAACGCGAAGCGCACGGTAGAAGAATAGGTGCGGCGGCCGCGTCCGATCCGGGCGTATGTCGAAAAGGCTCTGGATCGCTTGTGACAGAGTCGCGTGAAAGGACATCTGGTCGAGGACTGCGGGCGGCTGTACGGTCGCTTCATGGCAGGGGAGGCGGTGCTGGTGGTCGAGCGGGAGGCTCCGGTCAGGGCGTTCCTCGAGCAGCAGCTCACGGACGACGGGTACGAGGTGCTCTCCACCGAGCGGGCGCGCCAGGCGCTCGAGCTGGTCGAGGAGGCTCGGCCGGACCTTGTGCTTCTCGATGCGGTCCTCCCGGACGGTTCGGGCTTCGAGCTCTGCAGTCGGCTCCGTGAAGGTGAGCCCGGCCGCGTCTGGAACCGCGATGTTCCGGTCATCATGGTGAGCTCACGCAGCGAGCCCGTCGACCGGGTCCGCGGCTTCGCACGTGGCTGCGACGACTACGTCCCGATGCCGTTCGTCTACGAGGAGCTCCTGGCCCGCATCCGTGCTGTGCTCAGGCGTGCGGCCGGACCCCGGCGGGCGCTGCTCGAGGTCAGGGGGTTGACCATCGATCTGGCGTCGCGCAGCGTGCGAGTCGAGGGCGAATCCGTGGCGCTCTCGGCGAAGGAGTACGACCTTCTCGTCGCGCTGGCCGAGGATCCGGAGCGTGTGTTCGGAAAGGAGGAGCTCCTCCGGGACGTCTGGGGCTTCCGGTCACTCGGGCGCACCAGGACCCTCGACTCGCACGCAAGCCGTCTCCGCCGCAAGTTGAACCGCGGTAACGAGGCCGCGTTCGTTCTGAACGTGTGGGGAGTCGGCTACCGACTCGTCGCTCCCGGTGCCTGAAGCGCGCCCACGTTTATCGGATGTCCGGTTGGGAAGTGTCAGCGGGATACCGAGACGACAAAGGGGAGACACATGGCAGAGTTGACGATGCTGGAGAGCAAGCTCGGCGAGGTTCTAGGCCTCGCGATGGCGGCCCAGGGGGCGACCGAGAAGGTCATGAAGCTCCTGGATGACGACGACAAGCAGCTCGAGGTCGAGCTCGAGAAGGTCAATGAGGACGCAACCAGGATCGAGGAGCGGTGCACCGAGGTCGCCGACTCCTTCGACGGCAAAAAGACCGCGATCCTCGAGAAGGCCCGAGAGACCAAGCAGGAAGTGACTGAGATGATGCGGACGTACCTCGGCGAGGATGCGGACGCGCTCGACGGCTTCGAATTCCTGACGATGGCGAAGGCCGGAGAGATGGGCCATTGGTCCGTTGTCGGCAAGCTCAATGAGAAGGCGTGCCACAGGCAACTACAAGAGGTGATCGACTGGGCGCTTCCGCTTCAGCAGGAGCACCTCGAGAAGGCGCTGATGGGATCCCTGAAGCTAGCCGCGGAAGAAGATCCACAGGCACCGGCGTAAGCTGAACGTACCCTGAGCAGCGGCCTCGCCGAGGGGTGCGACCGGCGGCTCAGCGCGTGTCAGACGAATGTTGACCCGTCCGCCCTCTAAGCTGGGCGCGTGGCGACGGCACCTGCTGAGCGATGTCCGCGCTGTAGGAGTGCGGCAATGGAGTGGCGCCATCAGACGTGGCAGTGCCCGGCATGTCGCTTCAAGCTCGGATGTTGCGAGGGAGATTCCGGGGAAGAGGTCTACGCTGGGAGCGGCGGGGCGACCTCGTCCTCTTCCACCCAGTCGCGCGTCAGCATGAGCCAGAACGCCAAGCCCGCGTAGGAGCCGTATCGGCGGAAGCGCCGGACGATCGTCGCGTCTTTCTTCGCCCGCCCGCCGGTTACGGCCGCGTACTTCGGCCGAGTCCAGGAGTCGAGGATCAACCTCGAATAGCGCCCGAGCATCATCATGATGTGGGCAGCGGCGTAAGGGCCGACGCCGGGGAGCGCCAGGAGCCTGGCTTCGACCTCGTCGTCGGAAAGCTCTTCCTGGGTTGCATGTCCGAGCTCTTCTAGATCGACCGAGCCGTCTGCGACCGACGATGCGAGCGTTCGCAAGTAGGCGCCCCGGTACCCGGCTCGGACAATGTCTCGATAGAAGGACTCGTCAGCCTCGGCCATCGCCTCGGGTGTCGGAAACGCACGGCCGTACGGTCCGGTGGCCGGCGCGCCGGGCGCCGCGGCGCCGAGGTGCTCGACGAGGGCCCCGACCATGCGCTCAGTCGCAGACCATGTGCAGTTCGTCGTGCACACCGTTTTCACGACCTCCTCGAAGACCGTCTGGCTTCGAACCATGCGGCCCGCGCCGCGTGCGGCCCAGGCGAGATCCGGGTCAGAGCGCGCCTGCTCGTAGAAGGGCGCGAGATCTTCGTCGAGGCGCAGGATGTGGGCCACCGCCGACAGGAGCCGGGAACTTGCGGCGGCGGAGAGCTTTCCGGCTCCAATCATCTCGACGCGTGCAACGTCCTTCCGCCCACGGGTCACACGCACCCTGCGCGGGCCGAGTCCCTCGATGCGAAGCGTGATATCGAGACGGCGTGTCTCCGGGTCGATCTGCATCGGCGGCAGCTCGACGAGGCCATGCGACTGGAGGGTCCTCCAGAGGTCGACCGGCTCTCCACCAGCCCCGACGAGTGGAAGCTCTGCCATCGTCACTGAACGTGCTTGAGCTCCCACTCGGAGGGAGTGAACGCTTCGCCCCGAGCGGCGCCCAGAGCGAGCACTGTGGTTCCCTTCGAGCGACCGATGGCCTCTCTGACGACATCCGGGTCGCGCACGCACACGAACGTTCCCGCCGGGGCTTCGATCGTCTCGTCGCCGACCTGGAACGTGGCATGACCGCGGGTGACGAGGTAGAGCTCCTCATGCTGCGTGCCGCTCTCCTCCGTTTCACTATGGCGCTCGATGATCGGCTCTCCGTCAACTCGAGCCACCCACGCGTTCACCCCGAAGCTCTCGATGCCGAAGTGGATCCGGACCGGCTTCCACTCCGGGTCGTTGCCCGCTGCCTCCTCGAGCGGCGGAATGTCGTCGATATGGGCGCTCCTAGCGTTGTCGGACATCCGTCCCTCCCAGTCGAAAGATCGACCTAGACAATTGATGAGTAGTCAAGGCTAGAACCTTTACCGTCCAGCGCGCTCTAGCCGTCGCCGGAGATCTCGATGTGGTCCCCCTCCTGGACGCCGAACCGGCGAAACGCGCCCTGCGGCACCTCGAGCGCTCCGGCGTAGGCACTTCGCGAGAAGTAGAGCCGGCAGGGCTCGGCCCGGCAAGGCTCCATGTCAAGGATCTGACTGATTGTCCCCCGACGGTCGTAGAAGGCGATCGAAAGTGAGATCGTCGTACCTCGCATGACGAACGCGGTCGCCGTCGGGCGATCGAAGAGAAAGATCATGCCGGCGTCCGGTGCGAGGCTCGCCCGGCCCATGAGTCCTCGCTCCCGTTCGGCGGAACTGTCCGCCACGTCAACGGCCAGCGTGACGATCTGGTTGCCGTGGAGAACGACCGTTGCGGTCCTGTGCTCACTCTCCGCGAAGCAGCCCGCGACAGGGAGTGCCAGCACGCAGACGAGGAGCATCCTCCACACGAAACCATCCTCGCAGCGGCCCAGGTTCTGGGCGGGCTTGTCGGCCGCCGAAACCGATCATTTCGCCGGAAGAACTACCACACCCTCGGCCGCTTTTCGTTGCATCCGTGACACTCCCGCGCGGTTTCCAGGGCTAGGATCGAAAACAGGGAGGAGGCTACGGGCACCTGAGCGCCCGCAGAGCTAGGAGACTCCCACGTCTTCCAGGTCAAGAAGGGCACGCTTCCGGTCGAGCCCGCCTGCGTATCCGACCAGGCTTCCTGATGCACCCACGATGCGGTGACAGGGGAGAACGATTGGCACCGGGTTGCGGTTCAATGCACCCCCGACAGCGCGGGCCGCCCTCGGCCGCCCGATCCGCTGCGCAAGCCCACCGTACGTGGCTGTCTCCGCATAGGGGACTAGAGCCAACTCGCGCAACACTTCCTGCTGAAACGCAGGTACGCCCGTGAGGTCTACCTCGAGCTCGAAGGCTCGCCTACGGCCCTCGAAGTAGTCGTCGAGTTGGCGCCGTACCGCATCGAGTTGCGTCGGCACCCGAAGCACTCTCGCCCCGCACTGATCAGCGAGCCGCTCGAGCTCGGCATCCGGATCACGATCGGCGTCGAAGCTGATCCGGCAGAGCCCTCGCGAAGTAGCGCCCACGAGCAGAAGGCCAATCGGGGAGTCAACCAGATCGTAGGCCGCGTCGACGAGTCCCTCGGCGGCGGCCGCATCCCGGAATCGCCGGTCGACCTCGGCTGGAATCGTCATCCTGTTTCCTCCTTCCGTCGCAGGCGCCGGACGCCGCTCGAGGCCGCCTGGCGGGCCGCCTGTTCGCTCGATCCAAGTGCGCCCGCGATGTCTGCATATGGCAGGTCATAGCCGTACCGGAGGACGACGGCGGCCCGCTCTGCGGGCGGCAAGCTTCCGGCAAGGTCCGCGAGTTCCGCGTAGGCCGGACGCCTGTCGTTCGTGGTGAGCTCGGGCAGCTCGCCGCGCGGCCGCTCCCGCCGACGCTCGTCGATCGCGATTCGTGTCGCGATCGTGAAGACCCATGCCCGAAGGTGTCGACCGTGCTCGAGCCCGGCATAGGCTCGAAGCGCCCGGAGAAACGTCTCCTGGAAGGCGTCTTCGGCCGGCTGCCGACCAAGCAGACGCACGAGGTAACCGAAGACTTCCTCGCGGTGGTCGTCGTAGAACCTCTCGAAGGGTGGTATTGACACGACCTGCATCATCCGTTGAAACGGTCGGGACCGGTGAGCTGTGAGACTGGCGGGATGCGTATCGGCGTCGTCGGTCACGTCGAGTGGGTGCAGTTCGTGCGCGTCGCGCACGTGCCCGCACGTGGAGAGATCTTGCAGGCGTCGAGCGGATGGGAGGAAGCCGGGGGCGGAGGAAGTGTCGCGGCCGCGGAGATCGCCCGACTGGCCGGCGCCGCAACCCTCTTCACTGCACTCGGTGACGACGATTGGGGTCATCGTGCCAAGGCGGAGCTCGAGGGCCTCGGGGTCCGAGTCGAAGCGGCGTTTCGGCCCGAGCCGCAGCGCCGCGCAGTCACGTTCACCGACGACGACGGGGAGCGGACGATCACCCTGATCGGCAACAAGCTTCGGCTCCGCATCGAGGAGCCTCTGCCTTGGGAGGAGCTCGCCGCCTATGACGGCATCTACTTTACGGCCGGGGAGCCGGACGTTCTTCGCGCGGCGCGGCGAGCTCAGGTCCTCGTGGCGACCGCACGTGAGCTTCCGACCTTGCTGGCTGCCCCTGAGCTCGAGCTGGACGCCGTTGTCTCGAGTGCGAACGATCCTTCGGAGAAGTATTCCGGCGAGCTGCCACGGGCACCCCGACTGGTGGTCAGGACAGAGGGTGCCTCGGGCGGGAGCTACGAGCCCGGCGACGGCCGGTGGGCCGCGGCACCTCTGCCCGGAGTACTCGTTGACTCCTACGGCGCCGGCGACTGCCTTGCTGCCGGTCTCACGGTGGGGCTGGCCGAAGGCCGAGCGGTTCCCGAAGCTCTGACCCTCGCCGCCGGCTCAGCGGCGCGAGCTCTGACCCGCCAAGGGGCGCATGGCGGCCTGAACCAAGGCTGAACGCGATCCGCGTAAGTGGAGGTGCGGGGGTTGGCGGGGTTGCGTAGTGGGGTTCTGTGGTTTAGAGTGGGGGAAAGTGGTGGATAACAGAGAGGCCCCTGGATGCTGCTTGGTGAACACGAGCACGCTCTCGATGACAAGAACCGTCTTATTCTTCCCGCCAGGTTCCGTCAGTCCTTCGCTGCCGGGGTCGTCTTGGCGCGAGGGATGGACGGGTGTCTCGTCGTCTACACGCGCGACGAGTGGGAGCGGTTCGTCGAGCAGCGACTCGCGGGTCTCGACCCGTTCAGCCTGGAGGCGCGTCAGATGAGCCGCTTCGTCTTTGCGGGAGCATCCGAGGCAGAGCTCGACAAGCAGGGCCGCGTGATGGTGCCGCAGCCGCTCGTCGAGCACGCAAAACTCGACCGCGAGGTCGTGGTCGCCGGCGTTCGCGATCACCTGGAGATCTGGGACCGCGCCGCTTGGCGCAAACAACTCGAAGAGGTCGAAGGGAGTGCTGAGCTTGTTGCAGAACGCCTCGCAGCACAGCAAGACTGATCACGTCCCCGTCCTCGCCGACGAGGTGCGCGAGCTCCTCGACGTGAGCCCTGAGGAAACCGTCGTCGACGCGACGTTCGGTGCGGGCGGGCATGCGGCCGTGCTCGCGGCCGACCTCGAAGGAAAGGGCCGGTTCATCGCGATAGATCGTGACCCGACGGTTCGGCAGTACTTCGAACGCTTCCAGCGACGTTCGCGGGGTGTCCAGACACGGTTTCTGCGTGGCGATTTCGATGTGGTGATGGCACAACTGGCCCAGAACGACGTCCAAGCCGACGCAGTGCTCCTCGATCTCGGAGTCTCGAGCATGCAGATCGACCGGCCGGAGCGCGGCTTCTCGTACGCCGTTGACGCGCCGCTCGACATGCGAATGGATCCGTCCGCAGAGCGCTCCGCGAAGGAAGTCGTGAACGAGACCGGCGAGCGCGAGCTCGCAAACGTGTTCCGTCGCTACGGCGAAGAGCGCTTCTCTCGTCAGATCGCCTCTGCGATCGGCCGTCGGCGCCGCGAGCAGCCCTACGAGCGGACGTCGGAGTTGGTCGAGACGATCCGTGAGGCGATCCCCGCTCCCAGACGCTTTGGCGACGGGCACCCAGCCAGGCGCGTCTTCCAGGCCCTTCGAATCGAGGTCAACGACGAGCTCGGCTCTCTGGAGCGGGCTCTACCTTCCATTCTGAGCATGCTCCGGCCGGGTGGCCGGGTCGCTGTCATCAGCTTCCACTCGCTCGAAGATCGCATCGTGAAGCGGTTCTTTGCAACAGAGGCGCGCGGTTGCACGTGCCCGCCCGACTTCCCGGTGTGTGTATGCGGAAAGGAGCCGCGCGTACGTCTCGTGACGAAGAAGGCCGTCCGACCGTCACCCGCCGAGGTAGCGGTCAACGTTCGTTCCGCGTCCGCCCGGCTCCGCGTTGCGATGAGGACGGAGGCGTAGCATGTCCTCGGCAGCCGCACGAGCCGAACCGCGGATCAAACGCGCACCCAGGCGCACGGCGCAGCCGGCGGCACGGCCACGCTCCCGTCCGCGTCCGGCGGCACGGCCTCGAGTCGCCGGGGGAGTGCTCTGGATCGTGATCGTGGCGGTGCTGCTCGCCGGCATCGTCGCGCTGAACGTCGCGGTGCTCGGGCTCAACATGGAAGTTGAGCGTCTGGACACCCAGAAAGAACGGATCCAGTCACAGACGGCCGAGATCGCTACCGAGCTGTCGAGCGCAGCAGCGTCGGGGCGTGTCGAGGCCGCTGCGCGAGGGCGTCTCGGGCTCGTCGACGCGAGTCAGACTACGTATGTCCAGGTGAGCCGCCACGGCCGGTGACCGCGCGCCTCGTCAACCGGAGGATTCGCCTACTCGTCGGGGTGTTCGCCTGCATCTTCGCCGCCACCTTTGCGAGGGCAGCCTGGTTGCAGGCGGTGGAAGCTCGGGGTCTGAACGCGCTCGCGACCAGTCAGCACCGCGAGACGCTCGCGGTGCCGGCACGTCGCGGCACGATCTACGATCGCACGGGCAGCGAGCTTGCAATCGGCGCGCGGGCGATCACCGTCTATGCGAACCCGAAGCAGGTGCGAGACCCGCGAAGCCTGGCTGAGCAGGTGGGCGCTGCACTAGAAATCGATCCTGCGGAGCTCTATCGACTCGTGGCCGACCGGAGCCGAGGGTTCGTCTACCTTGCGCGCAAAGCTGATCCGAAGCTGGCCGAAGCGCTCGAAGCCAAGCACCTGGTCGGGCTCGGGTTCATCCCCGAAGAGCGCCGCACGTATCCCCAGAAGTCAGTCGCTTCGGAGGCGGTCGGGTTTGCGGGGACGGACAACAAAGGGCTCGCAGGGATCGAGTTTCGGCTCGACCGCATACTTGCCGGTTCATCCGGAAGCGAGTCGGTCGTGCGTGATCCTTTCGGGCGAGTCGTCAGGGTGCTCGAGACGAAGCCCGTCAAAGAGGGTCGGGACGTCTACCTGACGCTCGATCACACGCTCCAGGGCCAGGTGGAGCGCATTCTTGGGAACGCGCGAGCGCAATGGGCGGCCAAAGCGGCGACGGCGATCGTCATGGATCCCCGCACGGGGGCCATGCTCGCGATGGCGGTCGAGCCGGGGTTCGACGCGAACAAGTTCGGGGAGCTCAAGGAGGGTCGAGAGCGAAATCGCGCCGTTACGGACACGTACGAGCCGGGATCGACGTTCAAGGTCGTGACCCTTGCCGGGGCCCTTGAAAGCGGCATGGTAACGCCGTCGACCCAATACACCCTCCGGCCGGAGATCCGGGTCGCGGACCGCGTCATCCACGACGCGGAGCCTCGGGGAACCGAGACGATGACGGTTTCCCAGATCCTGTTCCAATCGTCGAACGTCGGCGTGATCACGCTCGCCCTCGGTCTGGGGAAAGAACGGTTGGCGAGCTGGATCGACCGGTTCGGATTCGGCCACCGCACGGGCATCGACTTCCCCGGTGAAAGCCGCGGGATCGTTCTTCCGCCCGAGCGCTGGTCCGGCTCGACGATCGGGAACGTGCCGATCGGGCAGGGGATCGCGGTCACCCCCATGCAGATGGCGGCCGCCTACGCCACGATCGCGAACGGCGGTCTCGAGGTGCAACCGCATCTCGTCGACCGAGTCGAGGGCGGGGGCGCGTGGAAGGCCAAGCGCCGCCGGGTCTTGTCCGCCGAGACCGCGGAGGCGCTGACGACCATGCTGCGCCAAGTGGTGGGGAATAACCAGGGCACCGGACAGGAGGCCCAGATACCGGGCTACTCGATTGCGGGCAAGACCGGAACCGCGGCAAAGCCCGACCCCGTGTTGGGTGGCTACTCGACTTCGAAGTATGTGGCTTCGTTCGTCGGGTTCCTGCCGGCATCGAACCCACGGCTTGTGATCCTCGTCGCGGTCGACGAACCAAAGGGCGCAATCTGGGGCGGCTCCGTTGCAGCTCCGGTGTTCTCCCAGATCGGGCGCTTCGCACTGCAGTACCTGGAAGTTCCGCCGGACGCTCCTCAGACCGCGGAGCAGGCGACTCCCTAAACGCCGCGGGGGGACCCTTCTGGACCCGGTGGCCTCCTCCCCGAGTCGATCGTATGAGCGAGGAGCGCGCGGGTGTGTTGCGAAATGAGAAAAAGCGCGAGGAAATGCGCGGCTTTCTGTGTCACAAAGTCCACGGAAGGGGCAGGCGACGTTGGTAGAATCCGCCGCCATCGAGCTGGAGAGCCTGAGCCAGGCCGTGGGCCCGACGCGCACGGTTAATCCCGGGCCCGCCGACATCACGGATCTCGCGTACGACGCGCGCCGCGTGACGGCTGGGGCTCTGTTTGCGTGCGTGCCGGGCCAACGAGCAGATGGCCACGACTTCGCAGGAGACGCTGTCGACCGGGGAGCGGTTGCACTGATCGTCGAACGCCAGCTCGAGTTGCCCGTTCCACAGCTAGTCGTCGCTGACGTCCGGGAGGCGATGGCGTTGGCTGCCGACGCGTTCTTCGGCACTCCGACACGCGAGCTTCTCGTCGCGGGTGTGACTGGAACCAACGGCAAGACAACGACCGCGTTCCTGCTCTTCTCCATTCTTGCCGCAGCCGGCATGCGTCCGGGATTGCTCGGCACCGTGGAAGGGCGGGTGGGCGGGGAGCGCCGCGCCGTCATCCGGACGACCCCGGAGGCGATCGACCTCCAGCGGACATTTCGCGAGATGCTCGACGCGGGCGATCGCAGCGTCGCCATGGAGGCTTCTTCGCACGCTTCCGAGCTGCGGCGCCTGCTCGGCGTTCGCTTTGCCGTACTTGTCTTTACGAATCTGTCTCAGGATCACCTCGACTTTCACGGGACGATGGAGAAGTATTTCGAGGCCAAGCGCAGGCTCTTTGTCGAGCCTGACCCGGATGGACGGCACCCGCCAGCGGCGCTGAACGTCGGCGACGCGCACGGGCCTGGCCTGGCCGAGGAGCTTCGCGAACTCAGGGTGCCACTCCTCACGTTCGGCATCGCGGGCGACGCAGACGTCAGACCGGAGTCGCTCGAGATCGGCCCTGGTGGCTCCTCATTCACCGCTGCGGGCATCCCGATCTCGAGCCGGTTGCGCGGGCGCTTCAATGTCGAGAATGTCCTGGGTGCGGTCGCCGCGGCCCGGCTTCTCGGTGTCGAGGATGCCGCGATCCGCCGAGGCGTCGAGCATGTCGCTGGGGTTCCGGGCCGGTTCGAGGCGGTGGACGAAGGGCAGCCTTTTGCCGTGCTGGTCGACTACGCGCATACGCCCGAAGCGCTGGAAAACGTCCTCATGGAAGCGCGGGCGATTACCGCGGGACGTCTGCACTGTGTCTTCGGATGCGGCGGCGACCGCGACCGCGGTAAGCGTCCGCTCATGGGTGAGGTCGCCACGCGCCTTGCCGACAATGTGGTCATCACATCCGACAACCCACGAAGCGAGAAGCCGGAGGCGATCATCGAAGAGATTCTCGAGGGGGCCGGCCGGGGAGCGGAGGTCGAGCCAGACCGGGCGCTCGCTATCGCACGCGCGCTCGAGGCGGCGCAGGACGGCGACGTGGTGGTGATCGCGGGCAAGGGGCATGAGCCCGGGCAGGAATTTCACGATCGGACGATCCCGTTCGACGATCGAGTAGTCGCACGGGACGCGCTACGCCGGCTTTGCGCCGGAGCGTCAGCATGATTCCACTAGCCATCGACGAGATCAGCTCGCTCGCGCGAGGCCGACTCGAAGTCGTTCCGGGAGCCGAGTTCGTGACCGGTATTCAGATCGATTCGAGACGTGTCGCAGCGGGCGACCTGTTCGTTGCGGTCGGGTCAGGTGTGGACTACGTGCCGGAGGCTCTCCAGCGAGGGGCGGCCGCAACGCTGATCCCCGAGGACGCCTTCGTTGCGCTAGCGGCGCTCGGTGGCGCAGTACGCGAGCGCTCTTCCGCCCGTGTTGTCGCGGTCACCGGCTCGGTCGGGAAGACGACGACGAAAGACATTCTCGGCGCGCTCTGCGGCCCGCACGCTTCGACCGTGGTGGCGGAAGGGAGTCAGAACAACGAGATCGGCCTGCCGCTGACGCTGTGCCGGATCGAAGCCGACACACAGGTGGTCGTCCTGGAGATGGGCATGCGCGGGCTCGGGCAGATCGCTGAGCTCTGCGCGGTCGCCCGGCCCGACGTCGGAGTGGTCACGAGCATCGGGCCTGTCCACCTCGAGCTCCTTGGAACGGTCGAGAACGTCGCCCGCGCCAAAGCGGAGCTGATCGAGGCGCTCCCCCGGGGCGGTGCAGCAGTCGTGCCGAGCGACGAGCCGCTGCTCGAGCCCTTCCTTGGACGAGCCGATCTTCGAGTGCTTCGGTTCGGAGCGGGCGGGGACGTGCGCCTGGAGGCCTTTCGCCCCGGGCCGATCGGTTCTGAGGTTGAGGTCGAGGTTCTCGGGGAGCGGCTCACCCTCGAGTTGCCCATCGGCGCCCGGCATAACGCTACGAACTTCCTCGCAGGCCTCGCTGCCTACGTGGCGCTCGGCTTCTCGATCGCCGAGGCTGGCAGGGGCGGAGCGGAGATCAAGCTCTCGCGTTGGCGCGGTGAGGAGTTTCCGCTTCCGGGCGGCGGAGTGCTCGTGAACGACGCCTACAACGCGAACCCGGTGTCAATGGCGGCCGCGCTCGACCACCTCGGCCAGCGTGCGGGGTCCAGTCGCAAGGTGGCGATCCTCGGCGAGATGGCGGAGCTCGGCCCGGCAGGCGCGGACTACCACAGGCAGGTGGGTGAGGCCGCTACGCAGGCAGGGGTGTCCGTTCTCGTGGCGGTCGGCTCACTTGCTACGGAGTATCTGGAGGGGGCGCACGTTCCGACGATGCGCTGGGCGGAGAACGCTCAGGCGGCGCTCGCAGAGGCCTCCGCGCTCCTGGAGCCGGGCGACTGGGTCCTCGTCAAGGGATCCCGGTCGGTCGGTCTCGAAGTCGTTGCCGAGGGACTCGCGGGCATTCCCGCCTGAGCCGTGACGGAAGTCCTCCTCTCCGGGATCATCGCAATGGTCATCTCCATCGGGGCGGGCCCGAAGTTCATCGACTTTCTGCGGCGAAACGAACTCGGCCAGCACATTCGCGAAGAGGGTCCGAAGGGGCATGTGACGAAGCAGGGCACGCCGACCATGGGCGGCCTTCTGATCATGCTCGCCATGGCGATCCCGTTCCTCCTCTTCTCGGAGCACACGCTGCCTGCGCTCACGGCCTTCTTCGTGACTTTGGGCTGTGCGGCGATCGGCTTCGTCGACGACTGGACGAAGTTGACGCATCGGCGTTCGCTCGGCCTCGCAGGGCGCTGGAAGCTGCTCGGGCTCGGTGCGATCACACTCGTGGTCGCACTGGTCGTCTACAACCGCGACTTCAAGACGACCGTGTATCTGCCCCTTCTCGACGTCGACCTGCCTCTGTCGTGGGCGTGGTACGGGCTTCTCTTCATCATCATCGCCGGGGCGGCGAACGGGGTGAACCTCACCGACGGCCTCGACGGTCTTGCGGCGGGTACGGCGACGATCGCCCTCCTCACCTACACGTCGATGACCATCGTCGCGTACATCGTTTCGCTGCGGACCGGCACGGGCGACAAGGCGGACCTCGACCTGGCCATACTGGGCGCGAGTCTGATCGGAGCGTCGATCGGTTTCCTCTGGTACAACGCCTTCCCCGCCCAGGTATTCATGGGGGACACCGGGTCAATGGGACTCGGAGGCGCCCTGGCGGCGTTCGCGATCATGACCAAGACCGAAGTGCTGCTGACGCTGATCGGCGGCATCTTTTTGATTGAGGCGCTGTCGGTCATGCTCCAGGTGTTCACGTTCAAGTGGCTGGGCCGTCGCGTTCTGCTCATGGCGCCGCTCCACCATCATTTCGAGATGAAGGCGTGGTCGGAGTCGCGAATCATGGTGCGCTTCTGGATCGCGGCCGCAATCTTCTGCGCGTGTGCATTCGTTCTCTACTACCAGTCGTTCTCGAAGTTCGCGTCCTGAGCCTGCGACTCGAAGAACGCGGCCGCCTCTTCGCCGCTCGGAACATTGACGAGGTTCTCGAGATGGTTCTCGTCCGAATAGCCGGCCTCGCGCATCCGCCGGATGGCCATCTCGATGTCGTAGTCGGTTCGACGCAGATCGACGTTCGGGCCAAGGAGCGCCCAGTACGCGCCCGCGCGGTTCTCGTAGGGCATCCCGATACTTCCTGCATTCACCAGCCGAACGCCGGCGACCTCTCGGTCGAACTGGGTATGCGTGTGACCGCAGACGACGACTCGTTCCGAAACACCGGCAAGCGCGGCGGCGACCCGCTGCTCGGGGGAGACCGAGGTCAGGATCTCCTCGTCGCTTCGCGGCGATCCGTGGCAGAAAAGGATTTGCCCGAGCCCGTCAACGTCGAGGGTCACGCTCGTAGGGAGCTCGCGGAGGAACCGGTGCTCCTTCGCATTCAACTGGTCGGCGACCCAGGGGCCGGGCTCGCGATCACCGTTACCCCGCACCCAGACGGTGTCGTCGCCGAGACTGCGAATCAGCGAGAGAACCTCGCGGGGCATCGGGCCTGCCACGACATCTCCGCCCACCACGATGCGATCGACGGAGCTCGCAGTGGCCTCCGCGAGCACTGCCTCGAGAGCAGGGAGGTTCCCGTGGACGTCGTACAGAGCGGCAATCCGCACTGACGCCATGATGCCGCGCCGCGCGCTCGTCCTGGGGCTTGCCCGCTCAGGTGAGGCAGCCTCGCTTGCTCTTGCGCGGCACGGTGTGGATGTCGTCGCCGTCGATCGCGCCGAAACCGGCGCTCTCAGCAGGCTTCGCGAAGCCGGCGTAGAAGTCGTCGTGGGTGCGGAAGATCCCGCGCTCCTCGACGGCATGGACCTGATGGTGAAAAGCCCCGGAGTGCCCCGCGATGCCCCGCTCGTGGAGGCTGCGCGGCGCCGCAACATGACCGTCTGGAGTGAGATCGAGCTCGGGTCGAGACTCATCTCGAACCCGATCCTCGGCGTCACCGGCACGAACGGGAAGACGACCACGAGCGAGCTCCTCGGCGCGATTTTCCACTCGGCCGGGAAACCCGTTTCCGTGGCCGGGAATGTCGGGCATCCCCTGACCGCACTTGACGGCGTCGTGCCGGCGGACGCGTGGGTGGTCTGCGAGCTGTCGAGTTTCCAACTCGAGGACATCGAGAGCTTTCGGCCGCCGGTGGCAGTGCTACTGAACCTGACGCCGGACCACCTGGACCGGCACGGGACCTTCGAGGACTACACGATGGCGAAGCTTCGGATCTTCGAGAACCAGACTGCCGACGATGTGGCGCTCGTGCCCAGAGGCTTTCCCACGATCCCGGGCGCGGCTCGCCGGGTCGAGTTCGCCGCCGTCGACGAGCTTCCCGCCGAGCCGCGTATCCCCGGGATACACAACCGCGAGAACGCAGCTGCGGCAACGGCCGCGGCGCGAGCGGCCGGGATCGACGATATGGCGATCGCTGACGGGCTCCGTAGCTTCCAGGGCGTGCCGCATCGCCTTGAGCTCGTCGGGGAGGTCGGCGGAGTTCGCTTCGTCAACGATTCGAAGGCAACCAATCCGGAAGCGGCCGAGCAGGCGCTCACCGCCTATCCGCCGGGCCTCCGTCTCATCCTCGGCGGGAGTCTCAAAGGGTCATCGTTCGATGGCCTCGCCCGTGCCGCGAGGGAGCGCGGGGTAGCTCGCGCCTATCTGATCGGCGAATCGGCCGACGACATCGCGGAGGCATTGATCCGTGCGGGCGTGGCTTTCACGCACGCCGGCGACCTCGAGCGGGCCGTCGAGCAGGCTCTCTCGGATGCCGAGCCCGGTGACGTCGTCCTGCTCTCGCCTGCGTCCGCGAGCTACGACCAGTTCGAGAACTTCGAGGAGCGTGGAGCCCGATTCCGGGCGATCGTGGAGGCGCTTTGATCTGCCGACGGGGAGATCTCTTAGGCGCGCGTGTACGTCGGGTCCCGACCCGCCCCCCTGCACACGCGCGAGCGTACCGCGGTAATGCGCACAGGTGGCACATGGATCGCTCCGGATTTCGTACCAGTCGCGCACCTCTTTGCCACCGGAGGGTCGAGCGACCGTGAGACGCCCCGCGCGGTCACAGCTCGAGTTCCACCTGCTCGTTCTCGTCACGCTCGGGCTCGTTGCGTTCGGACTGGTGATGGTTTACAGCGCCAGCTCCGCCCGCGGGCTCATCGCGTCGGACGATCCGGCCTACTACCTGAAGCGCCAGGCGCTCTACGCACTCGTCGGCCTCGTCGCGCTCGTCCTCCTGTCGCGCACCGACTTCCGGAAGCTCCGTCACGTCGGTGGGCCGATGCTCGCCTTGGCGTTCGTCCTCCTCGTAGCGGTGCTGGTCGTCGGGGCGAGTGTAAACGGCGCCAAGCGTTGGATTCCGCTCGGCTCGTTTTCGTTCCAGCCCTCTGAGCTCGCCAAGTTAGGGCTCGCCCTTTGGCTCGGCGCACGCCTCGCCCGCAAGCCCGCCCCTCGCTCGCTCGGGGAACTGGCCAAGCCCGTTGGACTCGCCGTCTGCTTCGTGTGCGGACTCATCGTCGTCGAGCCGGACCTCGGTACCGCGATTGCGATCGTGATCATGGTCGCCGCCATGCTCGTCGTCTCCGGCACGCCTCTGCGCGTGCTTGCAGCATCCGGCGGCCTCGGGCTCTCCGTCCTCATGCTCGCGATCTGGTTCGAGCCCTACCGACGCGCCCGTCTCTTCAGCTTCATCGACCCGTGGAGCGACCCGCAGAATGCCGGATTCCAGACCGTGCAAGCGATGATTGCGCTTGGCTCCGGCGGCCTCTTCGGCGTCGGCCTCGGAGAGAGCGTGCAGAAGATCTACTACTTGCCAGAGGCGTCGACGGACATGATCTTCGCGATCATCGGGGAGGAGCTGGGGCTCGTGGGGGCCATGGGAGTCATGGGCGCGTTCGTCCTCCTCGGATACGCCGGATTCAACGTCGCGCTCAGGTGCCGCGACCCATTCGGAAAGAGGCTCGCTACGGGACTGACCGCCCTCCTCTGCGGACAAGCGGCAGTCAACCTGTGTGCCGTCATGGGCATCGCGCCGTTGACCGGGATACCCCTGCCGTTCGTGAGCTACGGGGGCTCAAGCCTCATCGTCGCGCTCGCGGCCGTCGGGATCCTCCTTAACATCGCGCAGAACCATGCAGTCGAAGCAGTCGCTCAAGTGCCTGATCGCCGCCGGAGGAACAGCCGGGCACGTCCTGCCGGCGATCGCCGTCGCGGAAGCGCTGGTCGCGCGCGGCGTCAGCGTGACGTTCGCAGGCGCACAGCGAATTGAGCGCCGACTGGTCCCCGAGGCGGGCTTCGAGCTCGACGAGTTCCATGTCGAAGGCTTCCCGCGGAGACCCAGTCTTCGCCTGATTCGAGCCCTCGGGCTCGCGGTACAGGCTCCGGTTGCCTGCGCGCGGATACTGCGACGGCGAAAACCGGATGTCGTTCTCGGAGGCGGCGGGTATGTCGCAGGCCCAATGGTGCTCGCGGCCGGCTTCCTCCGCATCCCCGCGGCGCTCACCGAGGCCGATGCGCACCTGGGCCTAGCGAATCGACTCGCTGCCCCTGTTGCGCAGAAGGTCTTCCTGGCCTTTCCGATCGAGGGGGTCGAGGGACCGAAGTACCGAGTTGTGGGTCGGCCTATCCCTAGCCGCTCGCAGCCAGCGGATCGGGATGAAGCTCGCAAGGCCTTTGGGCTCCCCGAGGACGGACGGGCGGTGCTGGTCTTCGGAGGAAGCCTCGGCGCGCGCCGTCTGAACCAGGCGGCGCTCGAGGCCTGGGCAGACGCGGGTCCACCCGTTCTGCACATCGCGGGCGAGCGGGATTTTGCGGCACTCGACAGACCAACGCGCTCGGACTACGTCCTCCTCCCGTTCACGGACGAGTTCGGCGCCGCGCTCTCGGCTGTCGATCTCGTCGTCGCGCGCGCGGGAGGCTCGGTGTGGGAAGTCGCTGCGGCCGGAAAGCCCGCCCTGCTCGTGCCGTATCCGGAAGCGTCGGCGGATCACCAGACTGCGAATGCCCGCTACTTCGAGCGAGGAGGAGGTGCAGTCGTCCTGACCGAAGCTGAGCTCGACCTGAAGCGGCAAGCAGAGGAGCTGCTCGGGGACGATGACCGTCTCGAGCGGATGGCGACGGCAATGCGCTCGCTTGCGCAACCGGACGCAGCGGCGGCCGTCGCCGAGGAGTTGATCGCCCTTGCTACCGCTTGACGGGCGGCGCCTCTGGCTCGTCGGCATCGGCGGCGCCGGGCTCAGCGCCTACGGGATCCTGGCGCGAGCATGGGGTGCCGAGGTGGCGGGTTGGGACCGGGTCGAGACGACCTACCTGACCCGTGTCCGTGCCGAGGGGATCCCCGTCACGATCGGACCGGAGCCGGTCGCCGGTCCATCCGGATTCGAGACGATCGTCTCGACCGCCTTCGCGGGGCGGGTTGACGGAAAGAGCCGTTCCGACTTTCTGGCCGAGCTCGTCTCGCTCCGGCGCTCGATCGTCGTCACAGGTGCACACGGGAAGACGACGACCGCGGCCATGATCGCCTTCTGCCTCCAAGAGCTCGGCCATGAGCCTGCCTATCTGATCGGAGCCGAGGTACCTCAGCTCGGAGGGAACGCAGGCACGGGAGAGGGATGGCTCGTCGTCGAGGGGGACGAGTCCGATCGGACGGCCTTCGCGCTCGAGCCCGAGATCGCCGTCGTTACGAACGTCGAGCTCGACCACCACACGACGTTCTCCTCTCTGGCCGAGCTCGAGGAGTGCTTTCGCCGCTGGATCGCAGACCGTGTCGAATCTTCGGTCGTGTGGGGCCCCGACCTCGAGCCGGCTGACGTTCGGCTAGCTGTCCCCGGCGAGCACAATCGCTGGAATGCGGCGTGCGCGCTTGCAGCCCTGCAACTTGCGGGGATCCCGGAGGTGGACGCTGTCCGCGCCCTCCGGGACTTCACTGGGGCGGGCCGTCGGTTCGATCTTCGTGGGGAGTCGCGTGGCGTGCGGCTCTACGACGACTACGCCCATCATCCCACGGAGGTCGCTGCCACGCTCGCAACGGCGCGGGCACTGGCAGGGACGGGCAGGGTGATCGCGGTCTTCCAACCACATCTCTACTCGCGGACGGCGTATCTGGCGAACGAGTTCGCGACCGCGCTCTCCCACGCCGATACCGCAGTCGTGACCGAGATCTACCCGGCGCGCGAGGAGCCCTGGCCCGGGGTAACCGGCAAAGCCATCGCCGACCGCCTCACCGAAGTCCGGCCTGGGATGCCGGTCGGGTGGGCACCGACGCTTGACGGCGCCGCGGTTCTCGCAGCCGAAAGGGCACGGGCCGGCGATCTCGTGCTCACTCTCGGAGCCGGAGACATCGAGACGATCGGGCCCCTGATTCTGGAACGGCTGGGTCAATGAAGGAGAACGTGCGCCTCTCCCGGTACACGACGATCGGGACTGGCGGCCCGGCACGGTGGCTCGCCGAGCCAGAGACCACTGAGGAACTCGTCGAGGTTCTCGCCTGGGCGCACGACCGGGAGCTTCCGATCGCAGCTGTCGGCCTCGGTTCGAACCTCCTCGTCGCGGATGAAGGGTTCGCCGGCGTCGCACTCAAGCTCGCGGGCGCGCTGACGGTCGCGAAGACCGGAGACGGGGTTCTCATGGCGGGAGGGGGAGCCGCGAACGCGGTCTGCCTCCACCGTGCGCGGGCGGCAAACCTGGGAGGGCTCGAGTTTCTCTGCGCGATCCCGGGGAGCGTGGGTGGCGGTGTCTGGATGAACGCCGGCGCGTACGGGAGCGACATTGCGGCCGTGCTAAGCCGCGCGCTCGTCGCGGACGCGCTCGGGTCCCGGTGGCAGACCCCCCAGGAGCTCGGCCTCACATACCGGCGTTCCAACCTCCGTCACGGCCAGGTCGTCGCGGGCGCGGAGTTCCGTCTCGACTCGAGACCGGAGCAGGAGATCAAGGACATCGTTGCGGGCATGCAGGAGAAGCGGAAAGCCGCACAGCCCACGAACAAGCGGACATTCGGGAGCGTGTTCAAGAATCCGGATCACGAGCTCTCTGCCGGGCGGATGCTCGAGGCCTGCGGCCTGCGCGGTTACTCGATCCGCGGGGCTCGAGTCTCGCCGAAGCACGCGAACTTCATCGAGAACGACGGGCGAGCGCGATCCGTCGACGCGATCGCCTTGATCGTAGAGGCGCGGCGCCGGGCGTTCGCGGAGTACGGAGTCACTCTCGAGCCGGAGGTGCAGCTCGTCGGATCCCTGGAGATCCCCGCCATCGAGGGGGTCGGCACGCCCGGGTAGGAGCGCGGGAGCGCGCGGCGAAGTGGCGATGGTGGCTCGCTGGCTCGCACTCGCCGCCGCTCGGGCGCAGCCGATTCGGCCTGCGCTTGCACTGCCACGACTTCGCTTCCCACTCGGGCGCAGCCTCGTGGGGGTCGCGGTCGTCATCGGAGTTCTTTCGCTCGGGTACCTGGCGGCACGCTCAACGTCGCTTTTCGCCCTGCAATCGGTTGCTGTGAGCGGTGCGCGAGGCGCTGCGGAGGCGGATGTCCGCGCCGCCCTTCGGCCCCTCGACGGAGAGAGTCTCGTCACTGTCGATACAGGCAGCATCGAGCGTCAGCTCTCGGCTCTCCCTTCAGTACGGGTCGCCCGTGTCGACAGGGCGTTCCCACACGGACTCCGAGTTGTAGTGGTCCCGGAACGTCCCGTGGCCGTTCTCCGCTCTGGACGAGCAGCTTGGCTTCTCTCGAGGAGCGGCCGGATCATCAGGGACGTCGAGTCGAACTCGAACAGGCGGCTGCCGCGGATCTGGCTCGCGGCCGGGGCGGTCTTCGAGCCCGGGGTCAGGCCCGCGATTCCAACGGCCTCGAAGGCCCTCAGGGCCATTGACTCGATGCCTGCGCGGTTCCCCGTGCAGGTGCGGACAGCGCGAGCAACAGGAGACGGTGTCGTCCTCGTGCTGTCGATCGGGATGGAGGTTCGCCTGGGCTTAGCGGACGATCTCGACGCCAAGCTCGCCGCCGCTGCCGCCGTCCTGCGAGGTCTCTCTGTCTCCGAACGGGCGGAGTTCGACTACCTGGATGTCAGCCTGCCCGAGCGGCCTGTCGCTGGTGTCAACTCTCAAGTCGATGGTTGAGGGTTAGACTTTATCGACAAAATCCCTGCAAACGAGGGTTTGACACCAGAGGATAAGCTGCGTAAGGTCAGCCGTACGCTCAGGTCGAGCTTCAGCTATCTTCGTTTCGGATGAGAGATACATCGGGCAGCTATATAGCGGTGATCAAGGTCGTCGGCGTGGGCGGCGGCGGCTCGAACGCCGTCACCCGGATGGTCGACGCGGGAGTCACCGGCGTCGACTTCATCGCGGTGAACACGGACGCGCAGGCCCTGCTCGGCTGCGATGCCGATGTGAAACTCCACATCGGGGCTCAGGCGACGCGCGGGCTGGGCGCCGGGGCGAACCCGGAGGTCGGACAGGCGGCTGCCCTCGAGAGCCGGGACGAGATCAAGGAGGCACTCAAGGGTGCCGACATGGTCTTCGTCACCGCCGGCGAAGGTGGGGGCACCGGCACCGGCGGCGCGCCGATCATCGCGGAGACTGCGCGCGAGCTAGGCGCCTTGACCGTGGGCGTGGTCACGCGCCCATTCGAATTCGAAGGGCGGAAGCGCGCCGAGCAAGCGCAGCAGGGAATCACCGAGCTCAGGGACAAGGTCGACACGTTGATCATCATCCCGAACGATCGCCTCCTGCAGGTTGTCGGGAAGCAAACACCGGTCATGGAAGCCTTTCGGATCGCGGACGACGTGCTGCGGCAAGGCGTCCAGGGGATCACCGACCTGATCACAATCCCCGGCCTCGTCAACCTCGACTTTGCGGACGTTCGGACGGTCATGAGCGATGCGGGCTCCGCCCTCATGGGCATCGGAGAGGCCGAGGGCGAGAACCGGGCCGCCGAGGCAGCGCGTACAGCCGTCTCGTCCCCGCTCCTCGAGGCGTCGGTCGAGGGCGCGACCGGAATCCTGCTGAACATCACCGGAGGCTCCGACGTGGGGCTGTTCGAGGTGAACGAGGCGGCGGAGGTCGTGACCGGCGCCGCCGACCAGAACGCGAACGTGATCTTCGGCGCCGTGATCGATGAGAACCTGGCCGGCAAGATCCGCGTGACCGTGATTGCAACCGGCTTCGATGCGAAGCTCCGGCGGGAGCGCCGTGAGCGGGAGCCGAAGACTGCGGAGCCGAACGGTGGCCGGGAGCGGGAGCCGAGTGAGGGCTTCCAGGTTCCCGCCGACACGCTCGACGTCCCGCCCTTCCTGCGCTAGTAGAAGAGTTCGGCGAAACGAGCGCCCGCCGTCGGGCCGCGCTGCCCGGGCGATTGCGCTGCTATCGGACTCCCTCCGTCCTGACTCCGGGACGACCATCGCACCCCGATGACGAGCGACGTTCCACCAATCCCTCCTACCGGTGTGGGATCGTCGCCCCGCACGGCAGACGCAGGACGGATAGAACGCCGGGGTGCGCCCGCCGCGCGAACCCTTCCGGATCAAGATGGTCGAGCCCGTCCGTGCAACGACGCGGCCCGAGCGCCAGGACGCGCTCGAGGCGGCCGGATGGAACCCGTTCCAGCTTGCGGCTTCTGACGTCGAACTCGATCTCCTGACCGACTCCGGCACGGGTGCCATGAGCCAGGATCAGTGGTCGGCGCTCATGCGAGGCGATGAGTCCTACGCCGGCTCGCGCAGCTTCGCGCGTTTCCGCGACGCCGTCCGGGAGGTGCTCGGATTTCCCTACGTCGTGCCGACCCATCAGGGACGGGGAGCCGAGAGCGTCTTCTTTGGCGCCGTCATCGACCCAGGTGAGATCGTGCCGTCGAACGCGCACTTCGACACGACGCGCGCCCACATCGAGTTGCGTGAGGGTATCGCGCTGGATCTTCCCATTCCGGCCGCCCTGGATTCCGGTGGGGATTACCCGTTCAAGGGAAACCTCGACGTCGACGCCCTCGGCCACTTGCTCGAGAGTGAGGACGGGGACCGAGTCTCGATCGTCATGTTGACGCTCACGAACAACGCGGGCGGCGGCCAGCCCGTCTCGATGGAGAACATCGCGGCCACCGCAGGGCTGGCCCGGAAGCATGGCAAGAAGCTCGTCCTGGACATCGCTCGCTTTGCGGAGAACGCGTGGTTCATCCGGGAGCGCGAGGCCGGGTTTGCAGATGTTCCGCTGCCTGAGATCGTCCTGCGGAGCTTGGCGGAGGCGGACGCCGTGCTCATGAGCGCAAAGAAGGACGCGATCGCGAACATCGGCGGCTTCGTGGCGATCCGTGACGATGAGGAGTTCTTCCATCGCCTCCAGGCTCGGGGGATCGTGTTCGAGGGATTCCCGACGTACGGCGGCCTCGCCGGCCGCGACCTCGAGGTGATCGCTGTCGGCCTCCGGGAAGTGCTCGACGAGGAGTACCTCCGTCACCGGATCGGCCAGGTGGCATATCTCGGCCACGTGCTCCTCGAGGCCGGCGCGAGCGTCCTCCAGCCGTTCGGCGGACACGCGGTCTACCTCGACGCCACTCCGATGCTCCCGGCTATTCCAGTCGAACAGTTCCCGGCGCAGGCCCTCTCGTGCGCTCTCTATCTCGAGGGTGGAGTCCGCGGCGTCGAGATCGGCTCCGTCATGGCCGGGCGGGATCCCGTGACCGGTGAGAACCGTCGGCCGCCGCTCGAGCTTGTTCGCCTCGCTGTGCCTCGGCGCGTCTACACCTCGCGCCAGCTCGAGCAGGCTGCGGATGCCGCCGCGGCGGTGGTCGCGAACGCCGGGTCGATACGGGGGCTCGAGATCGTCGCGGAGGCACCCGTCCTCAGACACTTCACCGCCCGCTTCCAGCCGATCTGACGCGCGCTTCACTCGCCGCGCACCAAGTACCAATCAACCATCTAGGATCCGCCGCGGTGCAGACGGCACGCCGAACGCCCCTCTACGAGCGCCACACGGCGCTCGGCGCGCGCATCGTGGACTTCGCAGGCTGGGAGATGCCGGTGCAGTACACGGGCATCCAGGAGGAGCACCGCGCGGTTCGGACGTCCGCGGGCGTCTTCGACGTCTCGCACATGGGCCAGCTCGAGCTGTCCGGCGCCGGAGCCCACGACTACCTCCAAGCACGGCTCTCCAACGATCTCGACCGGATCGGCGACGGGCGGGCCCAGTACACGCTCCTGACCAATGACCGGGGCGGGATCACGGACGACCTCATCGCGTATAGGCGCGGCGACGACGACTACCTGCTCGTCGTGAACGCATCGAATGTCGAGCCGGATCACGCGGCACTCCCTGACACGACCGACGTCTCCGATCGTTATGCCCTTCTGGCCGTCCAGGGGCCCGAGGCGCTCGAGCGGCTCGGGCTCCAGCTGGAGCCGTTCACCTTCCGGGAGGACGACGTGCTTGGCGTCCGGTGCCTGGTCGCAGGGACCGGCTACACGGGTGAACGCGGCTGCGAGCTGGGCTGTGATCCCGACGACGCCGTCCGGCTCTGGGACGCGATCCTTGCGTGCGGAGTCGTCCCTTGCGGTCTCGGCGCCCGCGACACGCTACGCCTCGAGGCCTGTTACCCGCTTCACGGAAACGACATCTCACCGGAGCGAACGCCGATCGAGGCGGGACTCGGCTGGGCGTGCGCGCTCGAGAAGGAGTTCACCGGTGTCGACGTGCTCAGGCGTCAGAAAGAAGAGGGCACGGCCGAGCGCCTGGCCGCCTTCGTGCTGGAGGACAAGGGCATCCCCCGGCAGGGGATGAAGGTCATCGAGCCACCCGGTGAGGTCACCTCCGGCTCCCTCTCCCCGATGCTCGGCATCGGGATCGGGCTTGCCTACGTGCCGACCGGGTTCGCCGAGCCCGGAACGACGATCAGCGTCGACCTCCGCGGACGACTGCGAAAGGGGCATATCGTGAAGAAGCCGATCTACAAGCGAGAGGGGACGTAAGGGTGGCAGCCGCAGAGAGCTATCCCGAAGGGCTGAAGTACCACCCCGAGCACGACTGGGCGAAGGTGGACGGCGACACGGCGACCATCGGGATCACCTGGTACGCCCAGGACGCGCTCGGCGAGATCGTGCACTTCGAGCCCCCGGAACAGGGAAGCTCCGTCGCCAAGGACGAGAGCTACGGAGAGGTCGAGTCGGTGAAGGCCGTATCCGACCTCGTCTCGCCGCTCTCCGGCGAGGTGACCGAGGTAAACCAGGCAGTCGTAGACGAGCCCGAGACGATCAACGAGGAGCCCTACGGGGATGGCTGGCTCATCAAGGTGCGGCTCTCGGATCCCTCGGAGGTCGATGGGCTTCTCGACGTCGCTGCCTACAAGGAACTGCTCACAGAGTAGATGGCCGATCGACAATTACCGCACCCACGGATGGCGGCCCAGACACGGCGCCAGGCCGCACCCTCGCCCTTGGCAAGGCTTCTAGCCTTGCCCGCGGACGATGGCACCCCCTGGCTTGGTCTGGCCCGTCCCCGCGGGCACGCCAATAACCGATCGTCCATCTAGTGAGCTACCTCTCCCTCACGGACGCCGACCGCGAGGCGATGCTCGAAGCGATCGGCGTCTCGTCCGTGGACGAGCTCTTCCGAGACATCCCGAAGAGCCTGCGCCTCGACCGTCCCCTCGCCCTGGAGCCGGCCCTTTCGGAGCAGGAGCTCGTCGAGCACCTCTCCGAGCTAGCGGCGAAGAACGTGTCCGTCTCGGAGGAGCTCTCGTTCCTCGGGGCTGGGATGTACGACCACTACGTTCCCGCGGTGGTCGACGCGATGCTCGCGCGCGGCGAGTTCCTGACAGCCTACACGCCCTACCAGCCGGAGATGAGTCAGGGCGTCCTGCAGGCCATCTTCGAGTACCAGACAGTGATCTGCGAGCTGACCGGCATGGACGTCTCGAACGCATCCGGCTACGACGGAACGACCGTTGCCGCCGACGCCTGCTACGTCGCCAAGTACGTCACCGGGCGGACCAAGGTCGTCCTCGCCGAGACGTTGAATCCGCAGACCCGGCAGGTCGTGAAGACGTATGCACCGGGGTTCGGGCTCGACGTCGTGGAGGTGCCGCATCGCGACGGCGTCGTTGACCCGGACGAGCTCCGGCGCGCCGCGGAGAATGCCGCGTGCGTCATCTTCCAGCAACCCAACTTCTTCGGCTGCCTCGAGCCGGCTCCCGATCTGGCTGCGGCGGCCAACGACGCCGAGGCGCTCGCGGTCGCCCATGTCGATCCGCTCTCCTTGGGTGTTCTGGAGGCACCGGGTGCCTATGGGTGCGCGATCGCGATCGGCGAGGGCCAGGGTGCCGGGAACTACCTCTCCTACGGCGGCCCGCATTACGGCTTCTTCGCAGCCCGGAAGGACTTCATCCGCCGGATGCCAGGCCGGATCATCGGTGAGACGACCGACCTGGACGGCGAGCGTGGATTCGTCCTGACGCTACAAACGCGCGAGCAACACATCCGTCGCGAGAAGGCGACCCACAACATGACCACGAACCAGACGCTTCTCGCCCTGGCCGGCCTGATCTATCTGAGCTGGCTGGGTCCGCAGGGGCTCAGGGAGGTGGGCGAGACCTGCATGGGTCTCGGGGCCTACGCGAAGGAGCAACTCGGGCTCCAACCGGTGTTTCCAGATCAGACAACGTTCAAGGAGTTTGCCGTCCGCGTCGGACGGAGCGGCCAGGACGCGATCCGCGCCGCCCGCGAGCGCGGCGTCCATCCGGGATATGCGCTTGGCCGCGACTACCAGGGCTTGGACGATGCCCTGCTCGTCTGCGTGACAGAGAAGCGGACGCCGGCGGACATCGACCGTTTGGCCGCCGTCTTGCAGGAGGTCGCGGCGGCGTGAAGCTGATCTTCGAGAAGTCGCAATCTGGGCGCCGCGCCTCGCGCGTGCCGCGTTCCGACCTGCCCAAGGTCGACATCCCGGAAGGGCTCCGGCGCGAGCGGCTTCCGCGGCTGCCCGAACTCGCCGAGCCCGAGGTCGTCAGGCACTTCACGGCGCTCGCCGATCGGACCTTCGGCGTTGACACGGGGTTCTACCCGCTCGGCTCGTGCACGATGAAGCACAACCCGCGGGTGAACGAGCGCCTCGTCATGCTGCCGGGCTTCCGCGATCTGCACCCACACCAGGAGGAGGAGGGATCGCAGGGCGCGCTCGAGCTGATGTGGCGGCTGCAGCAGATCCTCGCAGAGGTGGCGGGGCTCGACGCGGTCTCGCTCCAGCCTGCAGCCGGTTCACAGGGAGAGCTCACCGGGCTCATGCTCATGCGGGCCTACTTCGCCGACCGAGGCCAGGGCGAGCAGCGGACGACCGTGATCACCGCGGACACGGCCCACGGCACGAACCCTGCGAGCGTGACGATGTCGGGCTACCAGCTCAAGAAGGTCGAGACGGACGAGCGTGGGAACCTCGACCTCGATGACCTCCGCGCCAAGGTCGATGAAAGCACGGCCGGACTCATGCTCACGAATCCCTCGACGCTCGGCCTCTTCGACGAGCACATCGAGGAGGTCGCGGAGATCTTCCACGATGCTGGAGCGCTCCTGTATTACGACGGCGCGAACCTGAACGCGGTCTGCGGCATCTCGCGCCCCGGTGATATGGGCTTCGACATCATCCACTACAACCTCCACAAGACCTTCTCGCAACCGCATGGCGGGGGCGGGCCCGGCGGTGGGCCGGTGGCCGTGCGGGAGATTCTCGAGCCCTTCCTGCCCGCGCCGACGATCGTCCAGGAGGGCGATGCGTTCCGGCTCGACTACGACCGACCGAAGTCGATCGGCAAGGTCCGCGGCTTCTGCGGGCCGTTCGGCGTCTTCGTACGCTCCTACGCGTTTATCCGCGCGTACGGGCCGGGGCTCCGAGCCATGTCCGAGGCTGCCGTCCTGAACGCGAACTACATGCTGGCAGGCCTCAGGGAGGTCTACGAGCTTCCGTTCGACCGGCTCTGCATGCACGAGTTCGTGCTCTCGGCACGCGGCCTGAAGCGGGAGCACGGCGTTAGCGCCCTCGATGTGGCCAAGCGGCTCATGGACTACGGATTCCACCCGCCGACGGTCTACTTTCCGCTGATCGTGCCCGAGGCACTCATGATCGAGCCGACGGAGACGGAGGCGAAGGAGACGCTGGACGACTTCGTCGAGGCCATGCGGTCGATCGCCCGGGAGGCCGCCGAGGACCCCGGCTTGGTGAAGGACGCGCCCCATAGCCGGCCCGTTCGCCGGCTCGATGAGGTCAAGGCCGCGAAGCGCGCGATCGTCAAGTATGGGTTCGAGGAGCACCCAGACCTGTCCGGTCGGCCCGCCGCGGGTGAGGCGCTCGAGGCACAGAAGGGCGCTTAGTAGATGGTTGATCGGTAATTGCCGCACCCCCGGATGGCGGCCCAGACACGGCGCCAGGCCGCACCCTCGCCCTTGTCAAGGCTTCTAGCCTTGCCTGCGGACGATGGCGCACCCTGGCTTGGTCTGACCCGTCCCCGAGGTCACGCCAATTACCGATCAACCATCTAACGTGCGCCGGCTCGGGATTATCCACCGTTGGGACGGCGCGCCGGGCGCGGACTGGTATCCGTGGCTCCGGGACGAGCTTCGCGCGCTCGATCCGGCTCCCTTCGACGCGATCGGGATTCCGGAGCTGCCCGACCCGGGTACCCCTCGGCCAGAGGCATGGGTGCCCGCGCTCCTGGAATGGCTCGGAGACGACGCACGGGATCGAGCCGCAACGGTGCTCGCCGGTCACAGCGTCGGGTGCCAGACGATCGCCAGGGCGCTCGCCGAGGGCGGTCCTCCCGTCGAAGGCTGTCTCCTGGTTGCACCCTGGTTCTGGCTCGACGAGGAGGAGCGGGACGAGACGAGCGAGCTCTGGGCGACGCCTTTCGACGACGCAGCCGCGCGTGCCGCAGCCGGCAAGGTCGTTGCCCTGCTCTCGACGGACGACCCCTACACCTCGGACTGGGAAGCCAACGGCCGGGCATGGGAAGAGCGAATCGGGGCGGAGGTGGTCGTCGAGCCCGGCGGGGAGCACTTCACCGGGGAGCGCGAGCCGAAGGTGCTCGAGCTCCTGCTGGAGCGCTTCGGGCGCGCTGCTCGCAAGCCTCAAGTCCGGGCATCGTGATGCGCCTTTACCGGATCCCGTTCTCCACGAACGTCGAGCGCGTAACGCTGGCCCTCGCCCACAAGGGTCTCGAGGCCGAGCCGGTCGACGTGGAGCCGACCGACCGGAGCCCGGTCGTCGCTGTGAGCGGCCAGAGCCTCGTGCCGGTGCTCGAGGACGAAGGCCGGGTGGTCTCGGACTCGACGCACATCCTCGAGTACCTGGAGGAGCGGTATCCCGATCCGCACCTGTACCCGAGAGACCCGGCCCGCCGCGCCGAGTGCGTCGTCTTCGTGGACTGGTTCAACCGGGTCTGGAAAGCGCCGCCGAACACGATTGCAGACGCCCTCGCCGGGCTCAATCCCGACCGGACGCGGATTGCGGAGCTCGGAGCCGAGATGGCCGCATCGCTGGAGGTCTTCGAGGGCATGCTGACCGGCCGTGAGTACCTCCTCGGCGAGTTCTCGGCCGCCGATTGCGCCGCATTCCCGTTCCTGAAGTACGCACTTCTCCACGATCCCGAGGACGAAGAGCCCTTCCACCGCGTTCTGATCGAGAATCTGCACCTCGGCGTCACCCACCCGCAGATCGGCGCCTGGATCCGCAGGATGGACGAGCGCCCTCGCGTGCCCGCCTAGGCGAGCGCCTTTCGCCACTCCCGCGGGACCGGGCCGGCAACGTCGATCGACCGGGCCCCGAGGAAGGTCGCGAGCTCCTCGAGCGCGGTGGACACCGCCCGGCCTGTCTCCGGCGCCTGGCCGGCCTCAGCATGGACTGCGTTCACGACCAGCCGTTGCTCTTTGCGGTCATAGGCCGGGTCGACGCGACCGACCAGCGTGTCGCCGTCGAGGATCGGGAGCACGTAGTAGCCGTACTCCCGACGCTCCTTGGGGACGTAGATCTCGATGCGGAAGCGAAACGCGAAGAGCTGTTCGGTCCGAGCTCGGTCGGCGATCAGGTTGTCGAAGGGGGAGAGAAGAGTCGTGCGAGGCTCCCAGGCACCGGCTCTGAGAGCTTCGACGAGCTGGATGTCGTCTGCGTGCACGTACCACTTGCCGGGCCAGGGCTCTCCCTCGTCCCCGGCTATCTCCGCTTCGACCACGCGGCCGTCGCGTGCCAGTGCTCGAAGGGCCGTCTCGAGGCCGGGATACCGGCCCCGGACGAAGTGAGCGCCAATGTCGCGAGCGGTGCCCACGCCCAGGCCACGAAGCGAGCGCTCGACGGCCAGGGAAACGGCCTCGCGAACCGAGAGGCGGGGCCGTGCGGCCCGCTGCGCCGGGAGCCAGCGCTCGAAGAGATCCCAGACACGCGACTGGCCCTCCCGTCCGACGACGGCGATGGAGCCGCGCATCCAGAGGTAGTCGAGCATGCGCGTGACCTCCATTCCCTCCGTCCACCCGCTCGAGCTCCAGGGAACGGCTGCGCGGCCCGAGAAGTCGCGAGCCCGGAGTGGGCCGTGCTTCCTCAACTCCGCGAATATCTGACGGCGGAGAGTGTCGTTCGCCACCACCCAGTCCCGCATCTTCTGATGCCATATTCCGTTCCCCTTCGGGTAGCCGCGCATCAGGGTCGCCTCGTGAATCGGGTAGTCCGAGGTGGGGACGATCGAGGCGGCGTGCGCCCAGAACTCGAAGAGCTCCCGCCGGCCCCAGAGCAGCGAGTCGAGGACGGCCGGATCGTAGTTCCCGAGACGGCTTCGGAGGACGAGTTGATGCGTTCGTGCAACGACGTTCACCGGGTCCAGCTGCAGGCACCCGATATCGCGGACGAGGTCGAGGACGCCAGCCCCGTCGGCCCTCGGCCGGGCGCCTGCAAGGTGCTGACAGGTGACGGCCAGGCGTCGCGCCTCGGTCTGCGTGAGGCGGAGGGTCAGGCGCCGACGATGAAGACGGGGGTGCCAGTATCCACGCTCGTGAAGAGCGACTCTGCGTCCGGGATCCTCATCCGGATGCACCCGTGCGAGGCCGAGTAGCCGATCGAGGCGGCGTCGGGGGTCCCGTGGATCCCGACCCCGGGCGCGGTGAGGCCCATCCAGCGCGTGCCGAGCGGATTGCCGGGTCCGGGTGGGATCGGCTTCGCGTCCTTCGCCCACTCGCTGTCCGGAGGCAGCCACCACGGGTTCCGCTGCATGGTGACGATCTCGAAGGTGCCGAGTGGCGTCGGGTACTTCGACTGTCCGGTCGCGACGCCGAAGGTGCGCACGAGTGAGTGGCCGTCGTAGAGCGAGAGCCGGTTGGAGCCCCGGCGGATCACGATGATCGGCCCGTAGTTCGTGCTGGTCAGCTTGGGCTGGATCGGCTCGAGCGGCAGGGCGATCTGCGCGCCTCTCCACGTCGATCGCAGGGCCTGCACGATGTGGCGAACGAGCGTCTTCTTGGCCACCTCCTGGCCTGGCTTCGCCTCGGTGAAGGACGGAGCCAGCTTGGAGAGACCGACGAGTTTCGCGTCGACCGCCGGCCGGTGGTACTTCCGGTCGAGCCGGGCGGCGAAGCGGCGGACGGCAGCGCGGTCGACCTCGACTCGAAGCTGGATCTTCTGTCCGCGCTTCGCGTGGACGGCGCGCACGATCGCGTCCTGGATCGTCGTGCTCGCGCCGAGCGTGGCCGGTGACGCGTGCCAGATCTTGTCGTTGTGGAAGACGCGGATCGGCTCGTCGAAGCGAGCTTCCACCTTGGCGCGGGCGGGCTCGAAGGTCAGCCCTCCGACCGTTACGCCTCCGACTGTGACGCCGTGCGGGATCTGCGGCAGCGGGACGCCTGCGGCGGGCACGGCGGCGCCGAACGCACTGGCAACGAGGATCGTGGCGAGAATCCGGTGGACCACACTGGCATGGTAGGCAGAAACTTTGCCGCCCCGAAGTGGCGCAATCCGTAGAGCTCCAAAGCCGGTCGTCAGACCTCGCGGTAGCGAGCGCGCGCGAGGCAGAAGACGCCATAGGCGAGGAGCCCCGCTGCGACGAGCCCGAGCAGGGCATCGCCGTACGAGTGCGATGCAAGCTTCTGCAGGGCGCCGTCGATCCCGATCGCCTCGTCCGGGTCGTAGTCGAGCGCCGCCTTGACGAGGAAGACACCGACGAGGCCGAAGACGATTCCCCGCGCCACGTGTCCGACCAGACCCGTCCGCCGAATCCAGCGGCGGCCGGCCTCGTTCATCTCCTCCGTCTTCATGTCCTTGAGGAAGCGGTACGACAGGCCCTTGTAGACGTTCCAGAGCCCGTAGCCCAGGACTCCGAGGCCGACGGCAGTCACGAGCGCGACGCCGCCGGGCCAGTCGAGCACCACTGCAGCTGCCTTGCCCTGCTTGTTGCCGCCGCCCGAGCTGCCCGCATCGAGGACGATCGAGACGGCAGTCCAGCAGAGGCTTGCGTAGACCAGTCCGCGCGCTGCGTAGACAAGGCGCTTGCCGGCCCTACGTCCTCGCCGTGCTCGACCTTCTCGCCGAGCGCCGCAATGACGAAACGCCAGAGAGCGTAGCCGCCGAGGCCGATCGCGAGCAGCACGAGCAACCACTTCCCCCAACTTTCGCTCGCGAGCGTCCGGAGGGCGCCGTGCTGGTCGGTTGTCTTGCCGCCCTGATCGAGGGCGACGCCGATCGCGAGCACGGCGACGATGCCGTAGAGGAGGCCCTGGGCGACCATCCCGAAGCGGGCGAGCCACTCCACCCACGGACTGCGGGCGGCTTGCCTGGCCTTTCGTCCGGGGGCCGAGGCGTCGAGAGTCGTGTCCCAGGCCATGCCCCGGTCTAGCCAGGAGCAGCCGCGCCCAACCCAGGCGCGCGGCTACTCGCGGATCTCGAGCGTCCGAACCCCTCCAAGGTCGATCCATGTGCGACCGGGTGCGCGCACGATGCGAAAAAGGACGCTCGAGCACGTCCGGCAGCGGACAACTGTTCCAGGCGCACGCAGGTAGACCACTACTTCGGCGATGGGACCGATCGCCCCGCACGCTCTGCATACCACCGTCGAGACGGTCATCTCGATGCCAAAGATCTCGAGAAGCTCGCCTCCGATCGCGTTTCCGTCCAGGTCAATCATCTAGATGGTTGGTCGGTAATTGGCGTGCCCGCGGGGGCGGGCCAGACCAAGCCAGGGTGTGCCATCGCCCGTAGGCAAGGCTAGAAGCCTTGACAAGGGTGAGGGTGGGCGCCGTGTCTGGGCCGCCATCCGAGGGTGTGGTAATTGTCGATCAAACATCTAACCACCGGTCGCTCCGAAGCGCTCTGTCCTGATGCTCGCCGGCGCGTACCCGACCTCGACGAGCGCATCGGCCGCCGTCTCGACGAACGACGTCGGCCCGCACACGAACGCCCGGGCCGCCCTCTCGGGCGGCCAGGCAACCTCGCCTAGCATTTCGACGTCCAGGCGACGGGCGTACCCGGCCCAGCCGGGCGGCTGCGAGCGAGTCAGCGTGTGGACGACCTCGACCCTCGTATCCTCGGCCAAGCGCTCGAGCTCATCCTGGTAGATCACGTCCTCCCAGGCACGCGACGAGTAGAGAAGCCGTGCCGGCACATCGCTCCCGGACGCCGCGCGGTGGCGGAGCATCGCCATGAGCGGGACGACGCCCGAGCCGCCGGCGACCAGCAGCAGGGGGCAGTCCGTCGAGGCCTCCCAGACGAAGTACCCGCCGATCGGACCGCGGATCTCCAGTCCGTCGCCGGCCCGAAGCTCGTCGGCAAGGTAAGGCGACACCTCGCCGTCGTCGAGGCGCTCGACCGTGATTGCGAGAGGCTCCCCCGGCGCCGAGGCGATCGAGTAGCTTCGCTGCGCCTGATAGCCGTCCTCGGCGGTCAGGCGCACGTCGAGGTGCTGGCCGGCCCGGTGTCCCGGCCAGGCCGGCGCGTCGAGGACGATCGTGACCACGCGTGCGGTCTCCCGAACGGAGTCCGTGACCTCGGCGACCTGCCACGTCAGTCGCCCCAGTACCGCTGTTCCTGCCACGGATCGCCACGAAGATGGTAGCCGTTCGACTCCCAGAAGCCAGGTTCGTCCTCGTCCCGAAGCGCGAGGCCGCGCACCCATTTAGCGCTCTTCCAGAAGTAGAGATGCGGGACGAGGAGTCGTGCCGGTCCTCCGTGCTCAGGCTCGAGAGGCTCCCCGTTGAACGTGTAGGCGACCCACGCCTTGCCGTCGGTCACGTCCTCAAGCGGCAGGTTCGTCGTGTAGTCGCCGTCGCAGAACGCCACCACGTACGAGGCGTCGTGGTCCCCTCGGGCGAGCAGCGTGTCGACCGAGACTCCCTCCCAGGTCGTGTCGAGTTTCGACCACTTCGTGACGCAGTGGATGTCCTTCGTGATCGGCTCGCTCGGAAGATCCTGAAACTCTTCCCAGGTCCAGGTGACAGGCTCGGCGCCGCCCTGGATCGAGAACGTCCAGTCGTCGAGCGGCGTCCGGGGCGTCGGGCCGGCCGAGAGGACTGGGAAGTCGTCGACGAGGTACTGACCGGGGGGAATCCGGTCGCCCTGACCGTCGTCCCGTCGCCGGCCGCGGAAGCCGCGTGAGACGAAGCTCATGGTGCTGTCCCTCCTTCCAGCGAAGAAGTAGCGGCCAGCTGTCCGCAGGCTGCAGCGATGTCGCGCCCGCGCGTGAGCCGGACCGTTGCAGGGAGGCGCGCGCGGTCGAGAACGTGCTTGAACGCCGCGATTGTGTCACGGCTCGATCCCTCGTACATCCCGGTCGGGTTGTAGGGAATCAGATTCACCTTGTAGACCTTCGGATCGAGGAGGTCGACGAGTGCGGCCGCCTGCCCGACGCTGTCGTTGACGCCCGCGAGCATGACGTATTCGACGAACACCTTTCGGTTCGCCCGCCGGTGGTGCTCGTGGCAGAGCGCGAGGATCTCGGAGAGCGGGTAGCGGTCGTTGACCGGCATGATGCGGCTTCGGAGCTCGTCGTCGGGCGCGTGCAGCGAGAGCGCCAGGCGAATCGGCTCCTCCACCTCCTCGACGAAGCGCCGGAGCCCCGGGATCCAGCCGACCGTCGAGATCGTCGTCCGGCGGGGGGTGATCCCGAGGTCCGGGAGCCGTCGCGCGGCGGCGAGCACGTGATCGACGTTCAGCATCGGCTCGCCCATGCCCATGAAAACCGCATGGTCGACGCGCTCGAACCGGCGGAAGTGAAGGGCCTGATCGAGTATCTCCGAAGCCGTGAGGTTCCGGCCGAAGCGCATCTGGCCGGTGGCGCAGAACGTGCATGTGAGAGGGCAGCCGGACTGGCTCGAGAGACAGAGCGAGCGGCGTCCGTCGCGGTAGCGCATGAGCACGGCCTCGACCGCGTGTCCCTCGCGAGTCCGGAAGAGCGCCTTCACCGTGCCGTCGCTGCTCCTCGCCTCGGACTCGAGCGCGAGCGTAGAGAAGGGCACGGCCTCGGCGAGCTCCGCCCGGAGACCCGTCGGAAGATTCGTCATCTCTTCGTAGCCGGCGGCCCCCCGCGCGGCCCACGCCCATACCTGACCGGTGCGGTACGCCGGTTGCTCGCGCTCGGCGAGCGTCTCCTCGAGGAGTGGGAGATCCACGGTTTTGACAAGGTAGCGGCCGTGGGGCCGGATATCGTCATCCGACACCTCTCGGAAGCGGATTGGCCCGCTGTCGCGAGCATTTACCGGCAAGGCATCGACTCGCGGCTGGCCACGTTCGAGACCGCGGTGCCGGAGTGGGAAGCCTGGAACGGCTCGCAGCTGCCGGACCACCGTCTCGTGGCCGTCGAGGGCGGCAAGGTCGTCGGTTGGGCGGTCCTCAGGCGCGTCTCGCCACGGCCGGCGTACGCCGGCGTCGTCGCGAACGCGGTCTACGTCGCGGAAGCGGCTCGTGGGAGAGGCGTGGGTTCTGCTCGCACTTCTGGCGGGTGCGGATGCCGCGGGCTTCTGGACCGTGGAGGCCGGGATCTTCCCCGAGAACCACGCGAGCCTCAGGCTCCACGAGGGCTGCGGCTTTCGGCGTGTGGGAGTCCGCGAGCGGATCGGACGACTGGACGGCCGGTGGCGAGATGTCATTCTCCTCGAGCGCCGAAGCCCGATCGTCGAATGATCCAAGGGGTAGCCGCACCGCCGTAGGCGGGCGTACCGCTCGCCGCACTTCTTGCTTGCTCCTACTAGGGAGTTCCAATCCGGCGCGGCGGCCAGTAGGTGACGACGACCGGGCCGATGAGCGCGTCGTCTGACACGGGCCCCCACGTGCGCGAGTCGCAGGAGAGATCGCGGTTGTCGCCCATCATGAAGTAGCTCCCGTTCGGAACCCGCCATTGGCGCGTCGTTCGATCTTCGTGTGAGCTTCGAACATACGGCTCGGCAAGTCTCGTTCCGTTCACGGAGACGACGCCATTGCGCGTCGAGACGAGGTCGCCGGGCAGCCCGATCAGGCGCTTCACGAAGACGCCGCCTTGGCCACAGAGCTCTTCGGCCCGGGCCGGCGTCTCGAAGACGACGATCTCCCCGCGCCGCGGATCCCGGAAGTGGTAGATGAAACGGTTCGCGACCACGCGGTCCGAGTGTGCGCCCATGCAGCCGAGCGCCGGGCGCGCGCAGTGGAGCGTCGGCTCCATCGAAGGCGAGGGGATTCGGTACGGGTTCGCGACCTCCACTTTGACCGCGAGGACGGCGCCGACCGCGAGGACGATCGTCGCGAGCCATTCGACCGTGGAGCGCCAGCCCTCTGGCAGGCGCCGCAGGAGGGGCTCGAGGGGAGGAAAGGCCACGTGCGCCAGGGTAGATGCTGGCGGAGCGCCGGAGGTAGGCTGACCCGATGGTCGACCTCCGGTCCGACACCCTGACCCAGCCGACTCCCGGCATGCGAAAGGCCATGGCCGAGGCCGTCGTCGGTGACGAGCAAAAGCGCGAGGACCCGACCGTGATCGCGCTCGAGGAGCGGGGCGCCGCACTTCTGGGCCAGCAGGCGGCGATCTATCTCCCGACCGCGACGATGGCCAACCAGATCGCCCTTCGGCTCCACTCCGAGCCGGGGGACGAGGTGATCGCCGAGGCGAGCGCGCACGTCTTCCGATACGAGCTCGGAGGGCCCGCCGTCCACTCCGGGCTTTCGATGCGTGCGATCACGACGACCGACGGGCGCTTCGCGGCCGCCGACGTGCGGGAGCTGATCAGCCACCCGGACGACCTGCACTCGCCGGCGAGCCGGATCCTCTGCGTCGAGAACACCCATAACGGGGGTGGGGGACGTGTGTGGCCGCTCGCGCAGCTTCGGGAGGTGTGCGCCGAGGCCAGAGCTTACGGGCTCCGGGCACATCTGGACGGCGCCCGGCTCCTGAACGCGGTCGTGGCGAGCGGGGTGCAGGCGGCCGAGATCGGCAAGGAGTTCGACTCTGTGACTCTGTGCCTGTCGAAGGGTCTTGGCTGTCCGCTCGGGGCGCTCCTCGCGACCTCGGACGACCTCGCGCCGAAGGCACGACGCCTGAAGCACCTGTTCGGCGGGGCCATGCGCCAAGCCGGCGTGGTCGCCGCGACGGGCCTCTACGCATTCGATCACCATGTGGAGCGCCTCGCCGAGGATCACGCGAACGCCCGCAAGCTCGCCGTCGGGCTCGCGGAGGCCGGGCTTCCGGTCGACCTCGCCCAGGTCGAGACGAACTTCGTGCTCCTGGACGCAAAGCCGCTGGGACTTACGGGGGAGGAGGTGCTGGGGCGCCTCAGAGGGGAGGGGGTTCTCCTTTCCTTCGCCGCCGGAAAGGACGTGCTCCGCGCCGTCACCCACCTGGACGTCTCCGCCGAGGACGTCGAGCGCGCGATCGAGGGTGCCGGCCGAGCTCTTTCCGGGGAGCGCCGCCCGGTTGAGCTCGCGGCGGACGCGCCAACTCCCTTCTGATGCCCGCGTCAGCTGCGCCGGAGTCTCTCGTCAGCGACCTACGGCAGCGCGTTCGCCAAGTCCAGAAAAAGCAGCGGCTCCCGAGCGTCAGCGCCGCCGTCGCCCGGAACGGTGAGCTCTTCTGGAGCGAGGCCGTCGGCCTCGCGGACAACGACGCCGGCGCCGCGGCGACTCCGGACACGCAGTACCGCGTCGGGTCGATCACGAAGACCTTCACGGCCGTCGCGATCATGCAGCTCAGAGACGCAGGTGACCTCGGGCTGGACGACCGGCTCGGAGACCACCTCCCCGACGCCGCGCACCCGGGGCCGACGATCAGGCGGATGCTTTCCCACCACTCGGGACTCCAGCGGGAGCCGGCGGGCGATCTCTGGGAGACCATGGAGGCTCCGACCGTCAACGACCTGCTCGGCCGGCTCGCCGAGGCCGAGCAGGTGCTGGAGCCGGGGCGGCACTTCCACTACTCGAACCTCGCCTTCGCGCTGCTCGGCGAGGTTGTCGCCCGCCGGAGCGGGCAGCCGTACGTCGATCACGTCCAGGAGTGGATCCTCGACCCACTCGGCCTCTCGCGGACGACGTGGGCGCCGAGCGGCGCCAGGGCCAAGGGGTACTTCGTGGAGCCGTACTCGGACACACTCAAGCCCGAGCGCGACGACATCGACCTGCTGGGGGCCGCGGCGGCCGGCCAGCTCTGGAGCACTACAGCCGACCTGTGCCGCTGGGGCGCCTTCCTGGCGGATCCTGTTCCCGACGTGTTGGCGCCCGCGACCGCCGAGGAGATGCACTCGGTCCAGGTGATGCTGGACGACCGCTGGCAAGAGGCCTGGGGGCTCGGCCTCGGGCTGATGCGGGACGGCGAGCGGATCCTGGCGGGGCACTCGGGCGGGATGCCGGGCCATCTCTCCGGGTTCACGTACTCGAAGAAAGACGGCATCTCCGCCGCCGCTCTGACGAACGCCGGTGCCGACATGCAAGCGCTCGCCGTCCGCCTCGCCGTCGCGGCGATCGAGGCGCTGCCGGCGGAGCCGGAGCCCTGGCGTCCTGCCGGGCCGCCGCCACCCGCGGTAGCCGGGATCCTCGGCCGCTGGTGGTCGGAGGGAGAGGAATCCATCTTCAGCTTCCGGGACGGGCGCCTGCAGGCGTGCCCGGCCTACGGCCGCCCGGACGAGGAGCCTTCTGTCTTCGAGCCGGACGGGCCGGACCGCTACCGCGTCGTCTCGGGCCGCGAGCGGGGCGAGCTCCTGCGCGCCGTCCGTGACGGCGCCGGCGAGGTCGTCAAGCTCTACTGGGCGACCTACCCGTTCCACCGCGAGCCCTTCACCTTCGGGTGATGCCCCTCTTCCTCTGCACGACCTGTGGGACGCTGTTCCCCCAGAGCGAGACCCCGCCCGCGGCGTGCCCGATCTGCGAGGACGAGCGCCAGTACGTCCCGCCGGAAGGGCAGCGCTGGACGACCCTCGAGGAGCTCCGTGCCTCCCACCGGGCCGAGATTCGCGAAGAGGAGCCCGGGCTCACCGGCATCGGCGCGGAGCCCTCCTTCGCGATCGGCCAGCGCGCCCTCCTCGTCCAGGCGTCCGGGGGCAACATTCTTTGGGACTGCATCTCGCTCCTCGACGACGAGATCGCGGCTGCGGTCGAGGAGCTCGGAGGGATCGCCGCGATCTCGATCTCGCACCCGCACTACTACTCCTCGATGGTCGAGTGGGCGGAGGCCTTCGACGCACCCATCTACCTGCACGCCGCCGACCGGGAGTGGGTCATGCGCCGGAGCGATCGAATTGTCTTCTGGGAGGAGGAGAGACGGGAGCTCGGGCCGGGGCTCACGCTCGTCCGCTGCGGCGGTCACTACGAGGGCGGCACCGTTCTTCATTGGGCGGCCGGGGCAGAGGGAAGAGGAGCCTTGCTTTCAGGCGACATCGTGCAGGTGATCCCGGACCGCGGCTACGTCAGCTTCATGTACAGCTATCCGAACCTGATCCCGCTGGACGAGCAGGCGATTCGGGGGATCGTGGCAGCGCTCGAGCCGCTCGAGTTCGACCGGATCCATGGTGCGTGGTGGGGTCGGGTCGTGCCCACTGATGGGAAGGGTGCGGTCGTTCGCTCGGCGGAGCGCTACCTGAAGGCAATCGGCGGGTAGGCAAGGGGGTGGAGCCCGAGGGCCGGCTCGCCGGTATCCGTCTCATCCTGGCCGAAAGGGCGGTGCGCGCGATCATCGCGCTCGCCTTCCTGGTCATGGTCGGCTTCGGGGTCGTCCTGCCGATTCTGGCGCTCTACGCCCGGTCGTTCGGCGTCGGGTATGGCTCCGCGGGGCTTTTCGTCTCCGCCTTCGCGCTGGTTCGCCTCGGAGCCGATCTCGTCGCCGGCCCGCTGGTCGACCGCTTCGGAGAACGGCGTGCGGCTGCGTCCGGGATGGTGATCACGGCGATCGCCTCCTTCGCGGCAGGCCTTGCGCCCACCTTCGGGCTCGCGCTCGTCTTCTGGAGCGCAGGCGGCGCGGGCTCGGCGCTCTTGTTCGCGGCCTTCTACAGCTACCTTCTGAAGGTCGTCCCATCCGACCGGATGGCGCGGACGCTCGGAATCTTCTACGGCTCCTTCAACGGCGGCATGGTCGCCGGCGGGCTCGCGGGCGGCATCGTCGCCCACTACCTGGGCCTGGCCGCTCCGCTCCTCCTCTACGCGGGCATCCTCGCGGTCGCTGCCCTCGCGTACCTGCGCTTCGTTCCTGATCCCACTGGGCGCGCGCAGGAGCTGCCGATGTCCACACAGCAGGCCGAGCTCGAGCGCGACATGCCGATCCTGCGCCGGAGCCGGACGACGCTGGCCCGACTCTTCCGGACCCGCGGCTTTGCCACGGTGTTGGTCGTCAACCTCGCGTACCTCTGGATGATTGCCGCGGTGTTCGACACGCTCGTCCCGCTTCTTGGGCGCGAGGAGCTCGGGATGTCGACCGTGGCGATCGGGGTCGTCTTCGCCGCCGCGCTCGCGACCGAGTTCGTCATCCTCTATCCCGCAGGCACAGCTGCAGATAGGCACGGGCGAAAGCCGGTGCTCCTGCCGGCGCTGGCCGGGCTGGCGCTCATGACCGTGCTCATCGGCTGGTCGCCGACCCCGTTCCTGCTCGGGCTCGGGATGGCGTTCCTGGGAATCGCGACCGGCTTCGCCGGAGTTCCGCCCGCGGCCATGCTCTCCGACCTGACGCCCAGCCATGGCTCCGGGACGGCGGTAGGCGCTTTCCGCTTCTGCGGCGACCTCGGGCTCCTGCTGGGTCCGGTGGTCGCCGGCCTCTCGATCGACGCGTTCGGCTTCCGCGAGGCATTCGCGATCGCTGCCCTCCCAACGATCATTGCTCTTGTGCTCGTCGCCCGAACACCGGAGACGATGCCGGCCCAGGCTCACGCTCCATAGCGCGAGGCTGGCGCGGCGGCCGCTCGCCCCGCCGAGCCAACGCCTCGCGTATCCGAACGAAAGCGGAGGCCGAAGCCCCGCGCATCCCCCCTCGGAGGACGAAGAGCCGCGGCGCCCGCCGAATCGCGGGCGCCGCGGCCTCCCTTTACTCGTACTGGAGCGCCCGGAGGACGTTCAGCTTCGCGGCTCGTCGTGCCGGCACGATCGCCGCGACGATCCCGACGATGATGGCGACGAGGGCGAAGATAGCCAGCTGGCTCCCCGGGATCGAGAACTTGACCTCGAACTGCGAGAGGGCCCTCGTCACAAGCGCGGCGAGGAAGACGCCGAGTGGGAGCCCGAGGGCCGCTCCGATCAGCGCGGTGATCACGCTCTCATGCCGCACC
Source organism: Gaiellales bacterium (assembly GCA_038209555.1). Taxonomy (GTDB): domain Bacteria; phylum Actinomycetota; class Thermoleophilia; order Gaiellales; family Gaiellaceae; genus DASQGA01. The sequence goes on from JBBQXP010000001.1 coordinate 133,123, forward strand.
ATGCGCCGCACCTGTCGTCGTGTCATCCCGACGGCTCGCAGCATCCCGAGCTCGCGCGTCCGCTCGAAGACGGTGAGCACGAGGGTGTTGATCATGCCGAATATGCTCACGACGACGGACAGGGTGAGCAGGACGTAGAGCAGGATTAGGAACTGGTTGAAGTCCTCGTCCTGGGAGTCGATCCACGCCCCGCGAGTCTGCACTTTCGCGTCCGGGAAGTCCGCAACGCTTTTTTCGAGCCCCGCCGTCGTCGCAGGGTTGTCGTTCGCCGTGTTCACGAAGACGAACGAGTTCCGCGGGCGCTCGTAGAGCGAGTCGAACGCCGCCTGCGAGATCGACACGCTCCCGAGGAGTGGGAAGAACGGCGGCGGCTTGTAGATCCCGCGAACCACCAGGTCCGTTTGGGTGGCACTGGGGGTCAGCAGCTTGACGTTGTCCCCGATCTCGAGGTTCTTCTGGTCGGCGAAGTCCTTGGCGACGATCGCCCCGTTCCGGCCGAGATGCGCGAGCACGGCGTTGGAGCCGTCCTCCCACTCGAAGACGTACGCCTCGGCGATGTCGTCCGGCTTGATGCCGGTCACGTACTGCGACGACCCGGCCACCTTGCCGAGCTCCGCCCGCACCGACGTCACGAGCTCCGCTTCCGGCGAGTCGGCGAGGGCGTCGGCGGCGCCGGGAACGAAGGGCGAGAAGCCGTCCTGCGCCGTCACGACGTAGTCGGCCTTGACCTGGTCCTCGATCGCACCTCGGTTCGAGGCCTTCATCCCGTTCGCGAGGACGGCGATGAAGGTGACGAGAGCGACGCCGATCATGAGCGCGGCTGCGGTCGAGGCCGTGCGCCCCGGATTCCGCATCGAGTTCCTCTTGGCCAGCTGGCCGGCGGCACCGCCGACCCGCTGGGCCGGCAAGCCTAGGACCGACGCGAGCGGCTTCACCAGATGGGAGGAGACCATGGCTACGCCGGTGAAGAGCGCGAGAACGCCGCCGGCGATCAGGAGCAGCCTCGGAGCGGTCGCGAGCTCGTCCTTGAACATCGCGAGCCCGAGCGCCGCAATCCCGACCGTGATGATCGCGATCGCGAGGTAGGGAACGAAGGGCGAGAACCGCGACTTCGGCAGGACGGCTCCTTCGCGGACCGCCGCGATCGGCGGCACACGAGTCGCCCGCAGAGCCGGGAAGATCCCCGCCAGGACCGTCACCACGATGCCGATCAGCATCGAGACGACGATCGTGCGCGTCGCGAACACCGTTCCTTGCGTCGGCAGGTCGAGGTTGAGCGCCTTGAAGAGCGCGTTCAGCCCCACTGCGAGGCCGAGGCCCGCCAAGAGGCCGATGAGCGCGGCGGCGAAGCCGATCACGAACGCCTCGAGGACGACCGACTGCAATAGCTGGCGCCTGGAGGCGCCGATCGTCCGGAGGGTCGCGAACTCTCGTGTCCGCTGGGCGACCGTGATCGAGAAGGTGTTGAAGATCACGAAGGCCCCGACGAAGAGCGCGATGCCTGCGAACGACAGCAGGAAGTACCGGATGAAGTTGGTGAACTCGACGGACTCGAGGTCCTTGGACGCCTGCTGGTCTCCGGTTCGCACCGTCACGCTCGAGCCGAGTGCCTCACGCAGCTCGCTCTGGAGTTGTACGGGCGTGACGCCGTCCTTCGCCGCGACGGAGATGGCGTCGAGCTGGCCCTCGCGCTCGAGGAGTCGTTGCGCCTCGGGGATCGTAAAGACGGCGAACGTCGCCGTTCCGAGGGACTCGACGTCACCGTAGTGGGCGAGCCCGACGACCTTGAACTCCTCGACGGGCTTCAGCGTCGCGATCTTGACCGTGTCGCCGATCTTGTAGCCCTCTTCGTCGGCAGCCGCCGAGTCGAGGACGACTTCCCCAGGCGCCTGCGCCCACGTGCCCTCGACGAGCTTCAACGGATTGAAGCGCTGCTCGGCGGGATCGATGCCGAAGCCGAAGGAGGGTGCACCGCCGGTGTTCACGGCCTTGCCCTTCTTGGTCAGGAGCTTGGTGTTCGTCTGGTCGACGACGCTGCCGGTGGCCGCCTCGACGTCCGGGAGGGCGCGCACCTTGTCGAGCGTCGCCTCCGGGATCGGCGGCGGCTCGGTCGATTCTCCCTGGAACGAAATATCCGCCGTCTTGCCCGAGACGACGACGTCCGTGTTGGCGTAGGACTCCTGGAAGATCCCGTTGAACGCCTTGTCGATCGTGTCGGTGAGCACGTAGGTGCCGCTCACCATTGCGACTCCGAGGATGATCGCGAACATGGTCAGGGCGGTGCGGAGCTTGCGCCCCGCAAGGCCTTTGAGGGCGACTCCGATCATCGGCCGCTGACCTCTTCGATCGTCTCGAGGATCGTGTGGGCGTCGCACTTGCCAAGCTCCTTGACGATGAGGCCGTCCGCGAGGAAGAGGACGCGGTCGGCGATCGCCGCCGCGTGCGCGTCATGGGTGACCATCACGGTCGTCTGGCCGAACTCCTGCACGGACTCCGCCAGGAGCCGGAGGATGTCGGCGCTCGTCCCAGAGTCGAGGTTCCCGGTCGGCTCGTCGGCGAACATCACCGTCGGGCGCGAAACGAGGGCGCGTGCGATTGCGACGCGCTGCTGCTGTCCGCCGGAGAGCTCGGACGGGCGGTGCTTGCGGCGGTCGTCGAGGCCCACCTTGTCGATGAGGCCGTCCGTCCACTGCTTGTCACGCTTCGAACCGGCCAGCTCGAGCGGAAGCAGGATGTTCTCCTCCGCGGTCAGCATGGGCAGCAAGTTGAAAAACTGGAAGATGAAGCCGATGTGCCGTCGCCGGAGCTTGGTCAGGTCGGTGTCGCCGAGCGTCGTGATGTCGGTGCCGTCGATCGCGACGGTGCCCTCCGTCGGCCGGTCGAGGCCCGCGAGGATGTGCATGAGCGTCGACTTGCCGGAGCCGGAGGGTCCCATGACGGCCGTGAGCTGACCTCGCGCGACCTCCAGGGAGACGCCGCGGAGGGCATCAACGGCAGTGTCGCCCTCGCCATAAGTTCGGGTGACATCCTTGGCCGAGACGACGGCGAGCGATTCGTCGACCTGCTGCGTGGGCTGTGCGAGTGTGCTTGCTTCCATACGAGAGAACCTCCAGGGGGATGGTCCCTCCAGCGTTGCAGCCCCGCCGTGCCGATTCAAGGCGGCCACCGCGAGCCTTCGCGTGGGGTTAACCGAACCCTATGCGCGCTAAGGGTGGGGCCGTGCTCGGGTTTCTGAAGGAGCTGTTCTCCCGCCGGCCAAAGGCCGCGGCCGAGGATAGGAAGATGCGGGCTGGCAGTCAGCTCAGGCATGACGTGCGCACGGCCGCCGACCAGGATCGCGACGAGTTCGAGGCCGAGGCGGAGCGACTCCGGTCGAGCAACCGAATCGTCGGCCCGGGCGGCTAGCGCTAGCGGTCGCCGGAGAGGAAAAACGCGACGGCCGCGCCGACGTAGGCGGTGATCAGCACGGCGCCACGAAGCCTGCTCGACCGCCCGTCCCAGAGGAGTACCGCGGCGAACAGCGCCGAGGCTCCGAGCACGCCGATCTCCACGGGTCGAAAGGACAGCGCGAGCGGGTCGATCGCCCAGGCGACGAGAGCGACGGCGGGGATCAGGAATACGGCCACCTGCGCGCTCGATGCGAGCGCGATCTCGGCCGCCAGTTTGATCTTCCCGCGCGCCGCGACGACGACGGCCCCGCCGTGCTCGGCCGCGTTCCCGACGATCGCGACGATCACCGCGGCCACGAAGAAGTCGGTCAGATGTGCTTTCTCCGCAAAGGTCTCGAGCGTGTGGACGAGGATCTCGGCGACAAAGGCCGTCACGACCGTTGCGGCGGCGAGAACGAGCAGCGAGACAGGGAGAGACCAGGCGTCGAACGAGCCCGACTCGTCGACGACGTGCCGGCGGCGGTGACGCCTGAGCGTGAACCAGGTGACAGAGATGTAGACGAGGAGCAGGAAGACCGAGACCGGAAGCGACAGGCGGGCCAGCGTATGCCGCTCGGGGTTTCCGTCCCAGCCCGGGATCGAGGGGATCAGGAAGAGCAGCGTCGCGAGCCCGACGAGCCCGAAGGAGATGAAGCTTGACTCGCGATCGAGCTCCCCCTTACCGCCGAAGAGCAGAGAAAAGCCGAGGACGAGAAGGAGGTTCCCGATCACGCTCCCGGAGAGCGACCCGCGAACCACCTCTGTCAGCCCTTCGTTGACTGCGAAGAGCGCGATGATGAGCTCCGGCGCATTGCCGAAGGTCGCGTTCAGGAAGCCTCCGACGCCCGGGCCAGTGTGATGCGCAGCGTGCTCCGTTGCCTCGCCGATCAACCAGGCGAGCGGGATGAGTGCCGCGGCGGCCACAAGAAACAGGAGCATGTCGGGCGCGCCGAACAGATCGAGCACGACGACAGCGGGCCCGAGGGCGAGCAAGCCGAAGAGGATGCGCCGCGTCACCGACCGCTGAGCCTACAGTTGGCCCATGGGTCTCGACGCGGTGCTTTTCGACTGGGGGGACACGCTCTTCCACTTCGTCTACGACGAGGACCTGCTCGAAGCGGGCTGGGAGGCGGGGCTCCATGCGACGGGCCGCGACGACCTGCCGGACCACGAAGATGCTGCAGCACGTTTCCGCGAGAGCTACTTGCCGCTCCTCTTCGTTCCCGGCGCCGTCGAGGAGATCGAGTACCCGGGCCTGATCCGCGAGCTCCTGGCAGGCTTCGACATCGAGCTCACGGACGATGAGCTCGGACGCTTCCTCGAGGCGGAGCACGAGGCCTGGTCACCGGCGCGGGCGATGGGCGACTCGACCCACGCGCTCCTCGAGAGCCTTCGGGGCAAAGGGCTGAAGCTCGGGCTCGTCTCGAACGCGTTCGACCCGCCCGAGTTGCTCCATCGAGACCTCGGCCGGATGGGCCTCGCCGAGCGCCTCGACGTCGCCGTGTTCTCCTCGGAGGTGGGACGCCGGAAGCCTGATCCTCTCATCTTTCGGACCGCCCTCGACCGGCTCGGTGTCGAACCCGGCAACGCGCTCTTCGTCGGCGACAGTCTCGAGGCCGATATCGCCGGCGCGGCCGGCTTCGGGATGCGGACGGTGCAGGCCGTCTGGTTCCGGGCGGATCCCGCCGACGGCCCCGAGCCCGACTTCCAGGCCTTCACCCAGATGGACGTTCTGAACATCGTGCGGCGGCTGATCGGCGAGCTCTAGAGGCGGCTCCTACACCGCCCGAGGGCTCATGTCAAGACTTGCAAGGAGGCTCCTTCTTCGCCAACAATCCGGGTATGCAAAGACGACTCGCCGAGGGCGCCTTGCTACCGCTCCGGCCGCAGGAGGAGACCGAGTGCCGACGGTGCGAGGTTCACTGCGACAAAGTCGTCTACCCAGCCGCTTGCCTCGAGGGCGCCTGCCCCTTCGTCTATGCGTACGAGGAGTGGGGACATCGGTACATCGGGTGCATGCAGAAGGTCTACGAGGTCGAGATCGACGTCGACGTCCTCCGGGAGGCGGAGGCTCGGCCGGGAGGCTTCGGGGCCGTGAAGGCAGTCCGACAACCCCTCCCGATGTGCAGGGCCGAGGTGACCGACTGCTACGAGAGCCGGGCCGGCGACCTCGGGTGCGTGAATCCGGAGTTCTGGGAGCTTCCGGAGGGTGCGCCCTCCTTCCGGGTCATCGCCCGGATCCCGGCCGACTGAGCCGGGGCTCAGCTTCCTCCGAGCGCCCGTGCGTGCAGCGCCCTGAGCGCGCTCACATCGTCGGCATCCGGACCGTGCCCGTCCTTCCCGGGAGTCTCGAGCACAGCCGGGAGTCCCTGCAAGAGCGGGTGGCCGAGGAAGGCCGCGAGGTTCTCCGTAAGGACGCCCTCGCCGAGGTTCGCGTGGCGGTCCCGGTTCGAGTTGAGAGGCTCTTTCGTGTCGTTCACGTGCAGCGCGCGCAGGCGGTCGAGCCCGACCCGCGCGTCGAGCTCCGCCAGCGTCCAGTCGAGAGCCTTCCGGTCGGTCACGTCCACCCCCGAGACCCAGAGGTGGCAAGTGTCGAGGCAGACGCCGACGCGCGGGTGGCCGTCGAGGGCGTCGACGAGAAGGCATAGCTCGTCGATCGAGCGCCCGATCGTTCCGCCCGCGCCCGCGGAGTTCTCGATCAGAAGCCAGGTGGCCTCCGAGCAGCGCTCGAGCGCCTGTCGGAGCGCAGGCACGACCAGCTCGAGGCCGGCCTCGAAGCCGGCTCCGAGGTGCGAGCCCACGTGGAAGACAACGCCGTCGGCTTCGATTGCGCGGGCGACATCGATCGTGTTCAGGAGGGACGCAACGGACTTTTCGTGGACGTCGGGCTTCGGGCTCGCGAGATTGACGAGGTAGAGCGCATGACAGAGAACGGCGCCCACGTCCGCTTCGGCGCGGCGCTCCTTGAAGCGCTCGAAGTGCGCAGGATCGTGGTTCGTCGGCCGCCAGGCGCGCGGGCTCTGGGTGAAGACCTGCATGGCGTCGCCGCCGTAGCGCTCGATCCGGTCGACCGCGGTATGAATCCCGCCCGACGTGGAGACGTGAGCCCCGAGGAGCATGCCGACTACGATATTTGTCCAATGCGAAGCGGGACGAGGAGGGGGTTCACGGGGGAACCAGGGGTTCCCCCGTGATGGTCAGAGTCCGCTTCGCGCCGAGCCCGACCGGCTTTCTCCACATCGGCGGAGTCCACACGGCGCTCTTCAACTGGCTGTTCGCCCGACACGAGGGCGGGGAGTTCCTGCTTCGGATCGAGAACACGGACACCGGCCGGGAGGTCGCCGAGGCGACCGAGCACATTCTCGAGTCGCTCAGGTGGCTCGGGCTCGGGTGGGACGGGGAGCCGACGTTCCAGCTCGACCGCCTGGAGCGGTGCACGCAGGAGGCGACCCGCCTGCTCGAGGAGGGCACGGCATACGAGGAGGAGGGCGCAATCCGGATCAGGATGCCCGACGAGGGCGTAACCGCCTGGGACGATGCGATCCGCGGTCGCATCGAGTTCCCGAACGAGAAGCTCGAAGATCTCGTGCTGGTCCGCGCGGATGGGCGCCCCACGTACAACTTCGCGTCGCCGCTCGAGGACTGGCTCGATGGGATCACGCACGTGATCCGGGGCGACGACCACATCTCGAACACGCCGAAGCAGATCCGCGTGCTCGAGGCGCTCGGCGCCCAGGTCCCAATCTACGCCCACCTCGCCATGATCTTCGGGCCGGATGGGCAGAAGCTCTCGAAGCGGCACGGAGCCGTGTCTGTGGCCGAGTTCCGAGCCACCGGCTACATTCCGCCGGCCCTGGTCAACTACCTCGCACTCCTCGGCTGGAGCTACGACGACCACACGGAGGTCATGTCCATGGAGGAGCTCGTGGAGCGCTTCACGCTCGAGCGGGTGGGATCCAGCCCGGCGATCTTCGACTACGCCAAGCTCGAGCACCTGAACGGCGTGTACCTGCGCGCGCTGCCCCCGGGTGAGTACGCCGACGTGCTGGTGGCCTACCTGCGGGAGATCGGCTTCGAGGGAGACGAGGCTACGATCCGGGCGGCCGCGCCGCTCGTCCAGGAGAAGATCGCGACCCTGGGCCAGTTCCCGGAGTTCGCGGGCTTCCTCTTCCACCGCGTCGAGCCACCTCGTGAGCTCCTGGAGGGTGCCGAGCCAACGCTCGAGGCTGCGCGGCGGGCCCTCGCGACCCTCGAGCCCTGGAACCGGGAGTCGATCGAGTCGGAGCTCCGCGGACTGGCCGAGCGCCTCGGCCTGAAGCCCCGCGAGGCCTTTCAGCCTGTCCGAGTCGCCGTCACGGGGTCGAAGATCTCGCCCGGCCTCTTCGAGTCGATCGAATTGCTCGGTCGCGAGGAGACCCTCGCCCGGCTCGACGCCGCTCTCGGCAGCTGACTAGGGCCGAAAGAGGACGAAGCCGCTCGCGAACAGGGCGAGGCCGGCCGCCCAGACCGGCCAGGCCGCAAGCACGGCGCCGGACGTGAAGAGAAGCGCGCCCACGACGACGAGGGTGGTCGCGGCGATCGCTGCTGCTGGGGATCCATCTGCGGGATCCGAAAAGGCGGCCGGCGCCTCAGAGCGGATCGGAACGGAGAGACGCTCGAGCGCGCGCAGGCGCGCGAGGCGGACCCTGAAGAGCGCTCCTCGCCACTCCGGGAGGGAGCGCTCGACCAGCTCGTCGTCGCCGTCCGAGAGGCCCGCGGCGACCTGCGCGGTCGCGTCGCGCGCTTGCGCGAGTGAGTCGACGAGCTCTTCGTGGATCGCTTCGGTCCCTCGGGGCGGATCGATCCCGAGCGCGAGCTCGGACGCCGTGTGCAGCGTGTACTGGAGTGGCGGCAGTTCGTCGAATGCATCCTCGCCGACGAGGTCTGGCCCCGCCTCCGCGATTCGCTCGAGGTGCAGGAGGGCGTCTGCCAGGTTTTCCCAGAGATCGGCGACCGCCGTTGCATAGTCCCGTCGCTCGGTGCTCCTGAGCGTCCTTTCCATGAGCCCGCGATCATACCGTCGTTAGCTGGTTGATCGACAATTGCCACGCCAATTACCGATCATCTCTTTACACTCGACCGCATGGACCGGGGGGGCCAGGCGGCCATACTTGTCGCGGACGACGATCCTGCGCTGAGGATGCTCTGCAGCGTCAACCTCGGCTTCGAGGGCTACCGGGTCATCGAGGCGACGAACGCCGCGGAGATCGACCAGGCTCTCGCGCGGGAACCGGTCTCTCTGATCCTGCTCGACATCCACCTCGGAGCGGACAACGGGCTCGACGTGGCCCAGCGACTGCGGGACACGCACCCCAACCTGGCCATTGCCTTCTTCACGGGCAGCGTGCGCCTGGCCGGGGAAGACGAATCCCTGGCCGACGGCATGCTGTCGAAACCGTTCACCTTGGAGGAGTTGGGGGAGATCGCGCACCGGCTGGCTCCGGGGCGGCCGCTGCCTCGGCCCTAGCCGCCTCGTTGTCCGCTTGCACCCGTGCGCGCCAGCGAAGCGTCCTGAGCATCAGCGCAATCGCACCGAAGCCCACCACGACGTTCGCGAGGACGGTGGCGACCTGCATGCCGACGCTGAAGGAAAGGAGCGCGCTCGTGCTCCCGCTGCCGGCGAGGGCGAAGACAAGAACGGCTTGTTGGGCACCAGCTCCACCCGGAGTGAACGGCAGGAGCGTCGAGAGGCTCTGGACGACCAGTACGGTGAGCGCTGTCCCAAAGGTCGCCTCGATGTGGAACGCCCGTAGGAAGAAGTACACCGCTGCGAACCGCGCTACCCAGCTCGCCGCCTGCCAGGAGACGACGCCGCGGAGGAAGGCATCGCGGTCCTTGAGCGCCACGAACCCGAGGGCCAGCTTCTCTTGCAGCGCCTCGACGTGGGTGGACGCCCAGCCGGCCAGGAGGACCGCGCCTGCGAGCAGGACACAGCCGATGAACGCTGCCGCCGTTGGATGCTCGATCGCGAACCTCCAGTCGAAGGCGGGAAGACGGGGCAGGTCCGGGACACCCGGGAGCACGCCCTGTTGGATCGCCCAGACGAGGAGGCTCCCCGCCACGACCGCATCGAAGAGCGTCTCGACGACCAGGCTGGCTCCGAGCGTCGGATAGGTCGATCCACGGACGCGGTGCTTCAGGAGATAGAGCTTCACGAGATCGCCGCCACGAGCGGGCGTGATGGAGTTCACGCCGACCCCGGCGAGGTAGGAGCCGAAGACGTCGCGATACCGGATGCGCGTGTCCGGATAAGACGCGCGCAGGATGTTCTGCCACGCGCGCACCCGGAAGACGAGCTTCAGGAGGTGCAACGCGACCGCGAGGATGAGCGCCGTCCACGACACGGCCGCCAGATGGCTGAAGAAGGCCTGGCACGCGTCGACGAACGCCCGGACATCGTCCATGCACCGACCATAGCGCGGAGCGCGATGCGGCTCGCCGCTTCGAAGCGCGCCTACTCGTGATCATCGAGCGGGCCCGGGAACGCTTCTTCCGCGCGTCCGGCGAATCTCTCCTCCGCTCGGTGAAGATAAGTGAGGAAACCGACAATGACCAGCGCCGCGATCACTCCAAGGGCGATGTCGAGCGGGCCGCGGACATGCTTGAGGGCGTTGCCGACGTAGTAGTAACCGAGGCAGGTGAGGGTTGCCCAGGTGATTCCGCCGGATGCATTGAAGGCGAGAAAACGCGGCCATGACATGCGGTTTGTGCCGGCCAGAAACGCGGCGTAGGTCCGTAGGACTGCAACGAAGCGACCGAGGAAAACGACCTTGCCGCCGTGGCGGAGGAAGATGTAACGGCCAATTTTGAGCCGGCGCTCGTTGAAGCGGATGTATTTGCCGTAACGTCGGAGCAGTCGGTAGCCACCCCAGCGGCCGAGAGCAAAGCCGATGTTGTCGCCTATGATCGCTCCCGCGGCAGCGACGAGAATGATGATGGCGATGTCGAGGCGGTGCGTCGTTGCGGCATAGAGCGCACCCGTGATGAGGGCCGTCTCACCGGGCAACGGCACGCCAACGCTCTCGAGCCCGACGAGGATGAAGATCGCTTCGTAGCCGTAGCTGGCGATCCAGCCATCGAGGTGGCCGCTGAGAAGGGCTAAGAGCATCGGGTCAACGCTGAGCTTGCTGGCAAGCGTGCGGTGTCGGGCAGTGAACACCGATTAGCCGCCGCTGTGAGAGCTAGGAACGCAGGCGCCATTCTTCCCTGTCAACCACTTCAATGCGCCGGCAGTCCCAGTGCAAGCGCCAAACGCTGAGGTATTCCAGGGCGATGGCGGTTCTTGGAGGAGCCGCTGAGACGCAATTTCGGTCATCATCAGGCGATGCGCTTTCGCGCGCCAGCGCTTTCGGAAGCGCGAAGAGCCTTTCGGGCGAGACCGCGCACCATGCGCGACGACCGCCCTCGGACGACGGCGCTCATTGCCCGGTACGAGGCACGAGGTGACGGGCCGAACCTGCGCATAGTCATCCTCACCGCCGAGGTCGGGGAGGGCCACGCCGCGGCCGCTCGGGCGTTGGCGGCCGACCTTGTCGGCGAGCGAGCAGACGTTGAGGTCCTGATCTGCGACGCACTCGTTGGGCTCGGCCGGTTTCTCCGATATTTCCTGCTAGACGCCTACCGCTGGCAGCTAAGCGTCGCCCCTTGGATCTTCGGCCTTCTCTATCGGCTTTTTACTCACGTGCCTCTCTTCCGTGGTCTCGGGCGGACGGGGCTCGCCCTCTTCGGCGCACGATCGCTGCTCCGGATCATCGAGGGCTACCGACCAGACGTAGTCGTCTCCACCTTTCCGGCAGCGACGAGCGTGCTTGGCTATCTGCGGCGTCGTGGTCGCGTGACGGTGCCGACGTGCGCCACGGCCACCGATCTTGCAGGCCTCGAGTTCTGGGCGCATCGCGGGATTGACCTTCACCTCGTCATGCACCCTTCATGCGTCTCGGCAGTCGAGCGGGTGGCCGGCGCCGGGAGTGCCCGTCGAGTACGGCCGCTCGTTGCACCCGCATTCTTCGAGCCATGCTCACGCGTGCAGGCAAGGCGCGAGTTGGCCCTGCCTCGTCACAAACCCGTGGTGGTCGTCTCGGGCGGCGGCTGGGGCGTTGGCGATGTCGAGGGGGCGGTGGGAGCTTCGCTTCAGCTTCCGGCGGCGGTCATCGTCTGTCTCACCGGGCGGAACGAGTCCCTTCGGGCAAGGCTTGCCAAAGCCTTCGCCGACGAGGAAAGGGTTCGCGTCCTCCCGTTCACCGATCGGATCAGCGAGCTGCTCGCGGCTGCCGACGCGCTCGTCCACTCGACCGGTGGTGTGACCTGTCTCGAGGCGCTTGTTCGGGGGTGCCCGATCGTCGCCTACGGCGCTCCGCCCGGGCACGCCAGGCTGACAGCCCGGGTCATGGCCTCCCTCGGACTCCTCCAGTCGGCCGACTCGCCGTCCCAGCTACTCGTTGCTCTTCGTCGCGCGGTTCTGCAACCGGCCGCGCAGCGACCGCGGCTCGCCCCGGCGCCAAGCGCCGGCTCGTTCGTTCTTGCTGCCAAGCCACGGAAGCGTCCGGCTCCTCCCAGGCGAGCGCGCACGCCTCGGCTCGTCGCGACAGCGGCGACGATGCTCGCCTTCGGCGGCTGGATCTTCATGAGCGACGACGCGTATCCGGTCGTGGCCCGGACCTTCGATCTCGATCCGATCTCGAGAATCACAACAGAGCAGCCCGAGGTGAGCCTTGTGATTCGCGCTCCTGCCAATCTTGTTCCCCAACTCGTCGGCGCTCTCAGCCGGCGAGAGGCACATGCATCGTTCGCCTTCGGGCTCGCGCCCGACTTGCGAACCGTTCGAACGCTCGTGGTCGCAGGTGACCAGCCGCTCCCAGAGCTTGGCCGAGGCGAGCTGACGCACTGGCTCGACACGAAGGACGAGCTCAGGCGCGACGCGCGTGCGCTCGGCATCCGGAATCAGCGCTTCTACCTCGCCCCCGCGTCGGGGTATACCGTCGGCCAACACCTGCTCGGTCGCGACATCGGAGCGGAACCGATCCGCGGTTCCGTGCACATCGGGCCGGACAGTCGCGGCTCCACGCACACCTTCGAGCGCGGCGACATCATCGTTCTGACGATCGGGTCGCAGACTGAGCGCGCCGGAGAAACGCTTGACGAGTTGCTTGCCCACCTTGCTCGCCAGGGGCTAACGCCCGTTTCCTTCGCCGAGCTGGTCGCTACGACGCAATGAGGCTCGCCGGCCGCCCCGGGGGGCCGCAGGTGGACGCTGCTTGAGCGCCAGACACGGAGAGGCTGGGACCCGGTCGAGGGTATCGCTGCTCACCGGGATTGGAGCGCTCGCCGGCGCATACTGGCTTCCGGGCGCAGCCGTGGTCTGTCCGCCGCTCCGCCTTGGCCTCGGCGTGCCCAACAGCCTCGAGGCAGATCGAGTCCTGCTGACGTTCGACGACGGACCGCACCAGCAGGGCACACTCGCCGTCCTCGATCTTCTTCGCGAGGCAGACGTCAGGGCTACGTTCTTTCTCGTCGGCGAGCAGGTCGGGCGCCGGCCCCAGCTGGCGGCAGAGATCGCATCGGCCGGTCACGAGGTCGGACTTCATTGCCATCGGCATCGGTGCCTCTTGCGCCTGACGCCGCGGCAGGTTTATCACGATCTCCTGCGTGCACAGGCTGTGATCGGCGAGGCGACCGGGCTCTCGCCGAGGCGCTACCGGCCGCCCTACGGCATCTTCAACGCCGCGGCACTTGCCGTTGCCTGGGCGAATGGCTGGCAACCGCTCCTTTGGTCAAAGGACGGACACGATTGGAGCAGGCGTGCGACTGCGGACTCAGTCGTTGCGCGCGTGACCCGGAGTCTCCGCGGCGGCGACGTGATCTTGCTCCATGATGCCGATCACTACAGCGCTCCGGGCTCATGGAGACGGACCGTGGGAGCCCTGCCTCGCATTCTCGAAGCGATCGAGCGCGAGCAGCTCCGGAAGAAGGCATAGCGAGTCACTTCGCGGAACCCCTGCGTTGATCATGTGGTTCCTGGATACCCCCGACCGGGTTCGAACCGGTGTCACCGCCGTGAGAGGGCGGCATCCTAGGCCACTAGACGACGGGGGCCTGCGTTCGCCGCACCATGCTAGCGAGCGAGTGTGCGGCACCGTAGCGAGTGCGGGAACCTGACCGCCACCGTCTGCTAGGGTCGCCCGGGTCGTATTCCAGGAGGGCGTTGCGGTGATCGGACAGTTTGTGCAGGCATACCTCGACCCGGGTACCGGGAGCATGCTCCTGCAGGCCATCGTGGGCGGGGTTGCAGCCGCAGCCGTCGCCGGGCGGATCTTCTGGCGGCGGATTCTGGAGCTCCTGCACATTCGAAAGAAGGAAGACCGGCCGTAGTCGAGCCTGCGTTCGAGCCCGGGTCGTTCCGGGACCCGGACAGCCGCGTCGTCGTCGCCGGAGGGACCGTCCTCCGGACACTCAGCCCGACCGGGCTCGAGGACTGGCGAGCACTGGCGGAGAGCGCCCTCTTCGAGCGGGCCATCGCCGACGGCCGCCTGGTTGGCACGGAGCAGGCCGACGAGACGGCCGTGCCCGCCGAGCTCCGTGCTGGAGCCGCCGGTGCCCTGCGCCACGAGACGATTCCGTTCGTCTCGTACCCGTACGAGTGGCCTTTCTCGATGCTGAAGGATGCTGCGCTCCTGCAGCTCTCGCTGCTCGACGAGGCGATCGGCGAGGGACTCATGCTGAAGGACTCGTCTCCATACAACGTCCAGTGGCGCGGGACGAACCCCGTCTTCATCGATGTCGGCTCCTTCGAGAAGCTTCGGGAGGGCGAGCCCTGGGCGGGTTACCGGCAGTTCTGCATGCTCTTTCTGTATCCGCTGATCCTTCAGGCCTACAAGGGCATCGAATTTCCGCCGCTCCTTCGCGGTGCGATCGACGGGATCTCTCCGGTGCAGGCGCGCCACATGTTCTCCGCTCGCGATCTCCTTCGGCGCGGCGTCCTCACGCATGTCGCCCTACACGCGCGTCTCGAGCGCCGCTACGCCGACTCCTCGAAGGACGTGAAGGGGGAGCTCAAGAAGGCGGGCTTCAAGACCGAGTTGATTCGCGCGAACGTTCGGGGGCTCACGCATCTGATCGAGCGCCTCGAGTGGCAGCCGGGCGCAACTGCCTGGACGGGATACGGAACGCAGAACACGTATACGGACGCAGACGCCGAGCGGAAGGCGGCGTTCGTCAGGGAGGCAGCCTCCTCGCGGCGGCGGCGCCTGGTCTGGGACCTCGGAGCGAACGACGGACGCTACACGCGGATCGCCGCCGAGCACTCGGACTACGCCCTTGCGATCGACGCCGACCAGGCGGTGGTCGATGCTCTCTATCGTTCGCTTCGCGAAGAGGGCTCGAAGACGATCCTGCCTCTCGTCATGAACATCGCCGACCCCTCACCGGGTCTCGGGTGGCGCGGCAAGGAACGAAAGCCCTTGCCCGACCGTGGCACGCCCGACCTGATGCTCTGCCTGGCGCTCGTCCACCATGTCGTGATCGGTGCGAACATCCCCATGCGGGAGTTCCTTGGCTGGCTTCGCGAGCTCGACACGGAGGTGGTGATCGAGCTCCCGACTCCGGAGGACCCGATGGCAGCACGACTCCTCGCTCGGAAGCGCGAGGGAACCCACGACGACTACACGCAGGAGTCCTTCGAGCGTGCGCTCTCCGAGGCGTTCGAGGTCGAGCGCTCTGAGCGGCTCGAGTCGGGGACCCGGGTGCTGTACCGTGCCCGGCCCCGCGTCTGACCGAGGGCGTGTGCGTCCTGTCCGCGAGCTTGGTTTCGGGGGCATTCATCTGCTCGTCCTCTCCTCGTTCGCCCTGGCGCAGCCGCTCTTCTCCCTTCTCTCGGAAAACGTGGTCTTCTTCGCCGCCCGCGGGTCATCGCGCTGGGAGATCGTCGTCTTCGCACTCGGCGTCGTGCTCGTTCCGCCGCTGCTCTTGCTGGCCGTGGAAGCACTTGTGGGCCTGGTGCACAGCGGGGCGGCCGCCGGCCTGCACCTGATCTTCGTCGGACTCCTCACGGGGCTCGTCGCCATGCAGGTGGTGAACCGCATCGGGGATCCGCCTGAAGCCATCTTTGCCGCGCTCGCCGTCGGCGTCGCGGCGGGTGGCGCCTTCGCCTACGCCCGGCTGGGCGCCATCCGCTCCGTGCTGACCGTGCTGGGCCCTGCACCCCTTCTCTTTCTCGGCCTCTTCCTCTTCGGCTCGCCGGTTGCGAAGCTGACGCTTGCGGAGGACGCGCAGGCCAGGCCGGCAGACATCCAAGGGCGGGCACCCGTCGTGATGGTCGTTTTCGACGAGTTCCCCTCGCTCTCACTCCTCGACCGATCGGGGCGGATCGATCCGGTTCGGTACCCGAACTTCGCCGCTCTGGCTGGGGACGCCACCTGGTTTCGGAACGCAACCACGGTGCAGGGAAACACGAGCCTGGCCGTGCCGGCAATCCTGACCGGCCTCTACCCGCGCGACGCGAGCAAGATCCCGATCGCCTCCGATTATCCGAGGAACCTCTTCACGCTCCTCGGCGGCGGCTACCGGCTGAACGTGACCGAGTCCGTGACCCGGCTCTGCCCCGGGAGTCTCTGCTCGGAGTCCTCCGGCGAAAGCTTCCCGGCTCGCCTCGAGTCGCTCGCTTCCGACCTGAGCGTCGTCTACCTCCACATGGTGCTGCCCTCGGATCTCCGCGACCGGCTGCCGTCGGTGACGGCGACGTGGGGGGACTTTCGCGGCGGCGGGGGACGGACGCGGCGCGAAGAGGACGTCCGCCGGGGCCTCGCGCGCGGCTTTCTCCAGAAGCGGCTCTTTCCCGGATCGGTGCAGGATCGCGATCTTAGGTTCCGCGTCTTCGCCGACTCGATCAGGCCCTC
The DNA here is from genome assembly GCA_038209555.1 of Gaiellales bacterium. GTDB lineage: Bacteria > Actinomycetota > Thermoleophilia > Gaiellales > Gaiellaceae > DASQGA01. Next base: position 149,480 of record JBBQXP010000001.1, read on the forward strand.
GAGAAAGCCGGAGCTCTCGTTTCTCCACGTGCTTCTGCCGCACTACGGTTGGGTCTACCTACCGTCCGGGAAGCGCTACGCGAATGCGACAAAGCTTGCAGGCCTGGTCGACGACAGCTGGACCGACGACGAGGTGCTTGCGGATCAGGGTTGGCAGCGGCACCTGCTCCAGGTCGGCTTCGTGGACACGCTCCTCGGGGAGCTGGTGCAAAGCCTCCGACGCCGCGGGCTCTACGACCGCTCCCTGATCGTCCTGACGGCCGACCACGGTGTCAGCTTCCGCCCCGGAGGCCCCCGCCGGGTGACCACGACCGAGAACCTGCCGGACCTGGCGTTCGTGCCGCTCTTCGTAAAGACCCCTGGTCAGACTGCAGGGCGGGTCGTCGACGAGCACGCCCAGACCGTCGACATCTTGCCAACGCTCGCGGACGCCCTCGGGATCTCGCTCCCCTGGAGAGTTGACGGGCACTCCGCGCTCGACCGGTCCTTCCGCCCGGCGCCGCTCGTGCGGATCTACAGAACGTCCGGCGGGAGCTTCGCGGCCCCTGTTTCGCGGCTGGAGCGCCGCCGTGACGAGCTCCTCGAGCAGAAGATCTCGCTCTTCGGTGATCGAGACCGGGGGGAGGGCCTTTACCGCTTCGGCCCGCACCGCGAACTGGTCGGTCGTCGTGCTGCTTCTCTTAACGTCGAGCCGGCCGAGGGGCTGGCGGTTGAACTCGATCTCGGTGACCGAATACGGGTCGATCCCGAGTCAGGAACGTTGCCGGCAATGGTCACCGGCCGCCTCTCAGGGGAGGCTGCCGGTCCGGGGCTCGACCTCGCCGTTTCGGTCGACGGCCGCGTCGAGGCGGTCACGCGGAGCTACGTGTTCCGAGGAGATCCTGCGCTTTCGGCATTGGTACCCCAAACCTCGCTCAGTGCTGGAATGCACAGGATCGAGATCTTCCAGGTCGATGCGTCCGGACGCCTCTTTCGGATTTCGCCTCGGCGCTAGTGTCCGTCGCCTCGGTCAGTCCGTGCGGTCGTCCTCGCCCTCGGCGATCTCACCGGTCTCGCCGAGCTTCTCGACGATCGAGTAACCACTATTTCGGTGTATCTCGCGCTCGACCTCGGGCGACCACACGTGACCGGTGACGATGAGGAAGCAACGGGAATCGGAGCGCACCTCCTCGTACTGTGCGAGTGTCAGGGCCACGGTCTCGAAGCAACTCTCGCGGCTGCACTCGCAGACGAACTCGATCCGGCTCGTCCGATCGCCCTTGGCCCAGTCCTCGCTGACGCTCCGGATCCGCTCGTTGACCTCCCGGAAGAGCGCCTCGTTCTTGCCGACGCGGTACTCCGTCGCGGACATGGAGCAAGTATGCGCTGTCGACCAGGAAAAGAAAAGGTTTCATACTTTCTGAGCAGTTTCGCCCGCTGTTCGCCAGCTCGAGCACGAGGAAGCCGTCCGGTGCCCCTTGGGCTCGGACGGCTCTAGGTGGCGGCGAGCAGTAGGAGATCGGCTGCTCGATCTGGGCTGATCACATCCGTGTTGACGACGAGATCGTAATGCGTGGGCAGCTCGCGATCCACGCGGTAGAAGCGCGCGAGGTAGTCATTGCGGGACGCGTCTTCGTCCCTGATCAACTTGGCGGCCTGCCGCGCATCGACCTTCCCCGCCGCGGCGACGCGCCGAGCTCGCGTCTCAGGCGATGCTGTGACGAGGACGCGCAAAACATCGTCCCTTCCTGCGAGCGCCATCGAGGCAGCGTGAGCGACGATGACGACGTCTCCTTCCTCGGCCACGTCGGAAATGACCTCGCGGATCAGCGCGCG
>JBBQXP010000002.1:0-106687 GCA_038209555.1 Gaiellales bacterium
GCATCCCGTTCGTCGGGTTCGATGTCGTAGAGGTTGCGCCGCAGTACGACGGCCCAGGGCAGGTCACGGGGCTCTTCGCGGCGAACGCGCTCTTCGAGATGCTCTCACTCGTCGCCCTCGCCCGAAAGGCGGCCGTCTCTAGCTGTCCCGCCCACACAGGTTGTGAACGGCTGAGGTAGTTGTCCGGCCCTCCTTCGAGGCTGTGGGTCTTCCCGGACCTACGCTCGAAGGAGGGCGCGGATGCATCTGCACGCTAACGCCAAGCTCGGACTGGCTGGCCGTTTCGCCTTGGTGAAGGCGGTCGAGGAGGGGATGTCGCTACAGGCGGCCGCGGCCGCCTTCAACGTCTCGCCGGCGACGGCGCATCGCTGGTGGCACCGCTGGCTGGCTGCGGGCGAGGAAGGCCGGCGGACGCTCGCTTGTTTGTTCGATCGCTCCAGTCGCCCGCGCCGCTCGCCGCGGCAGTTGGCGCCGGAGCTCGAAGAGGTGATCTGCGCCTGCCGCCGCGACACCGGCTGGGGGCCGAGGTTGGTCGCCGGTGCCACCGGTTTCGCCCACTCGACCGTCTGGAAGGTGCTGCGCCGGGCCGGGATCTCGAGGCCGCCGCAGGCGCCCAAGGAAGCGGCCAACCGGTACGAGTGGCCCTGCCCGGGCGATCTCTTGCACATGGACACCAGCCGCTATGCGCGCTTCCTGCGGCCAGGGCACGCGGTGACCGACGACCGCTCGCAGCACTCACGCAAGTGGATGCGCCCCGAGACGCGGGTCGGCTACGACTACGCGCACGCAATCGTCGACGACCACTCCCGGCTCGCCTACGTCGAGCTCCACGACGACGAGAAAGCGGCGACGGTGACCAGCTTCGTCGAACGCGGCCTGGCCTTCTTCGCCGCCCGCGGGATCGTCGCGAAGCGACTGATGACAGACAACGGCTTCAGCTACGTCAAGAACCGCTCCCTGCGCGAGCTGCTCACAGCCCACGGCATCCACCACCTCACCACCGAGCCCTACCGACCCCGCACGAACGGCAAGGTCGAGCGCTTCCACCAAACCATGGCCCGCGAATGGGCCTACGGCCTCACCTACCGCTCACATCGACAACGCAACCAGGCGCTGCCACACTGGCTCGACCACTACGGATGAAAGTCAAGTCGCTGGACGCTCGGCGGCTCCTTTGCGAGAGTTGGGTCTGGGCGCGGGTGACCGCGAGCTAAAGCGCAGGACGTGGGGCTGTGTCCTGCCGCGCTGCTTGGCCGCTTGACGGCCCACGAGATGCGCGCCCCGCTGCGGCACCCGTGTCCTTGTTGATCGCGGGCTGCCAGTCCTGGAGGAGTCGGCGGTAGGCGAGCTCGGCCTGGGCGGCGAGTTGCTTGTCGAGCCGGTGCTGCTCGGGTGTGGCGAAGATCCGCACCGGGTTGCGCTTGCCCTTGCGTCGCTCGGCGCCGGTCAGCAGCTCGAGCTTGCGGATCTTCTCGCGCACGAGCGAGGGGCGGGCGAAGGCGTAGTCCTCGCCGCGGCTGAGCATGTGCCAGGCGATCACGGCGAGCTTGCGGGCGACGGCGACGGTGGCGATGTTGCGGCCGCGCCGGGAGCCGACCCGCTCGTGGAAGGCGCGCAGCGGTCCGGTGGTGCGCGCGGCGTGCCAGGCCGCCTCGACCAGCACGTGGCGAGTCTCGCCCGGGCCCTGTTTGGAGATCCGGCCGTGCCGGGCCGGTTCCGAGCCCGACTGGCGCACCCTCGGGTCGAGGCCGAGGTAGCCGACCAGATGCCGGGCCGTCGGGAAGCGCGTGAGGTCGCCGATCGCGGCCAGCAAGGCGCACGCGGTGACGAAGTTGACACCGGCGAGGGTCAGCAGCCGGCGCAGCTCGGGCGAGGCGAGCACGAGCTCGGCGAGTGCCCGATCGATCGCCGCGACCTCCCGGTCGAGGAAGTCGATTCCGCGCAAGCAGGCCTCGACCATCTCGCGCTCGTCCGCCGGTAGTTCCTGAGTGGCCAGCCAGCGCCGACCGGCGACACCGAAGAGGTCAGCCGCCGGCGAGCGCTGCTTGAGGTTGCGGATCAGGATCGCGTGCACCTGGTTCTTCTCCCGGGTGCGCTGCCGCACCAGCTGCGCGCGGCGGGAGATCCGCCGACGCAAGACACGCGTCTGCTCGTCCGGCGTCCACACCTCGGGCAGAAAGCCAGCAGCGAGCAGCTTCGCGAGCGTGCGCGCGTCGAGCGTGTCCGTCTTGGCCGTCTGGGTTGCGCCCTTGACCGCCTTCGGGTTAGCGAGCACGACCCGAGCAACGTGCGGCTCGATCACCCGGGCGATCGCAAGCGCGTTTCCCGTCGCCTCGAGCCCGACCCGATCGTCTGCGCCGAGGCTCTGCGCAAACAGCTCCAGCGCGGCCGGCTTCGTCTCGACCCGCCCGGCGAGACGCACCTGTCCGTCCTCGGCGATCGCGACCTCGCAGAAGTCACGGTGCACATCCAATGCGATGAAGCGCATCAGTACCCTCCTCTCACTCGCTGGTCGCGGAGACGAGGCGGGCGAAACGACAACTACGGATCCGTGCTCGCGGCACACCCGGGCAGTCGCAGGGGCGGCCAACTACAAACGACGGGCTCGCAGCCCATAGTGTCGACGGCCTGCCCAACCTCGTTCTCCCTGAAGCCCCTGTCCCGGAACAGGCTGCGACGCTACTCCGGCTTCCGGACGCAACGGCTCCACCAGGCGATCTTCATGCCCCTACAACGAGCGCAGACCGCACAGCTCGCTCGGCGGCCAATCACCGATCAGCCGCGTCCACAACGTCCCGAGGCAGGACAGCTAGGCCCTAGGCGTAGCCGCGGACACGCGCCCAGGCAATGGCGACGCTGAGCACGCCGACGCCCACGAGACCGCCGATCGTCGTTGCGTCTATGCGCCCGTAGACCGCGTGTCCGCGGCCGAAGCGCGAGAGCGCGAGCATGGCGAGCATGCCGCCGAGAAGGCCGCCGATGTGCCCGCCGATCGAGACGTTGCTCAGCACGAAGCTGAAGGCGAGGTTGAAGACGATGACGAGCAGCGCGCTGCCGCCGAAGACCTGGATCTGATTCCGCTCGAGGACGAGGCCCGCGCCGAGGATGCCGAAGACCGCTCCCGAGGCACCGATCGTAGCCACGTCGGGGCTGACGACCAGCGAGCCTGCAGAGCCGGCGAGGATCGATACGAGAAAGATGCCGATGAAACGGCCGCGTCCGAGGAGCGCCTCGAGCGGCCCGCCGAACCACCAGAGCATCAAGACGTTGAAGAGCAGATGGAGCGGGCTCCCGTGCAGGAAAGCCGAGGTCACGAGGCGCCACCAGTCGCCCTGGGCGACCGCCGGCCCGAACAGTGCGCCCTTCACGAAGAGCTCGCCGCCGAGCTCGTTGATGCCGCCGGACTGCCCGATCTGGGCCACGAAGACGATCACCATCAGGCCGATCAGGGCCTTCGTCACCACGGGTCCTTGTAACGCTCCCGCCTTCGACCGTACGCGCCGTGCAGCCTTCGTCGCTCCGGTGGGCTGGCCGGCGCACTCGGGGCACTTGATCCCGACCGAGGCGAACACCATGCAGTCGGTGCAGATCGGCCGCCCGCAGCTCGAGCAGGAGACTGCGGTCTCGTTCCGCGGGTGCCGGTAGCAGACCATCGCCTGCGTCTGTTCCTGAGCCCCCACGAGTCCTCCAATCCTAATTGGGTCGATAGGGTCACCGCCGTGCGAGTCCACGTCGCATTCACGCCGGCGGAGTCGGCCGAGGCTCCCACCGGGATCGTGATCGACGTTCTTCGAGCCACCTCGACGATCGTGCAGGCGCTCTCCTCCGGCTATCGGCGGGTGCTCTGCTGCACGGAGGTCGAAACGGCCGAGCGGATCCGGAAGGCCGATCCGAGCGGCGTCGTCCTGGCCGGCGAGCGGAAGTGTGTGCGGATCCCTGGCTTCGACCTGGGGAACTCGCCACGGGAGTTCCTCGAGCCGGAGGGCGAGACGCTCGTCCTGACGACGACGAACGGCACCAGGGCGCTCGTGACCGCTGCGTCCCGCTGCGATCGGGTCTTCGCCGGGAGTCTCATGAACCTCGAAGGAGTGCTCGCGGTCGCTCGGGAGGCGGACGAGGACGTGGCGATCTTCTGCGCGGGCGTTGCGGGCGAGTTCGCCATGGACGACGCCTACTGCGCCGGGCGTATCGCCGAGCAGCTGGCGGGCGACGCGAGCGACGCGGCGCAGGCCGCGATCCGCATTGCAGGCTCCTTCGGCACCCCGGAGGACGGGCTCTGGGCAAGCCAGAGCGCCCGGAACCTCCTGGCCGCCGGCCTGGAGGAGGACATCGCCTGGTGCGCCCGCGAGAGCGTGCTTCCTGGCGTTCCGCACCTCACACAGATGCTCGGCGAAGCCGCCGAGCTCATGGACCGCCCTCCAGGATGAAGAACCACCAGTTGCCGTCGGCGAGGACGTCGAGACGGGGAGCGGTGTAGCCGTACTCAGGAAGGAACGCGTTGGTCAGCTCGTCCTCGGTCACGAACGGCAGCAGAAGGTCCCGCTCCGGCCCGGTCAGGTCCTCCAGGGTCGAATTTGCGTCGAACCTCGGCCATTGGTAGAGCGTCCCCTCATTCGTCTCGCGGACCGCGTGCGGCATGCGCAGGACTGCGCCCATCGTCTCGAGCGGCTTCGGCCCCATCTCCTGCCAGCGTCCCACCGGGTCCGGTTCATTTTCCGAATCCGAAGTCCGAAAGGAACACGTCCGGCTCGACCAGCGCTTGCAGGGGCCCGTAGTTACCGCTCTCGGCGGCAGCCAGGATGGCCGATCTTGTCTCCGAAACAGGGGCAGGCAGCCCCTCGGCGACCGTCTCCGAGCTGCCGGTCACACCAGAGCTGCTGCTCGCTCCCGGAGAGGACGACTTCTCGCTTCCGCAGCCGGCCACGACGAACGCCAGGATTACGAGAAGGGTGACGCCGCGAACCTGGATTCCCGCCACAGTCATTCTGTCGTTCGACTCCGATGGAGCTTGCGGTTCTTCCCAGCAGTATGCACCGCATGCTGGCGCCGGAAGCGGATTTCGACGATCCCGGGACTCTTCCCTGGTTTGACAGGAGAACGTGTGTTCGTGTAGAACATGCGTTCCCATGATCGCCTGTCTCTCTCTTCCAGCCTTCGAGCTTCGCACAGCACTTCTCGCTCGACCCGAGCTCCACGGGAAGCGAGTAGCGTTCGGCCCCGTACCCGGCGAGCGTCCTCTCCTCGGCAGCTGTACGTACGAGGCGGAGCAAGCCGGTGTCTGGCCGGGCATGCGACTCTCCGAAGCGCTCGCCACCTGTCCTGAGCTCGTGCTCGTCGAGCAGGATCCCGCCGGGGCGGAAGGGGAATGGGAGCGGCTGCTTCGGCGCCTGGAAGATGCCGGCTTCGGGGTCGAATCGGCCGGAGTTGGATCCGCGTATTTCGAAACTGACGGTGTCGAGCGGCTAGCGGGCGGGCTGCAACAGAGCCTGCGCCGCGCCCTCGATGCCGTCGGTCCAACCTGGCAGCCACGGATCGGAGCAGCCACGCGCCGCTTCACTGCGCTCGCAGCAGCGAGCGTCGCTCCCGCGGGCCGGATAGTGGTCGTAGACGATGACGAGAGCCAGCTCTTCCTGGAGCCCTTGCCACTCTCGCTCCTCTCTCTCACCCCCGACCGCAAGCAGGAGCTCTCCGAGCTCGGCATCAAGCGCCTGGGCGAGCTGGCTCGTCTTCCCGCCGTGTCGGTAGCCGATCGCCTGGGCGCGGACGGGGCGGAGGCGCATCGGCTCGCGCGTGACGCGGACGCCCGTGGCGTCATCTCCCGCCACCCCGCATCGGAGCTCGCGGAAGAGCTCGAATTCCCCGAGCCGATCGCCAACGAGCAGACGCTCAAGCGAGCCCTTGCTGCGCTCCTCGACCGCCTGCTCGCACGACCGGAGCTGGCGGGGCGAGCTCCCCGCCAGCTCGCGCTCTCGGCGCGGCTCGTGGGCGGCGGGTCCTGGCGCCGGGCTCTGATCCTCCGCGAAGCCACGGCGGATCCGAAGAGAATCGGCCTTGCGCTCACACCAAAGCTCAACGAAGTGCCGGCTCCTGCCCTCACGCTTCGGCTCGAGCTCGGGGAGCTGAAGGACTCGGTCGGCACACAAGCCGAGCTCGTAGCGCCGAGCGGCGGTCGACTCCGGGAGCGTCTGCGCGAAGGATTGCGTCAGGTCAGAGCCGCGGCCGGCCTCGACGCCGTTTGCACGATCGTGGAGGTAGCGCCGTGGTCGCGCGTCCCGGAGAGCCGGGCCATACTCGTTCCACGCGACGACTGAACGAGCCGCGGGACGCGCTCGTCGCAGCCGACCGGGGCGTGCCGGCCGAAGTGGGGAGGGTTCCCGTCGCGCTGGTCAGAGAGGAGTGGCGGATCGTCGACCGTTGGTGGACGGAGCGACCGGTACGGCGACGCTACTTCGATCTCGTCCTGGAGACGGGCCAGAACGTCATCGTTTTCAGCGACGAGCAGGGGCGGTGGTTCTCCCAGCGCGCTTGAACCTAGGGGAGCGCCTCGGTTGCGACCGCGGCGAATCTGGCCCACTCATCTGCATGTGTCGCCGGAACCTGCACCCATTCGCGCATAGGCCTGCCGCCCATCGGGTCGAAGAGCTTGGCGCCCTCAAGGGCAAGCGCCCGCTCACGCTGGACCTCATCCGGGAGCTTGAAGACCATCTCGCCTTTGTAGAAGCCCACGCCGGCCTTGCCGTTTCGCTTTACGCACGGCATCCCGAACATCTGCCCGAGAGCGATCGCGGGATCGCGGGCCTCGAGTTCGTCGGCGATCTCGTCGAACCGCGCCTGCGCGTCCATGGACACGATGTTCGCAGAAGCGCTCGGCGACGCAAGCTCTGTCCCCGAGAAATTGTGCCCCCGGGGGACCCCCCGATGGTTACCCCTCTGCGTCGATCGTATTTCCGACGGGCTCACCCATGGCGCGCCAAATGTGAAGGAACGGCGTCTGGACCGTGACGCCTTACATCGAGCTTCACTGCCACTCGGCCTACAGCTTCCTCGACGGCGCCTCGCTGCCCGAGGAGCTGGCTCTGCGGGCAGCCGAGCTCGGGTACCCGGCCCTGGCGCTGACAGACCACGACGGCGTCTACGGCTCGCTCGAATTCGCGCACGCGGCCCGCTCGCTCGGGATTCGCGCCATCACCGGTGCCGAGGTGACGCTCGAAGACGACTCGCACGTCACGCTCCTCGTTGAGACGCAACTCGGCTACTCGACGCTCTGCCGCCTGCTCACGGTCGCGCATGCGGGAAAGCGGCTCGAGCCCCGTTTGCCGCTCGCGGAGCTCGAGCAAGCGCACGAAGGGCTCGTCTGCCTCTCGGGCTGCGCTCGATCCGGTCTTGCCCTTCGCGATCCGAACGCGACTGCACGGCTGGCCCGTGCTGTGGGCGCGGAGCACTTCTTCGTCGAGCTCCAGCGCCCGTTCCTTCGTGGTGACGCTCGCCGTAACGCCGCGCTTCGCGAGCTGGCGGAAACTCTCGGCCTCCGGACGGTCGTGACGGGAAACGCGCATGCACACCATCCGCGGCGCGTGCAACTTCAGGACGTTCTCGTCGCGATCGGGGAGCGCAGCGCACTCGAAGCCTGCGAGCCTGCGCGTCGGGGGAACGAGGAGGTGGCGCTCCTCCCACCCGACGACATGGTCGCGCGCTGGCCGGACGATCGGGACGCGCTTCAGACCACGGTCGAGCTTGCGGAGCGGCTCCGGTTCGACCTGACGCAAGAGCTCGGCTATCGCTACCCCGACTTCTCTGACCGGGAAGACCCGGCAGATGTGCAGCTCGCCCGGGTCTGCCGCCGGGCGTTCGATGAGCGCTACCGGCATGCGCATGCCTTGCTCCGCGCCCGCGCGGACGCGCGGCTCGACGAGGAGCTGAACCTGATCGCCGACATCGGGCTCTCCGGGTTCTTTCTCCTCCACCACGAGGTGCTCGAGCTCGCACGCGAGGTCGCCGCGGAAGTCCGGGGCCCGGGCTCCCCGAGGCACCTGCTGCCACCGGGACGAGGTCGCGGGAGCTCGGTCGGCTCGCTCGTCTGCTACCTCACGGGGCTCTCGCACGTCGATCCGGTGGCTGCCGAGCTCTCGCTCGGGCGCTTCTTGAACCGGGAGCTCGACTCGGTTCCCGACATCGACCTCGACTTCCCGCGCGACATCCGCGAGCGCCTGATCGTCGAGGTGACCGAGCGGTACGGACACGAGCGAGCGGCGCTCGTTGCGAGCTTCTCCACCTACCGCTCTCGTGGAGCGATCCGGGACGTCGGCAAGGCACTCGGCCTGCCTGCGGCGGAGCTCGAACGCCTGGCTCGGCTCTCCGAGGGCTGGAACGCGCGCAAGGTGGGGGAGGAGCTCGGGCTTCTTCCGGATGCCAAGGCGAAGCTCGAATCGCCGCGCTGGCGCGCCTTTCGCGCGCTCTGTGGCGAGATCGCGGGGTTGCCACGGCATCTCTCCCAGCATCCGGGAGGCATGGTCATCTCGACTCGGCCGCTCGTCGAGCTCGTTCCCGTCGAGCCGGCAGCCATGGAGGGGCGCCAGGTCTGCCAGTGGGACAAGGACTCCTGTGCCGATGCCGGCTTCCTCAAGATCGACCTCCTCGGCCTCGGCATGCTTTCCGCCGTCGAGGAGTGCGTCGAGCAGATCGTCTCGCTTCGCGGCCAAACCATCGACCTCTCCCGGATCCCGCTGGATGACGCGGACGTCTACCGGGAGATCCAGGAAGCCGACACGGTCGGGCTCTTCCAGATCGAGAGCCGTGCGCAGATGCAGAGCCTCCTCCGGACGCGCCCCGAGAACCTCGACGATCTCACCGTTCAGGTTGCGCTCGTCCGGCCCGGGCCGATCCAGGGGAAGGCCGTCCATCCCTACATCGAGCGCCGCCAACGCCGGCGCGAAGATCCGGACTACGAGCCGCCCTACGACCATCCGCTCCTGGCGGAACCGCTCAGGGAGACGCTCGGGGTGGTCGTCTTCCAGGACCAGGTGCTCGATGTCGCGATCGCGCTCGCCGGCTTCAGCGTCGGGGAGGCCGAGGGACTTCGCCGGGCGATGAGCCGGAAGCGGAGTGAGGAGGCGCTCCTCGCCTACCGCGGCCGCTTTCTGTCGGGGGCCGTCACGAAGGGAGTGGACACCGAGACCGCCGAGCTCGTCTGGTCGAAACTCGTCGGGTTCTCGGCCTTTGGGTTCCCGAAGTCCCACGCAGCCGCCTTCGGCCTGCTTGCGTACCAGTCCGCCTGGCTTCGGCACCACTATCCCGGCGAGTTCCTCTGCGCGCTCCTGAACGCCCAGCCGATGGGCTTCTACCCACCGGCCAGCCTCGTCCGCGACGCGCAGCGACACGGGATCGAGGTGTGGCCGCCGGATGTCAATCTGAGCGATGCAAGGTGCCTGATCGAGGGGAAAGGCGTTCGCGTCGGGCTCGGGTACATCAAGGGCCTGGGCAAGGAGCCTGCGAGGGCTCTGGTCGGCGAGCGCGGGGACCGTGGGCCGTTCCGCGGCGTCGGCGACCTGGCCCAGCGCGCTCCCCTCGACCGTGCCGGGCTCGAGGCGCTCGTCGCGTCGGGTGCCTGCGACGTCTTCGGCTGGCCGCGCCGGCAGCTCCTTTGGCGCCTCGGCCTCGCGCCGCGCTCGGTCTCGGCCGGGGATGGAGGCGCCGCTCGCCAGCTCGCACTTCCACTCGAGCCCGCAAGCGAGATCCCCGACCTCGGCGAGCAGACGCCCTGGGAGCGGATGCTCGCCGACTACAGGACGACCGGGCTCTCGGTCGGCGTTCACCCACTCGAGCTCCTTCGGCCCCATCTGCCGGCGGAGGTCGCCTCGAGCCTCGATCTCGCCGAACTGGCGCACGGAAGCCGGATCGCAGTGGCCGGACTGGTCGTCGCGCGCCAGCGGCCTGCGACCGCCAACGGCGTCGTCTTCATGCTGATCGAGGACGAGCATGAGCAGGTGAATCTGATCGTCCCTCCGCCCGTCTATGAGCGCTATCGCGCCACCGTCCGGGGCGAGCCGCTTCTCCTGGCCCGCGGACGCTACGAGCACTACGAGCGAAATAGGAACATCGTCGTCGACGAATTGGTCAGCCTGGCGCCTCTCGCACGCAGGGTTGCGCACGACTCGGAGATCGGCTCCGCACTCCCGGGCGCCCACCATTTTGGCGGCCGTTGACGCTGAGGCGAGGCTCTAGGAACGGAGGAAGGCGAGGACGGCGAGGACACGACGGTGATCCTCGGCCGCCGGGGGGAGTCGCAGCTTCCCGAAGATGCTCGTCACGTGCTTCTCGACTGCGCGTTCGGTGACCACGAGCCGCTCGGCAATTCCCTGGTTGGAGCGGCCCTCCGCCATCAGCTCCATGACATCGCGCTCGCGAGGCGTGAGCGTCTGGACGGGGTCGTCGTTCCGGCGCCGCCCCACGAGCTGCGAGACGATCGCGGGATCGAGAGCGGAGCCGCCCTCGCCGACCCGCCGAACAGCCGCGGCGAACTCGTCGACGTCCGAGACGCGATCCTTGAGAAGGTAGCCCACGCCCTCCGCGCTCTCGGCGAGGAGCTCCATTGCGTATGCCGGCTCGACGTACTGAGAGAGAACGAGCACGCCGCAGTCCGGGTGGCGCGAGCGGATCTCCTGCGCGGCCTGAAGTCCCTCGTCGGTGTGGGTCGGCGGCATGCGGATGTCGATGACGGCGACGTCCGGGGAGTAGCTCCGCACTTTCAGGAGGAGCTCCTCGCCGGTTCCGGCCTGCCCGACCACCTCGAATCCCGACTCGACGAGGATGCGCGCGATTCCCTCCCGGAGCAGGATGGAGTCGTCGGCGAGCACTACTCGCACGGGATCTCCGCCCGGATCTGCGTGCCGCGCCCGGGAACACTCTCAACTTCGAGCCGGCCCGCGAGCGCCTCGACCCGGTCGACGAGGCCGCGGAGCCCGGAGCCGAGGGTCGGGTCGGCCCCGCCGATGCCGTCGTCGGCGACCTCGACGATAGCTGCGCCGTTTTCCCGGCTGATGCTGACGCGTGCCGACGACGCGTTCGCGTACTTGGCGACGTTCGCGAGGGATTCCGAGACCACGTAGTAGGCGGCTGCCTCGATCTGTTCCGGCAGGCGCTCCTCGAGGTTGGTCTCGACTTCGACCGGGAGCGGTGTTCGACCGACGAGGGTCTCGAGCGCCGGGCCGAGTCCACGATCCGTGAGGACGGCAGGGTGGATACCGCGTGCGAGCTCTCGGAGCTCTTCGAGCGCGGCTGCAAGCTCCTGGCTCGCTCCGTCGAGAATCGTCCGTGCCGCCTCGGGGTCGGCCAGCTTCGCGTGCGCGAGCCTCAGGCTGAGGGAGAGTGAGACGAGCCGCTGCTGCGCGCCGTCGTGGAGGTTCCGTTCCAGTCGCCGCCGCTCGTTGTCGCCCGCCTCCACCATCCGCGCGCGCGAGGCCTGGAGCTCTTCGAGGCGCTCGCGGAGCTCCGCCTGCAGCTGCTGGCGCTCGAGCTCCGAGTTGTGGCGCTCGGTGAAATCGCGGACGAGCATGACGACCTCATGTTCGCCGCCTGGAACGATGCGTGCCTCGAAGAACCGAGGGAATCCCTCGAGCTCGAGCTCGTACTCGTACTCGACGGTGCGCGCGGCGCCCTGCTCGAGAGCCTCCTCGATGCAGTTGAGCAAGGGACCCGCAATCTCGCGGGGGAGGATGTCCCTCACGTTCCGGCCGATCAGCTGGTCGGGAGGCACGACCAGATCGCCCGTCCGCTCTGCCTTGACCGCGAGGTACGTGCCGTCCCGCGACACGCGGAACATGAGATCCGGCAACGCGTCGATGATCGCCCGCAGGCGCGCCTCGGACTGTGTGAGGGCGGCCAGGCGCTGCTCGTTCTCGAGCGCAAGCCCCGCAGCGGCCACAACGGCATCCAGGAGCTCGGGGTCTTCGTGAAGGAAGGCGTCGTGAACGATCGCGGCGACGCGCTCGCCGTTACGTTCAACGATCGTTGCGACGTTACGCCCGTCGGGGGAGGCGAGGGAAGGCAGGCGCCTGCCGTCAATGCGAACCCAGCTCTCCGATTCCGGCAGCCAGTAGGCAAGCTTGACGGACGGGTCTCCGAGAGCCTGGGCGATCGCGTCGCGAAGCTCGCCCGGCCGGGCGGTCTGCCCAAGCGAGACGACGAGCTGGCCGACGTTCGCCAGGGCGAGCCGGCTCCGCAGGAGCCCGGCGAGAAACGCGAGCGGGACGAGGGCGAGTCCCGTCATCGTCGCCCAGAAGGCATACCTGCCGGCGTCCTCGTCCACGCTGCTCGCAACGAGCCAGATCGTCGTCAGCGCCGTCGCCAGGAGACCCGTGGCCAGAACCGGCCCGAGGACGCGTCGCGCGGCCGGCGTCGCGTCCCGCCAGCGCCGCGTGTAGATCCAGGCAACGAGCGCGGCGATTGCGATCCCGCCCATCCGGCTCGCGAAGAGGATCCCGTCGGCCACGGCGGGGTTCTTCGAGAGCAGGATCTGGTTCGGAGGGCAGCCCGAGCAGCCCGGCGCCCGAGGGCGCTCGAAGAGGAGGTACACGAGCTGAACGATCGTCACCTCCAGGTATGCGGCAACTACGAGGACGCGGGCCAGGCGAGACTCGAGCGCACCGCGCGGATAGGCGAGCAAGAGATGGACGAGGATCCCGAAGACGAGGTACTGCAGGATCTGGCCCAGGGTGAACGCGAAGGCGTTGTCGGCGGCAACCACGGCGCGGACGAACCAGGCGAGCCCAGCCGCGACCATGAGCGCACCGAAGAAGTTCGCGGGGCGTCGGCTCCAGGCGACGAGGCCGCTGATGGCGAAGGACCAGCCGACGAGGAGCGTGAGAACTCCGGTCATCAGGGGTGTCTGTTCGTGCTCGCTCGTGAGGATGAGCGCGAAGGCGCCGAGACCTGCGAGCAGCGCGACAGGCCAGAGGGCAGTCCTGAGGAGCCTCATTGCGACCTTAGTTAAGCAGGGAGAGCAGGGCCGCGCCCGATAGCTCGGCCTTCGGCACGAACCCACGCGCACCGCTCTCCTCGACGAGCGTGCCGAAGTCCGCGCGGTCCCGGCTCGAGGTCAGAATGACTGCCGGCGCGGCTCCGTTCAGCTCAGCGAGCCGCGCAGCGACCTCGAAGCCGTCGAGGTCGGGAAGCTGGACGTCAAGGAGGACGATCTGCGGGTGGAGCGCCGCAACGGCCTCGAGCGCGCTCGATCCGTCCTCGGCTTCGCCCACCACGTCGAACCCCTCGGACTCGAGGAGGACGCGCGCGGTGGCGCGAAAGCTCGGATGGTCGTCGACGATCAGCACACTCATGGCCACGTACCGAAGTGTGGCAGCGACCCTGCGGACCAGGAATACGGTTAGCCACACTGTTTACAAGTGGGGAAGACGTCGTTTCGCTCACGTATGGAGACGTTTCTTGAGCCAGAGCCCGTTCCGCACCGCGTAGCCGTTCCAGTCGTTGTTGAAGTAGGCATAAACGTCAGCTTTGCCACGCCAGCGCTCGATGCGGAGCGCCCACTCCTCGAGCTCCCGCTCCGAGTAGTTGCCGTTCCGGCCCCGATGGCCGTAGTGGAAGCGCACGAACGTCCAGCCGGCCGTCAGTTCGTGCGTCTGGAAGGGGCGGGCCGGATGGTCGCCGATCACGAGCGCCACACCTCGCTCGCGGAGGAGTGCGTAGACGTCGCGGGCGAACCAGCTCTCGTGGCGGAACTCGAAGCAGTGCCGGCCGGTGGGCAGCTCACCGAGGGCGCCGGCGAGCCGGTCGTCGTCCCGCCGAAAGGTGGCGGGGAGCTGCCAGAGCACCGGGCCCATCTTCGGCGAGCTTGCGAGCGGCTCGATCCGCTCGTAGAAGCGCTCGAGACCCGGCCCGAGGTCGGTGAGGCGCTTCGCGTGGGTCAAGTAGCGGCTCGCTTTGACAGAGAAGACGAACCCTGGCGGGCTCTCCTCGACCCAACGAGCGACAGCCGAACGGTGCGGGAGCCGGTAGAAGGTGTTGTTGACCTCGACCGTGTCGAAGAGCTTCGCGTAGTGCTCGAGCCAGCGGCGCGGAGGCAGCCCCTTCGGGTACACGCGCCCGCGCCAGTCCTCATAGTTCCAGCCGGAGCAGCCGATCAGGATCTCTCCCACACGGCCGGTTGTACCGCGCCGTCGCGGACGCTAGGCCTTTAGTCGAGCTCGAGACCGAAGCGAGGCAGCCGTTTTCGGACGAGGTCCTCGAAGACGAGCCGGTATTCCTCCGCCGCCTCCTCGTCGAGGGACTCCGCGAACGCGTCACGCATGTCGATGAGTATTTCGCGCCCGTTGTCCACGAGGTCGACGAACTCGCCGTAACGCTCCTCGGCCTCGTCGCGGTCGGCACTGTCATACGCCCCGAGAGCCCCTTCCACCTCGGCGAGCAGCTCCGCCTGGTCCTCGCGGAAGAGCGCCAGCTGACGCTCGGCGACCTCCTGAAAGCGGCGCGCCGGGCTCAGCGGGTGATCTCCTCGTAGACGACCTCGTGCGCCTCTGCCGCCGCTTCCCATGTGAGCTCGGCGGCGGCGCGGCGTGCACCCTCGCGCGCCCTGGCAAGCAGATCTCCATCCTCGAGCAGCCGCCGCGCCGCGTCCGCGAGTGCCTCGCGGTCGTCGGCGGGTACGACCGCGCCGGCGCTGAACCGGCGCACGGGCTCGGCCATCCCACCCACGTCGTAGGTCACGGCCGGCACCCCGGAGCCGAGGGCGCGGAGGAGCGCGCCGCTCTGGTCAAGCTCCTGCCGGTAGGCGAAGACCGCGACCGTGGCCCGGTGGAGCGCGTCGTCGATCTCCGCGTCGTCGAGGTAGCCGAGCCGCCATTCGACCTCCGGCCGGTTGCGCCAACCCGAGATGTCCATGGCGGGATCCCCGGCGACGATGACGCGGGCGCCGATTCGCGCAGCCGCTTCCAGGACGTGGTCGAGTTGCTTGTACGGCTGGATGACACCGACGAAGAGGATCGTCCTCCCATCGTCCTCGTACGCCGTCTCGCCCGGGAAGACGGGGTGGGGGATGACGCGGATCAGGCCGCGCTCCACTCCCACCTCGTCAACGAGCCGATCTCGGCCGTGCTCGCTATGGACGATCACACGGTCGAACCGGCCGTACAGGCGGCGCCAGTGGTCGGGCCTCGAGGCCCAACGCCTCGGGAGGACGTCGTGCGCGGTGATCACCGAGGGCCCACCGAGCGGAAGCAGGCGCAGATCTGCGGGCGGGAGCGGTGCCCACTGGATGTGCAGCATGTCCGTGCGAAGGCGTCGGAGCCGCGCCAGGCCCACAAGGTGCTCCGCGGCGCGGACAGGGAGTCGCAGCCTCGATCGGCCGAAGAGCCTGGAGCTGACGGGGTAGAAGAGCTCACGACGCCGGTACCCCTGAGGGTCGGGCGCCTGGCCGAAGCGAAAGCGCGACGTCACTAGCTCGACGTCGAGCCCGCGGCGGGCAAGCGCCGACGCGAGCGCGTGGTCGTACGGGATCGTGAATGCTCCAGGGTCGACGAGCGTGACGCGCACCGCCCTACAGTAATCGCGCCCGTGAGCCTCTTCGTCCGAACCTGGAACCTCTTCCACGGCCGCACCTCGCCTCCGTCGAGCGCCCTTCACCTGGAGGAGATGGTTCGCACGGTGGTCGAGGACGGCCCAGACGTGGTCGCATTCCAGGAAGTTCCGGTCTGGGCGCTCGATCGGCTCGAAGCGTGGAGCGGCATGAGGGTCTTCCCCGCCGTCGCGATGTTGCCGCTCGGGGGTCCGCTCGCACGGAAGCTCACCGAGCGGAACCCACAACGCTTGCGATCGCTCCTCACCGGCCAGGCGAATGCCCTGCTCCTCTCTCGCCGGCTCGAGCTTGTCGGCAGGCAGCGAATTATCCGCTTGAACCCGGGGCCCTTCAGATCGTCAGAGGCGCGCGCCCGCAGGCTCTCGCTCCGCGAGCGGATCGACTGGGCCTGGAACCGCCGTCTCTGCCAGGCTGTCCACGTGCGGGAGCGAAAGCGTGTGATCGTCGTCGCGAATCTCCACGCGACCAAGGATCACTCCCTCGCGGCGGCCGAAGCCGACCGGCTGGCTCGGTTGTGGCCGCCCGAAGCGCCCACGATCCTGTGCGGCGACTTCAACGACCGGGGCCACTCCCTGCCCGGCTTCTCGGAGCCTCTGGAGGGCATCGACCAGATCCTCGTGCGGGGTCTCGAGTTCGAGCGCGGGCCCAGCCGCTGGCCGGTGGAGCGGCGGCGGACCGAGGACGGCGCGCTCCTCTCCGATCATGCGCCGGTCGAGGCGGTGGTCGCATAGACCTCGCGGCCGTCCGCGCCGCGCTGCCCGTGCTCGAGCGGCTCGCGTATCTGAATACCGGCACGTTCGGGCCACTCCCGCAGAGAACGGTGGACCTGGTCGTGCGCTGGCAAGAGCGCGTGCTCGTCGATGGGCGGTCGAGCCTCGCGCTCTGGGAGGAGTCGAAGGAGATCAGAAGCGACCTGCGCAAAGCGCTCGCGGGGGCGATCGGGGCCGACTCGGCTTCACTTGCCCTGACGACGTCGACGACGGAGGGCTGCGACATCGTGCTCTCGGGGCTTCAGCTACGCCCGGAGGACGAAGTCGTCACGACTGACCTCGAGCACCCCGGGCTTCTCGGCGCCCTCCGCGTCTCGCCCGCGCAAGTGCGGGTCGCCCACCTCCAGGACAGGCCCGTGTCCGAAGCGCTTGCAGCGATCGAGGCGGAGCTCTCCGACCGCACCCGCCTCGTTGCCCTCTCGCACGTCGCCTGGACGACTGGAGCGGTTCTGCCCGTCGCCGAGCTCGCAGGCCACAGCTATCGGCTCCTGGTGGACGGCGCCCAGTCGGTGGGGGCAATCCCCGTCGACGTCCGCTCCCTCGGCTGCGACTTCTACACGGTGTCCGGCCAGAAGTGGCTCCTCGGCCCCGATACGACCGGAGCGCTCTACGTCCGTCCTGACCGGGTGGAGGAGCTCGCCCTGACCGCCCCGTCCTACCTCTCGTGGGAGGACACGATCGCGCTCGTGCCGTGGCCCGATGCGAGGCGGTTCGAGTCGGTGTGGATCGGGCCGGGGCCGCTGGCCGGCTTGCTGGAGTCGATTTACTTCGCCGAGGAGGTAGGCGACGAACGCTTCGCGCGTGCGCGCGAGGCGGCGGAGGCGTGTCGCGAGCTCTGCGAGGCCAGGGCGGAGATGATCACCGAGCCCGGCCAGGCGACGATCGTGTCCTTTCGGCCGAGGGGTAACGCTGCCGAGCTCGTCGCCGAACTTGCTGAGCGCGGGGTCGTTGTCCGCGACCTGCCGGGCCTCGGCTGGGTCCGGGCTTCGTGCGGCTTCTGGACGAGCCCGGAAGACCTCGAGCGGCTCGCCGCCGGTCTCTAGGCCTAGCCGCCTGCTTCCGTCCGGAGACCGAGCTCGGCCGCGATCGGGCGCATCGACTCGACCACGTTCCTGATGTGGTCGTCGAGCTCGACGCCGAGGCCCTCGGCGCCCGCGTAGACCTCGTCGCGATGCACCCCCGCAGCGAACGACGGCTGCTTCAGCTTCTTCTTGACGGACTTCGGCTCGAGAGTGGTGATCCCGTCGGGTCGAACGAGTCCACAGGCGTGGACGAAGCCTGCCAGCTCGTCACAGGCGAAGAGCGTCTTTTTGAGGGGCGTGTCCCGTGGGATCGCCAGGTGCTCGGCGTGCGAGAGCACCGCCTCGACGAGCTCCTCGGGATAGCCCTCATCGCGCAGGATGGGGGCCCCGTCCTGCGGATGCTTGTCGAGCGTCGGGTGGATCTCGTAGTCGAAGTCGTGGAGGAGGGCGGTCGCCCGCCAGAGCTCCTCGTCCGCGCCAAAGCGCCGGGCATATCCCCCCACGGCAGCCTCGACCGCCAGAGCGTGCCGGCGCAGTGGCTCGGCCTGCGTATACCTGGTCAGCGTCTCCCAGGCGCGGTCCCTCGTCACGTCCATACGGGCGGCTAGGATAACCCGCCTCGCCCGGTTTGCCTGTTCCGGGTGACGAGGAAGGGTCATGCTCAACGTCGCCTTGTCCACTACTGCCAGCGAGTCGTTCGTCATCGAAGGCGGATGCCCACTCTCGGGCTCCGTCCGTGCTGCTGGGAACAAGAATGCGGCCCTTCCGATCGTGGCCGCATGTCTCCTGACGGACGAGTGGGTGACGCTTTCGAACGTCCCGGCGATCACGGACGTCGAGACGATGCTGGAACTTGTCGCGGATCTCGGAGTCGAGGTCGAGGCACCGGCTGAAGGACGTGTCCGGATCCGTGCCGCCACGATCTCGAAGCACGAGCTCGACGAGGAGCTCTGCAGCAGGATTCGGGCGTCGATCTTGCTCTCCGGGCCTCTCCTTGCGCGCGAAGGAGAGGCCGTCGTTCCGCCGCCAGGCGGAGACGTCATTGGCCGGAGGCGGATAGACACGCACATCGACGCACTCGAGCGGCTCGGTGCCGAGATACACGCGAACAGGCGGCTCAGGATGAAAGCGCCCGCCGGGCTCAAGGGCACGCAACTCTTCCTCGACGAGGCTTCGGTGACAGGGACAGAGAACGCGATCATGGCCTCGGCCCTCGCCGCCGGCGAGACGGTGATCGGCAACGCCGCTTGTGAGCCCCACGTCCAGGATCTCTGCAACTTCCTGAACTCCCTGGGCGCCCGGATCACCGGGATCGGTTCGAACGTCCTGCGGGTCGAGGGAGTCGAGCGGCTCCATGGCGGGGAATGGCGGATTTGCACCGACCACATCGAGGTCGCGAGCTTCATCGGCCTCGGGGCGGTCACGGAGGGCGAGATGGTGATCGAGGACGTCGATCCCACGCATCTCCTCGGGATCTGGCCCGGGTTCGAGCGGCTCGGCGTGCGCTGGGAGCTCGACGGCACCAGCGTCCGCGTTCCGGGCGGCCAGGATCTCGTGATCCGGGACGACGTCGGTTCCCAGATCCCGAAGATCGAAGACGGCCCGTGGCCCTCCTTTCCGGCCGACCTGACGTCGATCGTCCTCGCAGTGGCCACTCAGGCCCAGGGCACGGTGTTGATCTTCGAGAAGATGTTCGAGAACCGCCTCTTTTTCGTCGACAAGCTGATCAACCTCGGGGCCCGGATCATCCTCTGCGATCCGCATCGGGCGATCGTGAACGGCCCCGCGAAGCTTTACGGAGACCGCATGGTCAGCCCGGACATCAGGGCAGGCATGGCGATGCTCATCGCCGCGCTCTGCGCGGAGGGCACGTCGACGATCGGGAACGTTGGCGAGATCGACCGCGGCTACGAGCGGATCGACGACCGACTGCGCATGCTCGGCGCGAGCATCGAGCGCGTCGAGTCGTAGCTGGTTGATCGGGATGGCCCTGCCCGCGGAGACGGGCCGCCATGCGTGCGATATGGTGCGGCCCGCTGTGACTAGCAAGGAAGTCATCCGTGCGGAGCGCGCCCCTGCACCGTTTCAGGGGGCGCCGTACTCGCAGGCGATCCGCTTCGACCAGCTCGTCTTCGTGTCAGGGCAGCTTGCGATCGACCCTGAGACGAACGAGATGCTCGGCGGCGGCATCGAGGAGCAGACCGAGCAGGTCATGAAGAACTTGCGGGCCATTCTCGAGGAAGCGGGCTCGAGCCCGAAGCAGCTCTTGAAGACGACGATCTACCTCGCGGACCTCGCCGACTTCGCTGCCATGAACGAGGTCTACGCGAAGCACGTCGGCAATACGCCGCCGGCGCGTGCGACGATCGAGGTCTCGGCGCTCCCGCAGGGGGCGAAGATCGAGATCGAAGCAGTCGCGCACATCTAGGACGCACAGGAGCCCGCTCCGGCCGCGTCTAACCTTTGCTGCGTGGATGTCATCGCCACGCACTCGAACACCGACTTCGACGCCTTCGCGTCAATGCTTGCCGTTCGCCGGCTCTATCCGGGCGCCGTCGTCGCCCTTTCCGGGTCCCTGAACCGGAACGTTCGCGAGTTCTACCGCCTCCACGCCGACGAGCTCGACGTGGTCGAGGCCGGCCGGCTCGATGTCGACCGGATCGAGCGCCTGATCCTCATTGAGACGCTCCAGCCCGAGCGACTCGGCGAGCTGGAAGCAGTCGCCAGGAGGCCTGATGTCGACGTCCTCGCCTTCGACCACCACGCGGGCGAGACGACGGACTGGATCCGCCCTGAGAACCTCGTCGTCTCCGACGACGGCGCACTGACGACGACGCTCGTCGGCGTGCTCGCAGAACGCGAGTTGCCGGTCTCGCCGCTCGAGGCAACCGTGTTCGCGCTCGGGATCCACGAGGACACCGGCTCCCTCACTTATCCCGGTGTCACGCGGCGGGACGCAGACGCGCTCGCCTGGTGTCTGCGGCACGGTGCGCAGCAGGACGTTGTCGCACGCTACCTCCACACGCCTCTCGGGGAGGGTGAGCGAACGCTTCTGGACGCCCTGCTGGGCTCGCTCGAGACCATCGAGGCCGGGGGCTTCGAGATCCTCCTCGCCGCGGTCTCCTGGCCGATGTACGTCGACGGGATCTCGAACCTGGCTCACAAGCTCGTCGACCTGACCGATTGCCGCGCGCTCGTCCTGCTCGTGGAGATGGACGGGCGGGTGTTCTGTGTCGTTCGCGCCCGAGTGGCCGAGCTCGACGCCGCCGCAGTGACCCGGGAGCTCGGGGGCGGGGGCCATCCGCAGGCGGCTTCGGCGGTCTACCGGGGCTCGCTCGAGGATGCACGCGGGGCCGCCGTAGCCGCGCTACCAGGCGCCCTCCGGAAGCCCTTGGCCGCGGTCGACATCATGTCGCGGCCACCGCGGTTCGTGGACGCCGAGGGCACGGTGGCGCACGCGATGGTGCTCTGCCAGCAGCATCGTCAGAGCGGCATGCTCATTGGGGAGCCTCGTGCCCTAGCCGGAATCGTCACGCGCGAAGACTTGGACAAGGCTATCGGTCATGGCCTCTCTCACGCACCGGTGAAGTCGGTGATGAGCTCGAGCGTCGTTACCTGCAGCCCGGAGACCCCGCTTGCAGAGCTGCACCGCCTCCTCGCCTCGACCGACGTGGGGCGCGTGCCTGTGGTCAGGGAAGGCGAGGTGATCGGAGTCGTCACGCGCAGCGACCTCCTGCGGGCGTTCGAGGAGCCCGTGGACGTCGGAGAGGAGGGCTTGGAGGCTTCGATCGCGGAGCAGCTCGCCGGGCTGGAGCGGCTTGCACCCGTCTTCGAGGCCGTACAGGCCGTCAGCGAGGGATACGAAGGCGTCTACCTCGTTGGCGGAGCGGTCCGCGATGTCCTCATGGGCGAGCCGAGCTTCGATGTCGACGTCGCGGTCGAGGGAGACGGAATCGCGTTCGCCGAAGCCCTCGCCGGGGCACTCGGCGGCAGGCTCGTCCCGCACGAGAAGTTCGGGACGGCGATCGTGATCTCCGCCGACGGTGAGCGCGTAGACGTCGCGACCACGCGGACCGAGTTCTACGACTATCCGGCAGCTCTGCCGCGCGTCGAGCGGGCGTCGATCCGCCAGGATCTCTTCCGGCGGGACTTCACGATCAACGCGATGGCCGCCTCGCTTCGTGGCGAGTACTTCGGACGGCTCGTCGACCCCTTCGACGGACTCCGGGACCTCGAGCGCCGGGTCGTACGCGTCCTCCACAACCTCTCGTTCATCGACGATCCGACACGCATCTTTCGCGCCATTCGCTACGAGAACCGATACGGCTTTGCGATGGACGCCCATACGGTCGCACTCGCGCGGGCATGCGTCGAGATGGATCTCGTGGGCGAGCTCTCCTCCGCGCGGCTCAGGGACGAGCTTCAGGCCCTGCTCGGTGAGGCACGCGTGGGCGAGTCCATCCTGCGCCTCTCCGAGCTCGGGATCGACCGGGCCATCCATCCACATCTCACGGCAGACGAGGAGACAGTCGAACTGATCGAGAAGCTGGACGGCATCCGGGCCCGCTACACGCCTGACGTTCCGGTTTGGCGCCTTCGGCTGGCCGCGCTAGCTCGCACGCTTCCGCCCGACGAGCTCTACGACTGGTTCGCGCGCCTGAAGATCCGGCGGCGCGACGCCGACCTGATCGCAGACGCCGTCACGGTCGCGCCGAAGCTCAACCGGCTCCTCGAGGACGCTACCGAGCCGGCGGTCGTGCACGCGCTCGTCGCGCCGCACGACCCGGACGGGGCACTCTTCGCGCTGGCAGTAGCAACGGGGACCGCACGCGAGCGGCTGGAGCGGTACTTCGATGAGCTTCGCGGCGTCCGGCTCGAGATCTCCGGCGCCGATCTGGCCGAGCTCGGGGTCGGCGAGTCGCCTCTGGTCGGCGCGATTTTGGAGGAACTTCTGCGCCGCAAGCTAAACGGCGAAGTCGAAGGGCGGGCCGCGGAGCTCGACACGGCCCGGGAGCTCCTGGCCGCGGAGCCCGCGTGAACGATCTCGAGACCTTTCTGTACCTGCTGCCGGTCCTGCTCGCCAGCCTGACCCTCCACGAGCTGGCGCACGCCGTTGTCGCGACGCGACTCGGCGACCCCACGCCGCGTGAGCAGGGCCGCCTGACACTGAACCCGCTCGTGCACATCGACCCGCTCGGGACGATGATGTTCGCGCTCACGTACTTCCTCACCGGCTTCATCTTCGGCTGGGCGAAACCGGTCCTCGTCGATGCGCGCCGCTTCAGGAGGCCGAAAGAGTCGATGGCGCTCGTGGCTGCGGCCGGCCCGGCCGTGAACTTCCTGATCGCGCTGGGCTGCGCCGCGATCGGCACCCACGTCGACAACCTCGGCACGAGGACGGTCGACGTGCTCGAGCTCGCCTTCGAGCTCAACATCATCCTGGGGCTCTTCAACCTGATTCCCATCCCACCGCTGGACGGATCTCGAATCGTCGGGGCGGTGATGTCGAACGCCACCTATGCGCGGTGGGCGGCGCTCGACCAGTACGGGATGCTCGCGCTCTTCGCGGTCATCCTGCTCTTCCAGAACGAGTTCTTCACGCTCTTCCAGAGCGCGTTCGACCGCTCGGCGGGCGTGATGATCAGGATCGTCGGAGGATGAAACTCTTCGCGTGGGAGGCGCCCGGGCCCTACCGGGTTGCGTTCTCGACCAGGCTGGGCGGGGTCAGCGAGGGTCCGTATGCGTCGCTGAATCTCGGCGCGAAGACGGACGACGACTACGACCGGGTCTCCGAGAACCGTGGACGGCTCTGTGGCGAGACGGGCGCTGACCCGACGACCGCCACGATGGGCTACCAAGTGCACGGCTCGTACGTGACGGAGGCGAGGCCGAAAGGCGTCTTGGCGCCGACCGATTTCGAGCAGTGCGACGGCCTTTGGAGTGACCGCGCGGGCCAGGCAATGCTGCTCGTGACGGCAGACTGCGCCCCGGTCGCACTCTGCCGGTCGGACGGGGACCCGAGGCTCGCCCTTCTGCACGTGGGCTGGAAGGGGCTCCTGGATGGAATCGTGCAAAGCGGCGTCTCCGCCCTCGAGGGCGGAGACCTTGCTGCCGCCGTAGGACCGGCGATCGGACCCTGCTGCTACGAGGTGGGGGAGGAGGTAGCCGCTCCCTACCGCGAGCGTTTCGGAGCGGATGTCATGCGTGGCCGGAACCTGGACCTGCCGCTCGCCGTGGAGCGTGCCCTCGAGGAGGCGGGAATCGACTCGGTCGAGCACACAGACATCTGCACAGCCTGCCACCCGGAGCTCTTCTTCTCGCATCGCCGCGACAACGGCGTCACGGGC
Source organism: Gaiellales bacterium (assembly GCA_038209555.1). Taxonomy (GTDB): domain Bacteria; phylum Actinomycetota; class Thermoleophilia; order Gaiellales; family Gaiellaceae; genus DASQGA01. Next base: position 23,723 of record JBBQXP010000002.1, read on the forward strand.
CGGCAGGGAGTGATCGGCTACGTCGCCTGAGGGGCTCCGCGAGCGCTACGAACGCCTGCGGGCCGAAATCGGGCCCAGCGTGCGCGTCGTCGTCGCGACGAAGTACGTCTCCGCGGACGAGATGGGGGAGCTCGCCGAGGCCGGAGTGGAGGTGGTGGGGGAGAACCGTCTCCAGGACCTGGTCGCGAAGCAAGAGCGGTGGGGCGACCGGTTCGAGTGGCAGTTCATCGGCCAGCTCCAGTCGCGGAAGGCCCGGGAGGTGTCGGCCCGGTGCACACTCCTTCATTCGCTCGACTCGCTCTCGGCCGCGCGCCGGCTCGAGATTCCGGCCCTGGTCGAGGTCAACCTCTCGGGCGAGGTCTCGAAAGCCGGTGTCGCGAAAGGGGACCTCCCAGCCTTCCTCGAGGAGGCGGGCGAGGCGGGCGCCGACATTCGCGGTCTCATGACCATGCCGCCGTTCACGGAGGATCCCGAGCGCTCCCGACCATACTTCCGCGAGCTCCGGGAGCTGGCCCGCCGGCATGGCCTCACCGAGCTCTCGATGGGGACCTCGCAGGACTACCGCATCGCCATCGAGGAGGGCGCGACGCTCGTGCGGGTGGGATCGAAGCTGCTCCGCGGGTAAGATTCTGGCCCGTCATGGGTGTCGCAGACGTCTGGAACCGCGCGCTCGTCTACTTCGGCATCGTCGAGGAGGACGAGTACTGGGACGAGGAGGCGTTCGATGCGGAGGACGAGCTCGAGCGTACGTATGGCGATCGGCCCAATGTGCGGCGCCTGAACACGCGGCGGGCTCGCGCGGAGGAGTTCGACGACTGGTCCGACCCCGAGACGCCGCCGGCCTCCCGGACGGCCGTCCTTCGCCCCTCACGTGGGCAGCGCCCGCCACTCGAGGCGGTGGCGTCCGCCTCCGTGCGCGTCCATCTGGTCGTTCCGCAGAGCTTCGCCGACGCCCAGGGGATCGCGGACAAGTACAAGGACACGGTCCCCGTGATCCTGAACCTCCAGAGCACCGACGCCGAGCTCTCGAAGCGCCTCATCGATTTCTCGAGCGGCCTCACGTACGCCCTGAACGGAGGCATGCAGCGGATCGCCGACAAGGTCTTCCTGCTCACGCCCAGGAACGTCGAGGTCTCAGCGGAGGAGCGGGCGCGCTTGATCGAGCGCGGCTTCTTCAATCAATCCTAGAGTCGTAGGCCCGCCCGGCCGAGGGGCGCGGTAGGTTTCCTCCGTGCTTTTCGCGGATTCCTTCGATACGGCTGAAAGCTTCGTCTCGACGGTCTTCGCCGTCTACCTCATCTGCATCATCGCCTACATCATCACGTCGTGGATCCCACTTCCCTACAACGTTTGGTTGAGCCGGGTCCAGCGCTTTCTGTACGACGTGGTCGACCCGTATCTACGGCTCTTCCGCCGCTTCCTGCCTCAGCTCTCGCTCGGCGGGCTCGGGCTCGACCTTTCCCCGATCGTGGCGATCTTCTCGCTCTACATCGTCCAGGCTCTCGTGCTGAAGGGAATCGACGCGCTGCGATGAAGTAGGCGGGTGCGATGTCGCTCACGCCCGTCGAGATTCGCCATGTGAAGCTCGGCCGCCGCCTGGGCGGATACGACCGGCCGGCGACCGATGCCTTGCTCCTCAGGATCGCCGAGAGCTTTGAGGACGTCTGGCGCGAGCGAGCGGACCTTCGGGACGAGATCGAGCGCCTGGAGGGAGAGCTCGCCCGCTTCCGGGAGCTCGAGGTGCTCCTTCGGAACACGCTGGTCTCTGCCGAGCGCTCCGCAGACGAGCTCCGCGCGCAGGCCCATCGCGAAGCCGACGTGATTCTTGACGAGGCTCGCGTCAGGGCACGCGAGATCGAGGCGGTGCAGAGAGCGAGCGAGAACGCGTTCGCGCCGACATCAGGAGACTGAAGAACGTCGAGGCACAGATGCGCGCCGACTACCGTGCATTCCTCGTCACGGCGCTCGATCGGCTCGAGGGCGACACAGAGGAGCGCGAGACGCCGGGGCAAGCGGCCTGAACGAGCAGGGGAGCCGCCTGCCCCTGGATATACTCGACCGGTGTCGCCTGCCCGCTCCCGGCTGCGTCTGCACGTCTCCCCGGGGGGGCGGGAGACACGCGTGCTGGGGCGTCATGGCGACGGTTGGAAGGTGCGCGTAGCCGCTCACCCGGCGCGTGGGCGGGCCAACGAAGAGCTTCTACGGCATCTGGCCGAACGGCTCGGCCTGCCTCGCGATCGACTCGAGATCGTGTCGGGCGCGGGATCTCGCCGGAAGACCGTTGCCCTAGCGGGCCTGGGGCAGGATGAGGCCGAGCGGCGCCTTGCAGGGGAGACGAGGTGACGTCCACTGATTACCGGGCGATCCTGCTGGAGGAGCGCGAGCGGGTCGAGCACTCCCTGAAGCTTCTCCACGTGGAGAACCCCTCGTCGAACGGTGACGAGACGGAAGAGGAGACGCCCGACAATCACGTGGGCGACGCAGCATCGATCACTCTGGCACGCGAGATCGACAGTTCACTCGAAAGCAACCTGGGCCATGTTCGCGAGGCGATCGACCTCGCTCTGAAGCGAATCGAGGAGGGGACATTCGGAACGTGCACGAACTGCGGGAAGATGATCGCGGAGGCGCGCCTGGAGGCGATGCCGTACGCGACGAAGTGCATCGAGTGCAAGCGCCTCGAAGAGAGGGGTTGACCAACCCCGCTCCGCGGCTGATCGACGTTCGCGTCGGGTCGGCCACGGATGGTCGTGTCCCGATTTCGATGGCCGCTCGGTCGCTCTCGGCGCAGCCGTTCCACTGGCTCGCTCTCTTCGCCGTCGCGTTCGCCGCGCTGGTCGCCGACCAGCTGACGAAGCAGCTCGTTGTCACCCAGCTCGCCCTCGGGCAGTCCTTTCACGTCGCGGGCCCGCTTGAGATTCACCACGTCCGGAACTCTGGGATCGCATTCGGCATCTTCTCGACCTGGGCTTCCGCGGTCACGATCCTGACTGCGGTCGCAATCGCCTGGATGGTCGGCTACTTCGCGAAGGCGGGGGCCCGCCATCCGATCCTCCCGGTTGCGCTCGGGTTCCTGATCGGCGGCAGCCTCGGGAACCTGGTCGACCGCGTCCGGCTAGGCCATGTCACCGACTTCCTGGACATCAGCTTCTGGCCTGCGTTCAACCTCGCAGACACGTTCATCGTCCTGGGCGTGGTCATCCTGATGGCGACGATCATCTCGGCCGAGCGCTCGCCGCGGAAGCTGCACCGGCGCCTACCCAGGACGAACGGGCGAGATGATTGATCGACGATTACCGCCCCCACGGATGCCGGCCCAGACACGGCGCCGTGGGCCCGCCAATCAGCGACCAACCATCTAGTGCCGCGAAGAGCTCTCGTCGTGCCGCCCGAGGCGGCCGGCGAGCGGCTCGACCGCTTCCTCGGGGCTCTCGACGACGTTGGCTCGCGCGCGGCCGCCGAACGGCTGCTCGACGCGGGCAAGGTTTTAGTCGACGGTGCGAGGCGCCCGAAGAGCCACCGGCTCACGGCTGGAGAGCCGATCGAATTCGAGGCACCCGAGCGTGAGCCAAGCGCGCTCGAGCCAGAGAATCTCGACCTGCGCGTTGTCTGGGAGGACGAGCACCTGCTCGTCGTCGACAAGCCGGCTGGAGTCGTCGTGCACCCCTCGGCCGGCCACCGCACCGGCACGCTCGTTCACGGGCTCCTCGCACATGACATCGCCGGCGGCGGGGAAGCCGGCCGGCCGGGGATCGTCCATCGTCTCGACCGGGACACTTCGGGGCTTCTGGTCGTCGCCCGTTCCGACGAGGCCCATCGCAGGCTGCAGCGTCTCCTGAGAAACCGGAAGCTCGCGAGAGAGTACCTGGCCCTGGTGAGAGGACGGCCGCGGTCACGCGAGGGGCGTATAGAGGCGCCGATCGGTCGCGACCGCCACGATGCGACGCGGATCTCCCTCGACTCGGCCGCTCCCCGTGAGGCGATCACGCACTTCGACGCGATCGAGCTCTTACCGGCCCACTCCCTGCTCCGGGTGCGGCTCGAGACGGGGAGGACGCACCAGATCCGGGTACACTTAGCGGCGATCGACCTCCCGGTTTCCGGCGACCCGCTCTACGGCGTCAAAGGCGACCTCGGGCTCGAGCGCCAGTTCCTGCACGCCGCCCGGATTGTCTTCCCGCATCCGTTCGGAGACGAGTCGGTCGAGGTGGAGTCCGCTCTGCCGGCCGACCTGGCTGACGCGCTCGACCGTGCTCGGGCCTAGGCTGCGCGGACCGTCTTCGACTCGTAGAGGCGCCGGTCGGCCAGGCCGAAGAGCTGCTCCGGGCCGACACAGCCGTCAGCCAGAGTGGCCGCCCCGGCGCTGACCGAGAGCTCGGCCGGCATGCCCTCGTGCAAGCGGTCGAGGAAGGCTCCCGCCGAGCTCTGATCCGCCTGCAGGAGCAACGCACCGAACTCATCGCCCCCGAGCCGCCCGACCGCGTCCGTCTCGCGAACCGTCTGCGCGAGCGCCCGCCCGAAGGCGCGCAGCAGGCGGTCACCCTCCTGGTGCCCTTCCGTGTCGTTCGTCACCTTGAAGTGGTCGAGGTCGAGAAGCACGAGAGCAAGCCGGCCCCGGTAGCGCTGCGCACGCGCAAGCTCCCGGCCGACGAGGTCGTGGAAGGCCCGATGATGCAGGAGTCCCGTCAGGGGGTCCCGCCGAGCCAGCTCGGCCAGGCCGCCGGTGACCTGTCCGAAGTAGAGGAGCAGGCAGTGGTCGAGTGTTTCGCGAGCCCCGCGCTCGCCATGCCGCTCGAGCACGCGGCCGAGGGCGAGGAGCTCTGCGACGACCTCGACCTGGCCCAGACCGAGCCCCTCGCGCTCGCGGGCGTAGTCTGCCGCGAGCTCGGCCGGGTCGCCGCCTGCATCGAGGGCGGCGATGAACGACGGAAGCGTCCCGAGCTGCCCCAGGCGGCCGAGGCGGGCGAGCGAGGGTGCGCCGCCTTCGCGGAGCGCCTCGTCGACGGTCTCGACCGCAAGATCCCACGCAGATGCCCTCAGAACCCCGATGCCGCCAGGGTACGGATCGGGTCGGCTAGAATACAGCGGTTTCCGTCTTCTACCCGGTGGACTTCGGGCGGGTGGCGGTGCCGGGGTTTGTCCCCGGTTCCACCCGTCTCCACCGGCTTTTTCACTCAACCGAGGAGGATCTGAACGTGTCCGTCGTCTCGATGCGCGAGCTCCTGGAGGCCGGGGTGCATTTCGGCCACCAGACTCGACGCTGGAACCCCAAGATGCGCCGCTTTCTCTTCACCGAGCGCGGCGGCATCTACATCATCGACCTGCAACAGACCCTGTCGCTCCTGGAGCAAGCCCATGCGTTCGCCCGGAACATCGCCGAGCGAGGGGGGTCCGTCCTTTTCGTGGGGACGAAGAAGCAAGCGCAGGATTCGGTTGCCGAGCAGGCGAAGCGCGTGGAGATGCCGTACGTGAACCACCGCTGGCTGGGCGGGCTGCTCACGAACTGGCGCACGATCTCGGAGCGCCTGGAACGACTCCACGAGCTCCGGCGTCGAAAGGACGAGGGACAGCTCGACCTGCTTCCGCCCAAGGAGCGCATCGCCATGGAGGCCGAGCTCGAGAAACTCGAGGCGAACCTCGGCGGCGTGGCTGACATGAAGCGCCTACCCGACGCGGTCTTCGTGGTCGACCTGAAGAAGGAGCAGCTGGCGATCCGCGAGGCGCGCCGGCTCGGCCTGCCGGTAATCGGGCTCGTGGACACAAACTGCGACCCCGACGACGCCGACTATGTGATTCCCGGTAACGATGACGCGATCCGCTCGTGCGGCCTGATCGTGAAGGTTCTCGCGGACGGGATCGCCGCCGGAAAGAGCCTCGTCACCGAGACGGAAATCTCTCAGACGAACGGCCGCGTCGAGGATCCAGTGGGCACGCCGGATGTCGAGCCCCCGGCTCCGGAGCCGGAGGAAGTCTCGACGGAAGCGGCGGCCGAGCCTCAGCCGGAGCCCGCGCCCGGGGCCGCCCCAGATCTGCTGGAACCAGGCGCGGCCCCTGACGACACCCGCGGCGAGCGGCCGGGCACCGGCGCCGCCGCGCAGGCGGAGTCTGAGGGCAGCCCGGCGTGACCGAGATCAGCGCCAAGCTGGTCAAGGAGCTCCGAGACATGACCGGCGCCGGGATGATGGAATGCAAGCGTGCTCTGGTCGAGACGGGCGGAAACGTCGAGGAAGCACAACGACTCCTCCGGGAGAAGGGAATTGCCTCAGCCGGAAAGCGCGCGGGCCGGGAGACGACCGAGGGCAAGGTGCTCGCCGACGTCGAGGACAGCCGCGGAGCCATGATCGCCGTCGGATGCGAAACCGAGCCCGTGTCGAAGAATGAGGACTTCCTGCGCTACGCCCGGCGGATTCTGGAGGTCGTCAGCGAGCAGGGGCCCGATGCAGTCGCCGAGCTGGAGGAGGAGCGCCTCGCGCTGATTGCCCGGATCGGCGAGAACATCGCCGTTCGCGGGGCGGCGAGGATGCAGTCCCTGAACGGAGAGGTGCTGGAGGCGTACGTCCACCGGCCCGCCGAGAAGATCGGGGTGCTGCTTCGGCTCGCCGGAGGGGACCGGGACCTGGCGCGCATGCTTGCCCAGCACATCTCCTTCGCGAACCCGCAGTACGCCTCTCGCGACGAGGTGCCTGACGACGCGATCTCCGGCGAGCGCGCGATCTACGAAAAGCTTCCGGACGTGGTCTCGAAGCCCGAGCAAGTGCGGCCCAAGATCGTTGAGGGGATGCTGGGCAAGCGCTTCTTCGCGGAGGTCGTCCTCGCTGACCAGCCGTGGATCCACGAGACGTCCATGACCGTGGGGAAGGCCCTCGAGGAGCGAGGCGCCGAGGTCCGCGAGTTCGTGCGCTTCGCCCTGGCAGAGTGAGCGCCCACGCAGAAAGCGGCGTCCTCGGAGAGCCCGCCACGGGAGGCGCCGCCTTCGGGCGTATCCTCCTGAAGCTCTCTGGAGAGGCCCTCATGGGGGGCAGGGACTATGGAATCGACCCGGCGCGGATCAAAGCGATCTCGCATGAGGTGAAGCAGGTTCACGACCTCGGGGTCGAAGTCGCGCTCGTCCTCGGCGCCGGCAACATCTATCGCGGGATCGAGGCCGCGGCGGAGGGGATGGACCGTGCCACGGGCGACTACGCGGGCATGCTCGCGACCCTGCTCAACTGCCTGGCCGTCCAGGACGCCCTGGAGCGGCTGGGAATCCACACACGTGTTCTCTCGGCCATCAACGTGAGCGAGGTGGCAGAGCCCTACATCCGCCGGCGGGCCATGCGACACCTCGAGAAGAAGCGCGTCGTCATCTTCGCTGCGGGCACGGGGAACCCGTTCTTTACCACCGACACGGCGGCCGCGCTACGCGCGCTCGAGGTGGGCGCGGAGGCGCTCCTGATGGGGAAGAACGGCGTCGACGGGGTTTACGACGGAGATCCGCAGGTGGACTCGAGCGCGAGCTTTCTCGCCGAGCTCACGCACCGCGAGGCACTCGAGCGCGGCCTCAAGGTCATGGATACGACCGCGCTCTCGCTCTGCATGGACAATGGCCTGCCGATCTACGTCTTCGGCCTCGACGACGCGGCGAACATCGAGCGCGTCGCCCGGGGCGAGCGAGTCGGCACGATCATCTCAACCCCCCGGAGGAGCGCATGATCGACGATCTTCTGAAGGATGCCGACCGGCGTATGGACAAGTCCGTCGAGGCGGCCGCCCACGAGTTCACGACGGTGCGAACGAGCCGCGCGTCGACCGGGCTTCTCGATCGCATCGAGATCGACTATTACGGGCAGAAGACGCCCTTGAAGCAGCTCGCAACGGTGAACGTCCCCGAACCCCGGCTTCTGACCGTCCAGCCCTACGACCCCGGCTCGCTGAAGACGATCGAGCGGGCGATCCAGGAGTCGGATCTCGGCCTGACGCCCTCGAACGACGGCAAGGTGATCCGCTTGCCGATCCCACAGCTCACAGAGGAGCGCCGCAAGGAGCTCGTCAAGGTCGTACGGCACCTAGCCGAGGAGGGGCGAGTCGCGGTCCGGAACATCCGCCGGGACGTCATGCACGACCTGAAGGAGCTCGTCAAGGAGGGGGACGTGGGAGACGACGAAGAGCGGCGAGCAGAGGAGCGGGCGCAGAAGCTGACGGACGACCATGTGAAGCGGATCGACGAGCTCCTGAAGCGCAAGGAAGAGGAGATCATGGAGGTCTAGATGGTCGACGCCAATCACCGATCAACCATCTAGCCCTCGGGCTCCTTCCCGCCGGCGATGAGCCTCCTGACCAAGCTGCGGACGCTGCGGAGCCTGAAGCCGCTCCGCGAAGGCGATCTTCCCGAGGTCGCGCGCTCGATCGCGATCATCATGGACGGGAACGGGCGCTGGGCCCGCAGGCGGCACTTGCCCGTGGCCGCCGGGCATCGTGCCGGGACGCGGGCGCTGCGGAGGACCGTCGAGGCTTCAATAGACCTCGGCATCGAGTCCCTCTGCGTCTACGCGTTCTCGACCGAGAACTGGTCGCGTCCGCCGGCCGAGGTCGAGTCGCTCATGGAGATCTTCATCGAGACGATCGAGCGCGAGCTCCCCGACCTCGTGGAGCAGGGCGTCCGGGTGCGGTTCATCGGCCGGCGCGACCGGGCCACGCCCGCCCTCCGCCGGAAGATGGCCGAGCTCGAGGACGACACGCTCTCGAACGACCGTCTGAGCCTCTGGATCGCCTTCGACTACGGCGGTCGGGACGAGGTCGTCGAGGCGACCCGACGGCTCGTCCAGGACGGAGTCGACTCGAGGGACGTGGACGAGAACGCCATCGCCTCACGGCTCTACGCTCCCGAGATGCCCGAGCCCGACCTCCTCATCCGCACATCCGGGGAGCTTCGCGTCTCGAACTTCCTCCTCTGGCAGCTCGCCTACACGGAGCTTGTATTCGTCGAGACGCTCTGGCCGGACTTCGGCGAGCGCCACCTGCGGCAGGCGCTCGGGGAGTACGCCGGCCGCCGTCGGCGCTTCGGCGGCAGGTAGAGCAGTCAGCATGAGCTCGTTTGTCTCGCGGGCCGTCGTTGCGCTGACGGGCTTGCCGCTCGTCCTCGGCGCGGCCTACCTGGGCGGCTGGTTTCTCTTCGCGATCGCAGCCTGCGCCGCGCTCGTCGCGCTGCACGAGCTCTACCGGCTCGCCCGTCCTCTCCGCCCGCTCGTCCTGGCCGGCTACGCCGGAGCGGTGGCTGCACTCGCCGGAGCCGAGCTGGGCGGCGGCGAGTGGATGCTTGCGGGGTTCCTCGTCACGTTCCCGCTCGCGTTCGTCTTCGCGGCGATCGCGGAGACGAGGCAGTCGGCGACCGTCTCGGTGGCGACGACGGTGCTCGGCGCGGCCTGGGTGGGATTCGGGCTCGGCCACCTCGTCCTGATCAGGGAGCTGAACGAGGTCGGGGTCGAGGCAATCCTGACCGTGCTCGTGACCGTCTTCGCGATCGACACGTTCGCCTACGCAGGCGGACGGCTCGCAGGCCGGCACCGAATGACCCCCGTGATGTCTCCGAACAAGACCTGGGAGGGCTTCGTCTTCGGGGCGGTGGCAGGCATCCTGACAGCGTTCTTCGCCCTCTACTCGAGCGAGGTCTACGGGAGCTGGCGCGGCCTCGTCCTGGGCACCGCGCTCGTCGCGGCCTCCACCGTGGGCGACCTCTTCGAGTCGCTCGTCAAGCGCGACCTCGGGGCGAAGGACACGGGACGCCTACTGCGGGAGCACGGAGGTGTTCTCGACCGCATCGACAGCCTCCTCTTCGCCGCACCGGCCGCGTACTACGTGCTCGTCACGTTGGGCTAGATGGTTGGTCGGGCGGGCACGCCAAATTACGACCGACCATCTAGATGGGCTCCCCGACCCAGCGGAACCCGAGCGCGCGAATGGCACCGGCGTCGATGAGGGTCTCCTCGAGCGCCTCGCTCGCCACTCCACCGAGCGTCCGGTGGAGGTAGGGCGTCCTTTCGAACCGAAGCTCGCGGAAGCGTCGACTCAGGCTCGCCCGCATCGCCTCGCCCGCGTGGAGGCCACGGTGCTCCTCCTCCCACGCTGCGAGCGCATCCTCGAGGGAGCGAGGCACGTCGTCGAGCCGTCCGGCGGCCTCGAGGGCGAGCTCCTGGCCCAGGTACCAATCGGCGGTGTCCGGATCCATCCGCTCCCAGGCGAACTCCGCCAGGATGAGGCGCCCGGCCGGCCGCACGAGGCTCTGGATGCGATCGACCGCAGCATCGAGATCGTGAATGTGGTGGAGCGAGCGGCTCGCGACGACCGCGTCGAAGGTTCCAGGCTCGTCGAGCTCCTCCAGGGTCGTCTGCCTGAACATGGGCCCGACCGGAGCATCCGGGTCGATCGCGAGTACGTCGTACCCTGCGTTGACGACGTCAAGGGCGAGCTCTCCGGCGCCACACCCGATCTCGAGCACGCGGGCAGGCGGGGGCGGAAGCTCTCCGAGCACGAAGGCGGCGTCCATGGGCCGTATCGTCGCACTGGAGGCCCAACTCGCGTCTCTACACTGGCTCTATGAAGCGAGTCGCCCTACTCGGCGCCACCGGCTCGATCGGCACGCAGGCACTCGAGGTCGTCGGCGCCCACCCGCAGCTCGAGCTCTGTGCAATCGCCGTGGGCTCGCGGGCGGACGAAGCGCGGCGGATCGCAAGCGAGCACGGCGTCCCATACGTGTCGATCGCCGGCGACCCGCCCCTGGACGAGCTCGTCAGGGCGAGCAAGCCTGATGTCGTTCTGAACGCCGTCATGGGATTCGCCGGCCTCCCGGCGACGCTGGAGGCACTCGAAAGCGGTATCGACCTCGCTCTGGCCAACAAGGAGAGTCTCGTCGCGGCCGGCCCGCTCGCGCTCGCTGCCAGGGAGCGGGGAGGAGGGCGGATCCTGCCTGTCGACAGCGAGCACTCGGCCGCGTTCCAGTGCCTCGAAGGCCGGGCCGAGGAAACGATCCACTCGCTCGTCCTCACCGCCTCGGGGGGCCCCTTTCGCGGGCGCAGTCGAAGCGAGCTCGCTGACGTCACGCCGGCCGAAGCGCTTGCACACCCGACCTGGAACATGGGCCCGAAGATCACCGTCGACTCAGCGACGCTCATGAACAAGGGCCTGGAGCTGATCGAGGCGCATTTTCTCTTCGGCGTCGAGTTCGAGCGGATCGAGGTGGTCGTCCACCCGACCTCCGTCGTGCACGCCCTCGTCCGCTTCCGAGACGGGGCTTCGCTGGCCCACCTGGGCTACCCGGACATGCGCGTCCCGATCTCGTATGCGCTGACCTACCCGGAGCGAGCGGCGACCCCCGTCGAGCCAATCGACCTCGCGTCCGGTCTCATCCTCGAGTTCTCTGCGCCCGACGAGGACGCCTTTGCGTGTCTCGCGCTCGCGCGGGCGGCGGGGGAGGAGGGCGGCACCGCTCCCTGCGTTCTGAACGCCGCCAACGAGGTCGCGGTGGCTTCCTTCCTGGACGGCCAGCTTCCCTTCCTTGGCATCCCGGACGTGGTCGAGCGAACGCTCTCGACTGTTGAGACCGGACCGGCCGAGACACTCGCCGAGCTGGTGGCGATCGACGCCGAGGCCCGCCGTGTCGCGAACGCGTTGACCCGGGAGCTCGTCCACTGAGCATCTTCGTCTCGATCGCCGGTCTCGCCTTTCTGATCGTGATCCACGAGGCCGGCCACTTCCTGGTCGCGCTTGCCGTCAGGATGCGTCCGCGTCGCTTCTACCTCTTCTTTCCGCCTGCGATCGTGAAGAAGGTCCACAACGGGATCGAGTACGGGATCGGGGCGATCCCGCTCGGGGGATACGTGAAGATTCCCGGAATGCACAAGCCTGCCGAGCGCGACCTCGAGGTCGCGCTCGCGCGCGCGCTCGAGGAGGCGCCGTGGCTCGAGCGCGAACTCGAGCCCGTCAAGAGCGCGCTCGCCGCCGGCCGGTTCGAGGAGGCACGCGAGCTTCTGCCAGGGCTCGAAGCTGGGGTGGACCGGGCCCAGCTTTCGGAGCCCGCCGCGCGCGCGGCGAAGCGCGGCCTCACCGAGGTCGCAGACGCGCTCACGAGCGACGCCTACTGGCGCGCACCCGCCTGGAAGCGCATCGCCGTCATCTTCGCCGGTCCGGGCACCAACCTCGTGTTCGCCGTGCTCATGCTCGCGGTCGTCTTCATGCTCGGCGTCCCCGACGAACGTACGCGATCCGTCGACCAGATCACGCCGGGGTCACCGGCCGCGGGCATCGGCCTCTTGCCAGGCGACGAGATCGTGGCGGTGGAAAGCCGGCCGACCCGGAGCTTCGAGGCGGTCTCGCGAGAGATTCGCGGAAGCAAGGGCAGGCCGATCACGCTGACGGTGCTCCGCGACGGCCGGAACATCTCGCTCGGGCCGGTTCGGGCGCAGAAGGCCGAGGACGGCCGGCACGTGATCGGGTTCGTCCCGGGCCTCGAGTACCGACGCTACGGCCCCCTCGACGCGACCTGGCAGGCGACCGCGAAGACGTGGGAGGTGACGTCCGCCATCGGCCAATCGCTGGGCCGGATCGTGACGGGATCCGGGCGGGACGAGCTCTCGAGCCCGGTCGGGATCGTCCAGGGCTCGAGCCAGGCGCTCGACCTCGGCTTCCGCTACTACCTCGGCGTTCTCGCGCTGATCAGCCTCTCGCTCGCGCTCCTGAACCTGCTCCCGCTCCTGCCGCTGGACGGGGGACACATCGCCTTCTCGATCCTCGAGAAGGTCCGGGGCAGGGCGATCCCGCGAGAAGCCTACGAACGCTTTTCCGCGGTCGGGATCGCGCTCGTCCTCATGCTCTTCTTCATCGGCCTCTCGAACGACATCGGACGACTAGGCGGGACCTAACCCTGGTCAGAGGCCCGATGCGAAATTCGGCCGGGCCGGATGACGCCCCAGACGCGGCGCTGGCTCAGCACAATCGCTCACGGCACGTAGCGCTGCTACGCACCGCGACCGGCCCCGGTGCCCAGCTTGGCCTGGAGCGCCCCCGCCGGCGGCCGAATTTCAATCAGGCCTCCCGCTAGACTCGGTGTTGCATGGCCAGTGAACGCCAGATCAGAGTCGGAGGGGTCGCAATCGGCGGCGGCGCGCCCGTCGTCGTCCAGTCGATGACCCTGACGAAGACACACGACGTCGACGCGACCGTGGCTCAGATCGCTGCCCTCACCTCGGCCGGGTGCGAGCTCGTCCGCGTCGCCGTGCCGAAGCTCGAGGACGCCGACGCGCTTCCGAAGATCGTGTATCTGAGCCCCGTCCCGATCATCGCGGACATCCACTTCAACGCCTCCCTCGCACTGAAGGCGATCGAGGCCGGTGTCGCTGCCGTTCGTATCAACCCGGGGAACATCGGCGGCGCCGACAAGACGGAGCTCGTCGTCCGCGCGGCGAAGAAAGCGGGAATCCCGATGCGCATCGGCGCGAATTCCGGCTCGCTCCCCAAGCACCTGGTTGAACTCGCGCAGGAGGACACCGCGGCGGCCCTGGTCGAGGAGGCGCTCGAGCAGGTTCGGATCCTCGAGCGCATGGAGTACTACGACTTCAAGATCTCGGTCAAGTCCAGCTCGGTGCCGACGATGATCCGGGCGTACAGGATGCTCTCCGAGCGAGTCCCCTATCCGCTCCACCTCGGCGTCACCGAAGCGGGCACGCCGTTCTCCGGCTCGATCAAGAGCGCGGTCGGGATGGGCGCGCTCCTCATGGACGGCATCGGCGACACGATGAGGGTCTCTCTCACAGCCGATCCGGTGGAGGAGGTCAAGGTCTGCTGGGAGATCCTGAAGGCGCTCGGGCTCCGCGAACGGGGGCCCGTCATGATCGCCTGCCCCTCCTGCGGCCGCGACAACGTCGGGGTCTGGAACCTCGCGGAGAAGGTCGAGGAGCGCCTCCAGTCGTACCCGCAGGCATTCGAGGTGGCGGTCATGGGCTGCGCCGTCAATGGACCGGGGGAGGCCGGCGACGCCGACTTCGGGATTGCAGGCGGACGGGAAACGGGCTTTCTCTACGCACACGGACGCGTGCTCAAAAAGGCGCCCTCGGAGACGCTGATCGACGAGCTGTTTACCGAGATCGACCGGTGGATCGAAGGCGGCATGGAACGTCCGAAGCGGTTGAAGCTCGCCAAGCCGGCGGCGCTGATGATGGCCGAAGCGGCCCAGCGTCCGGCCTAGAACAGAATGCGGGCATCTCAGCTCTTCATCCCGACGCTCCGGGAGGATCCCGGGGATGCCGAGGCGGCAAGCCACCGCCTGCTCGTGCGCGGCGGCTTCATCCGCCAGGTCGCCGCAGGGCTCTGGACCTTCCTACCGCTCGGCTGGCGCGTGCACCAGAAGGTAGTCCAGATCGTGCGCGAGGAGATGGACGCGATCGGCGGCCAGGAGATGCTCTGCCCCGTCCTCACGCCCGCTGAGCTCTGGCAGGCGACCGGTCGCTACGACATCCCCGAGCTCTTCAAGCTGGAGGACCGGGCCGGGCGGCCGTTCGTCCTCCCGCTCACGCACGAGGAGACGATGACCTTTCACGCGCGGGAGCTCCAGTCCTACAAGCAGCTGCCGCAGATCTGGTACCACTTCGCGACCAAGGATCGGGACGAGCCGCGACCGCGTGGCGGGCTCCTCAGAGTGCGCGAGTTCATCATGAAGGACGCCTACAGCTTCGACCGCGACGAGGAGGGCCTCGACCGAAGCTTCCAGGCTCACGCGGGCGCCTACCGGCGCATCTTCGACCGGGCCGGGCTTGAGGTCTTCGAGGTCGAGGCCGAGTCGGGGATGATGGGCGGGAGCGAGAGCATCGACTACCTCGCCCCGGCGGAGAACGGAGAGAACACGCTCGTCACGTGTGAGAACGGGGACTACGCCGCCGACCTCGAGATCGCCCGCGGCGTCCCCCGAGCCATCAATTTTCCCGCGCGCCTCGATGCGCCCGAGGAGGTCGAGACGCCCGGAGCGACGACGATCGAGGCACTCGCGGAGCTCCTCGCCGTCGATCCGGCCGCGACGTCGAAAGCGATGCCCGTGGTCGTCGACGGGCGTGTCGTTCTCGGCCTGCTCCGCGGGGACGACCGGCTCGAGGAGGCGAAGCTCGCGGCCGTCCTCGGAGCGGTCTACCGCCCGGCGACGGAGGACGAGATCAGGCAGGCATTCGGCGCCGACCCCGGCTCGCTCGGCCCGGTCGGATTTTCCGGCGAGATCCTCGCGGACGAAGCGCTCCGTGAGGGCCAGTTCGTCGCGGGGGCGAACCGTACGGGTTGGCACCTGCGCGGGGTCGAGCACGGGCGCGACTTCGAGGCCCGCTTCGCCGACATCCGGCAGCCGAAGGAAGGTGACGCCTGCCCCAACTGTGGCGGCTCGCTTGGGTTCCAGACAGCGATTGAGGTGGGGCATATCTTCAAGCTCGGCACGCGGTACTCCGTTCCGCTCGGCGCGACCTACCTCGACGAACAGGGCCGGGAGCTTCCGCTCGTCATGGGGAGCTACGGGATCGGACCGGGGAGGATCATGGCCGCTGCCGTCGAGCAGCGCCACGACGAGCATGGGATCTTCTGGCCCCAGACGCTCGCGCCGTACGACGTCCACGTGGTCGCAATCGGAGCCACGGGAAACGAAGCCACGGAGGCGGCCGAACGCCTCGCAGGCGAGCTGGAGGCGGCAGACCTCTCCGTCCTTCTCGACGATCGTGACCGGCGCCCGGGCGAGAAGTTCGCCGACGCCGACCTGCTCGGCTGTCCGGTACGCGTCACCGTGGGAAAGAAGACCCTTGAGGACGGCAAGGTCGATGTCCTGCGGCGCGAAGACCGCTCCGAGGACCGCATCGCACTCGGCGACGCGCCGGGGGGGATCGGTGGGATGCTGTAGCGGTGGCCAGGAAGCGGCGGTTCAGCGAGGAGCCTTTCGGGGCAACGATTCAGGCGCTCATGGCGCAGACCGGGACCACCTACCGCGGGCTCGCCGACCGTACCGGGCTCTCTGCCGGGTACCTGAACCACCTCGTCCATGGCAACCGGCCGGTCCCCTCCGACGATGTCATCGCCGCACTCGCGAAGGCACTCGGCGTCGAGCCAGAGCACTTCCGCGAGTACCGGATCCGCGTCATCACGGAGCGGCTCGACGCCATGCCGGATCTGGTCGACCGCCTCTACCGGCGGCTCGGCGCATAGTTGATTTTCCCGCACTTTGCGGAGACCTTCGAGGCGACCTTCGAACGGTGCCCTGAACCGCGCATCGAGTTCTGTAAGCTGGCTGTAAGGAGGCCGCGAGCGGGATTTAGGGGAGTCCCGGCTGGGCCGCCTAGGTGCGAGATATCCACAGAATCCACAGGAACGGTGGAACGATTTTGGACGGACCCGAGCCGATCCGCGAGAACCACGCTCCCGAGCGGGAGGCGCTTCCGCGTCCCCCGGGTGAGTTCGTTTCCGCAGACCATCAGTCGGACTGCGCACGCTTCCTCGCAGAGCTCCGGCGCCGTGCCGATGTGACGGCCGAGGTCAAATGGACGCTCCGGGGCGAGGAGCACTAACTCCGGCGGCGAAGCTCATCCTCCGGTGCCTCTACGATTCGCGGCGGCACACCTCGAGGGAGAGCGAATGACCGAACCGAACGAAGTCCCGGCAGATCCCCGCCAGGAGCAGTCCGAAGGCGTGACGGTGAACGGACCGAAGGAAGCCGGATGGAATCCTGACCAGCACCAGTCCGAGGGGGAGTCATCAGTCGCGGGCGAGCTGAACATCGGTCCGAGAGTCACGGCTGTCTTTACCGCGGCCGAGAGGGCGGCGCAGCACATCGTCACCATGGCACGCGAAGAGGCCGACGACCTACGCCGGCGAGCCGAGGCCGAGGCCGAGTCGCTCCTGAGCCAACGCCGTTACCAGGCGGAAGAGGAGGCCTCGCGTCGCATCGCGGACGCGCAGGCCCAGGCCGATCAGATCCGCGCGGCCGCCGAAGAGGAGGCCCGTCAGATCGAGGAGGCAGCACACCGGCGCGAGCTCCGGATCCGGGAGGAGACAAGGCTCCTCGAGGAGCGGGTCGAATGGGCCCGAGAGGGTCTCCGGGAAGTGGCCGAGCGGATCCGAGACACCGAAATGGAGCTCGGCGACCTTCCCGTGGCGGCGCCGCGGGGCGAGCGAAGACCGAGCAGGCCCAGCGCCGGCCCTTCCTAGCGGCTGCGGGTATCGTGTGCCCGAAGCGGGGCGTGGCGCAGCCTGGTTAGCGCGCGTGTCTGGGGGACACGAGGTCCCGAGTTCAAATCTCGGCGCCCCGACTCTGCAAAGCCCTGCGCGTGCGGGGCTTTGCAGTTTGGCCTCAGTCGGCTCGTCTTGGCTGCTGTTGTAGCGCCGGACACCGCGATGCTCGAGCTGGGACGATAGGACAGTGGTGCCTGCGGTCGTATCCCTCGCCGAAAGACCCGACCTGGATAGGCCGCTCGGCCTCGATCGCGTCTGGCCCGAGTTTCTGAAGCACGGGGACGTCACCAACCTCTACTGGAACCGGCTCTACGAGGAGTTCCCCGAGTTCCAGCTCGTCCTGGTCGACGACGAGGGTGGGCAGGTTCTCGGGAGGGGAAACACCATCCCCTTCGAGTGGGACAGGACCATCGCCGGTCTTCCCGCCGGCGTCGACGGCGTCCTCGAACGGGGATTCGAAGGTGGCAGGACGTTCAACACGCTCTCTGCGCTCGTCGCGATCGTCGCGCCGGAGCACCAGGGGCGAGGCTTGAGCGCCGCGGTCATCGAAGGCATGCGCGCCGTGGCGGCTCGGCACGGCCTGGGAAGCCTCGTCGCGCCCGTCCGGCCGACCCGGAAGGAGCTCTACCCTCTGACGCCCATGGAGCGCTACGCGGCCTGGAGACGCCCCGACGGGCTCCCAGTCGACCCGTGGATCCGCCTCCACGAACGGATCGGTGGCGAGATCCTCGGAGTGGCGTCCGACTCTCTCGTCGTCACCGGCTCGGTCGCCGACTGGGAGGAATGGGCGGGCATGGTGTTTCCGGAGACCGGCGACTACGTCGTCCCAGGGGCGCTCGTGCCCGTGCACATCGATCACGAGGCGGACGAAGGACGATACGCAGAGCCGAACCTGTGGATGCGCCACGCGGTCGAGCCCAAATGAGACATCAAGGGCGTGGCTGCGTCTGGAGCAGGGGTCTGGGGCCATCCGAGGGTGCGGTAATTATCGACCAACCATCTAAGGTCTCCCCATGAGCGCCAAGATCGCGATTCTCGGAGCAGGGAAGATCGGAGAGGCCCTCGTTGCCGGGCTCGTCTCGTCGGAATGGTGCCCTCCGGGCGAGATCGTCGTGACCGCACGAAGCGAAGACCGGCTGCGGGGCCTCGCGGCGGACTACGGCGTGCGGGCGACGGCCTCGAACCGCGAGGCCGCCGCCGAAGCCCCTGTTGTCGTGATCGCGGTCAAGCCTCAGGACATCGAAGCCCTTCTGACGGACATCCACGACGTCCCGACGGCGGACCAAACCGTGATCTCGATCGCGGCGGCGATCCCCACAGCCCTGATCGAAAGCCATCTGACGAACGCTGTGCCCGTCGTCCGCGCGATGCCGAACACGCCCGTCACGGTCCACGAGGGGATGGCGGGCATCGCCGCGGGGACGCACGCGACGGAGGAGCACCTCGCACAGGCGGAAGAAGTATTGGCGCATGTCGGCCGGTCGGTGCGCGTGCCGGAGAACTACATGGATGCGGTGACCGCCGTCTCCGGGTCGGGCCCTGCCTACTTCGCGCTCCTCGCGGAGTCCATGATCGAAGCCGGAATCCTCCTCGGGCTCGGGCGGGAGATCGCCACCGACCTCGTGGTCCAGACGATGCTCGGAACCGCCAAGCTCCTCCGGGACGAGAAGATGCACCCCGTCGAGCTCCGCGAGATGGTCACCTCTCCAGGTGGGACGACGATCGCGGCCATCCGCGAGCTTGAACAGGCCGGCGTGCGAGCTGCCTTCCTGAACGCGATTCAGGCAGCCATGAACCGCTCGAAGGAGCTAGCCGAAGGCGGCTAGCGGATCGACCGCGGCGCCGCGCACTCTGACCTCGAAATGGAGATGCGGGCCGGTGGAGTGGCCTGTGGATCCCACGCGGCCGATCTGATGGCCGGCGCCGACCCGCGCCCCGACGCGCACGTCGATCCGCGAGAGGTGCGCATACATCGTCCTGACTCCGTTTCCGTGCGCAATCGAGACAAGGTAGCCCCAGCCGCCGGGCATCCAAGCTGCATAGGAGACGCGGCCATAACGCGCGGCCGCAACGCCTGCCCCGGCCCGCGCCGGAAAGTCGATACCCGTATGGAAGTTTGAGCCGCGCGGACCGAACCTGTCTCCAATGCCTGTCTGGAGCGGGCGCACGAACCGCAGGGGCGAGCGTGGAGGTGGGGTTCGAAGCGCCCTGAATGTGGCCGGCCCGGCAACGCCGTCCGCTCCGAGCCTCGCCCAGCGCTGAAACCGACGGAGCGCGTGGTCGGTGCGCCCCCCGAAACCGCCGTCAAAGGAGCCAGAGGGAAATCCGTGCCAGGCAAGGAGGAACTGCAGCTGCGAGACGTCGAAGCCGACTCGGCCCTGCACGAGAACACGCCTGCCCAAGAGCGGGCGCCCGTAGCGACCGAGCGAGCGTCGCGTCCTCCGCCCGGCGATTCCGTCCGGGAGCAGGCCCCGGGTGCGCTGGAACCGAACCACGGCCTGCTGCGTTCCGGGACCGTAGTAGCCGTCGATCGTGCCCCAGTAGAGCCCCCGGGCCTGAAGCGCAACCTGGATCGCGGCAAGGCGAGAGCTCCCGGCCGCCTGAGCCGAGGCGGCGACAAGGAGGGCGCCGAGAACGAGCGCCAGCACGATGAACGCCCTGAGACGCACCGGACCTAGGGATTTCGACCTGCTCCACGCCGCTCCTGCGGCAATCAAGAATCTCTTACAGAATCACATCGGCGCCGCAGCCGAAAACGAGCGCGGGCTCGACCCCCACGCGGTCGACGCCCCGGAGGGAAACGTGCGAGAGGTCGACCTCGATCCCGGGCCATTCGTCGAGTCCGAGCGCCCTGGCGCCCTCGGAGGAGCCGATCTCGAGCAGCTCCACGGGGGAGATCACGTTCCGCCGCAGCTCCTGGCGGCGCGCAGTGCCTTCAAGCTCCCGCAGCTCTTCCAGCGGGTCGATGCGAACGTTCGAGTCCGAGCCGATGCAAAGACAGATCCCGCGCTCCCTGATCCTCCCGACGGGCGCGAAGCCGTCGCCGAGATTCGCCTCGGTCGTCGGACACACACAGATGCGCCCGCCCGCTTCCGCCAGGAGGTCGAGCTCGGCGTCGTCCGCATGCGTTCCGTGCACGATTGTCGTCCGCGGCCCGAGACAGCCGGTCTCGGCGAGAAGCTGAATCGGTCGGAGCCCGTGCTCGGCCATGCATTCCTCGATCTCGCGCGGCTGCTCATCGGCATGGATGTGGAGTACGAGCTTCTCCCGCTCCGCATAGCGGCCGATCTCGCGTAGCCAGTCCGCTGTACACGCGCGCACGGAATGGGGCGCAACGCCGACGCGCGCTCCCCCGGCACCAAGCTCCTCGACTTGCGCGAGGTAGGCGGCTGGGGACTCCTGGCGGAACCGGTCGATGCCCCCGCGACCGTAGGCGGCCAGAAGGAGCACGAGCTCGACTCCCGCAGCACGGGCGGCCTCGACTGCCGCCTTCGCCTCCGAGAGCCCGACGTAGTGAAACTCGCCGACGGCCGTATAACCGGCATCCCGCATCTCGCGAAAGGCGGCCTCGTAGTCGAGCCGGACCCGTGCCTGGGTCAGGCCGCGGGCCAGCTCCAGCATGGAATCGCGCCAACCCCAGAAATCTGCGCCCTCCGCTCGCCCTCGCAACGCCCGCTGAAACGCATGGCTGTGGACGTTCACGAAGCCGGGAAGCGGAAGCCGCTCAGGCACCGCGCGAGGCTACCATTCGCTGCCAGTGGGTCCTTCCGCACCGATCCAGAGCGCGACTCCGTCGCTGGGCCGCTGATGGACGCACGAGCAGTCCCGGCACCCCTCGCGCAGATCCCGAACGCACTGACCGTCCTTCGCCTGGCGCTGATCCCGCTCTTCGTCGTCCTCGTGCTCGGGACGGACGGAGAGGGTAGCTACATGGCCGCGGGAGTCTTCGCGTTCGCAGGCGCGACCGACCAGCTGGATGGCTGGCTGGCCCGCCGCTGGAACGTGGAATCGACCTTCGGGCGCCTCGCAGACCCGCTGGCCGACCGGCTCATGATCGATGCCGTGGTCATCCTCCTCTGGCTCGACGGGCGCCTGCCGTGGCCGGCGCTGGTCGTGATCCTCGTCCGTGATGCGGCGCTCGTGGGGGGGTATGGCCTGGTCATGACGCGTGGCTACGAGCTCTCGGTGAGCTGGCTCGGCAAGGCCGGGACCTGGCTCCTCTACGCGGCTCTGACTGGAATGCTCGCTTCCGACGAGGGAACGACCTGGGCGCTGGCGCTCTTCTGGAGCGGGCTCGCGGTCGCCATGGTTGCCGCGGTTCTCTATGCCGCCACGGCACCCCGGAGCTTCGGAGGATGAAGGCCGTCGTCATGGCCGGCGGTGAGGGCACTCGCCTGCGGCCGCTCACGTCGAACCAGCCGAAGCCGATGGTGCCGATCGTTGGCAAGCCCTGCATGGAGCACATCATCGAACTCCTGAAGCGGCACGGCTTCGAGGACATCATCGTGACCGTCGCCTTCATGCCGCAGGTCATCCGCGGCTACTTCGGCGCGGGCGAAGCCCAGGGCGTCCAGATCCGGTACTCGGTGGAGGAGTCGCCGGCGGGTACGGCCGGCTCGGTGAAGCTCGCGGAAGAGGCGCTCGACGAGCCCTTCGTCGTGATCTCCGGCGATGCGCTCTGCGACATCGATCTCGGGGCGCTCGTCCGCTTCCACGAGGAAAAGGGCGGTGCAGTCACGATCGGCCTGAAAAGCGTCGAGAACCCGCTCGAGTTCGGGATCGTCGTCACGGATGCCGACGGGCGAATCGAACGCTTCCTCGAGAAGCCGTCGTGGGCCCAAGTCTTCACGGACACGATCAACACGGGCATCTACGTGATCGATCCCGGGGTCCTGCGCCATGTCCCCGACGATCGCCCCTACGACTTCTCGAAGGAGCTCTTCCCGCATCTCCTCGAGATGGGACGACCGCTCTACGGCTACGTGGCGGACGGCTACTGGCAGGACATCGGGAACCTCGACCAGTATCGGCAGGCGAACTTCGACGTTCTCGACGGAAAGGCGGACCTCAACGTCGAGGGCATTCGCCTGCGCGGCAACGTCTGGATCGGAGAGGGCGTCGACCTCGACGACCTGGAGTCCGTCGAGGGTCCGGCGTTCATCGGGAACTACTGCCACATCGCTCCGCATGCGACTGTCGGTTCCTACTCGGTCCTCTCGTCGAGCGTCGTGCTGCGCGAGCACGCTCGCACTGCCCGCTCCGTCATCGACGCGGGGACCTACATCGGCCGAAGCGCCCACGTCGAAGGAGCGGTCGTCGGGCGCATGTGCGATATCCGGCCCCACGTTCGCCTGCACGAGGGCGTCGCGGTCGGCGACCAGTCGACGATCGGGGAACAGAGCGTCGTCCTGCCCGGCATCCGCATCTATCCGTTCAAGGAGGTCGAGTCGGGTACGCAGGTCGACCGCAACTTGATCTGGGAGTCGCGAGCCTCGAGCACGATCTTCGGCCGGGAGGGAATCTCGGGGCTCATCAACGTCGATCTCACCCCCGAGATCGCGCTCCGCCTCGGGATGGCGCTCGGCACGGTGCTCAAGCGCGACGCCCGGGTCGTTACGAGCCGCGAAGCGCCGTCCTCTTGCCGCCTCCTCCGACGCGCTGTCCTGACCGGCATCAACGCGACCGGGGTCCACGTCGCGGATCTCCGAGTAATGCCCTCGGCGGTAACACGCCACCTGCTGAAGAGCGAAGGGTTCGAAGCGGGCGTGCATGTTCGCCAGAGCGCGGTCGACCCGGAGGCGGTCACCCTCCAGATCTACGAGCCCCCCGGCGTCGAGGTGTCGAGTGCCTTCATGAAGGAGGTCGAAAAGCACTTCGGTCGCCAGGAGTTCCGGCGCAGCTCCGGGGACGGCGTGGGGGAGATCCGGTATCCGGCTCGGGCATCCGAGAGCTACGCCCAGGACTTACTCGCCACGCTCGACACAGATGCGATCCGCTCGCGCGGGTTCCGCATCGTGATCGGCTATTCGTACTCGTCGGCCTCGCTCGTGGTCCCGCTCGTCCTCGGCGACCTCGGAGTCGAGATCGTCGCGGCCCAGGCATATGTCCGTGAGCTCCGCACGTCACCGGCCGGAGCCACTCTGGCGGAGTCGCTCGGCCAGGTGAAGCGGCTCGTTTCTGCCGTCGGTGCGGACTTCGGCGTCGCCTTCGACGGTGCGGCGGAACGCCTGTACCTCGTCGACGAGCGTGCGCGAGAGGTGGAGGTCGAGCAGGAGCTCCTGCTGTTCCTGAGCCTCATCGCATCGAACGGAAGGAAGGGACGTCTCGCGTTTCCGGTCACGGTCACGAGTCTCGTCGAGGAGATGGTGAAGGGCTCGGATCTCGAAGTCCAGCGAACGCCGGCGTCCCTCGCAGCCCTGACGCGGGCCGCCGCAGAGGACGGAGTCGTCTTCGCAGGCTCCGCGGCCGGCGGCTTCGTCTTCCCCGAGTTCCTTCCTGCCTACGACGGCATCACGAGCCTCTGCAAGCTCCTGGAGCTGCTTGCCCCGGTGCGGAAGCCCCTCTCAGAGCTCGTGGACGCTCTCCCGAGGTCGCGGGTCATCCACCGGCAGGTTCGCTGCCCCTTCTCTCGCAAGGGTGCTGTGATGCGAATCCTGACGGACCAGGTGCGAGACAAGAAGGTGGACGTGACCGACGGCATCAAGGTCTACGAGGACGGCGGCTGGGCACACGTCCTTCCGGACCCTACGGAAGCGCTGGTCCACGTCTACGCGGAGGGGGCAAGCGAGGAGGACGCGGCCAGACTCGAGGACCAGTACACGGCCCTCGTCGAGCGCATCATCGCGGGCTCCGAAGAGGGGGACAACACCTAAACCCTCAAGTCGAGGTTGATAGATTGGCGGTCCGATGGTTTACTACAGGGAGCCCGTCCCCGACCCAGAGACCGGAGGGCAGCGTGGAAGCTCTTCCCGACCTTGAGACTATTTCCGATGCGGAGCTGCGCGATCTGATCGATCAGCTCGTGGAGGAGGAGAACCAGGTTTCGTACCGGCGCAGGATCCTCCACGGCAAGATCGACATCCTGAAGGCCGAGCTCCAGTCGCGCCTCCACCGGCAGGTGGGCGAAGGGCAGGGCCCGCTCTACGAGGTCGACGTCGAAAAGCTCGCGGCGATCCTCGCCTCGAAGGCGGCGCCTCCGAACCCGGACGAGTAGCGCCGAGGTGACGCATTTGCACTGCCCCGAGTGCGGCTTCCAGAACCCCGAGGCCGCCAACTACTGCTCGAAGTGCGGTGCACTTCTCATCAAGGATGAGCCGGGGGGATCGACCACGATGACGTACGCACCCGAGGACGTGGTCGATGAGGAAGGCGAGCCGCTTTCGGAGCTCAGGATCCAGGGAACGGCACTCGTGGTCCGTTCCGGCGGCGGCCGCGCAGGCGAGACGTTCCCTCTCGACGGCGACAGCGTCGAGATCGGTCGGTCACCCGACGCCCAGGTCTTCCTCGACGACGTCACGGTCTCGCGCTCGCACGCGATGCTCGTTCGCGACGACGTTGGCTACACGATCGAGGACGCCGCCAGCCTGAACGGGACGTACGTGAATCGGCGCAGGGTTGAGAAGGCCAAGCTCGAAGATGGAGACGAGGTCCAAATCGGCAAGTACCGGCTGACCTTCCTGGAGCACTGATGGCGACGTCCACGTATTCGCAGGAGACGCCTGGCCGGCCGCTCACGATTGGCGCCGTCCGGAGGCGGCTGCGCGCGGAGTTCGCAGACATCTCGATCTCCAAGATCCGCTACCTCGAGGACCAGGGGCTCCTGACCCCCCGCAGGACGGAGGGGGGATACCGCCTCTACACCGAGGAGGACGTGGAACGCCTCGAGACGATCCTGCGACTCCAACGGGACGAGTTCCTGCCGCTCCGCGTCATCCGCCAGGAGCTCGATGCCCCCGGAATGGTGAAACGTGAGCGGCGGCGGGCGGCTGACTCCGGTCTGCGCGCGGGCGAGCCGGAGCTCGACCTGGGCACGCTTTGCGAGCGGGCGAGCGCCGATGCAGGGTTTGTGCGCGAGCTCGAAGATTACGGGCTCCTCGAACCGCGAATCGAGGATGGAGAGAACCGGTATCCGGAGCGGGACGTGGAGGTTGTGATCGTCTGCCGGAACCTGTCGCGCTTCGGCGTCGCTCCGAGGAACTTGAAGAAGTTCCGCACCAACGCCGACGGCGAGGCGGCACTGCTCCGACAGGTCGTCGCCCCGGCTCTCGGCTCGAGCAATCCCGAGCGCCGGCTCGCCGGGCTCGAGGATCTCGAGTCGCTCGCCGCGCTCGCGCAGGAGCTGTCGCAGGCGCTGTTCTGGCGCGCGCTCCGCTCGCACGTCGCGTAGGCTCCGGACGCGGTGGAACCGGACCTCGCCTCGAAGATTCGGGACATCCCGGACTTCCCGAAACCCGGGATTGTCTTCAAGGACATCATGCCGCTCCTCGCGGACGCCGAGTCGCTCCGCGCCACCGTGGAGCAGCTCGCGGCGTTCGCCGAGCCGCGGGAACCCGATCTGATCATGGGCGCGGAGGCGCGCGGCTTCATCCTCGGCGGAGCCCTCGCCTGCCGGCTGGGATGCGGCTTCGTGGCGGCTCGCAAGCCGGGGAAGCTTCCCTGGCGGACCGTGAGTGCGAAGTACGAGCTGGAGTACGGGTTCGACGCCCTCGAGTTGCATGCCGACGCAATCTCGCAGGGAGCCCGCGTTCTGATCCACGACGACCTGCTGGCAACGGGCGGAACCGCAAAGGCGAAGGTCGACCTCGTAGAGCAGCTCCGAGGGAAGGTGGTCGGCCTTGCGTTCGTGATCGAGCTTGCGTTCCTGAACGGGCGGGACCGGCTCGATGGCTATGACGTCTTCTCCCTGATCCAGTACCAGTAGGCGCCTGGCCTCGGAGACCGCTTTGGCTCGCCGTCCGGCCTGCCGATACAGAATTCACGAGCCATGTATGACGGTCTGACCGGGCACTACACGTTTTCCTGCCCCACTGTGGGCCACGTTCAGGTGCGCCTGTCTGCCTTTCGCTCCTTGGAGCGCCTCCCGGGAGCTTCACATCCGGCCGTCTACCGGGTCGTCTTCGCGTGCAGCTGCGGGGGTGAGCACGAAGGGCTCGTCACTCACGACGACCTGGACTGGGCGCCGCTCGGCGCGTCTGGGGCGGAATTCTTCAACCTGATGACGGCTCGGGTCGAATCCGCAACCGCTGACCTGCTTGACCTGGCCGCACGGCGGATCGGGTCGGGGGACTGGCCCTGGAGCTTCTTCTGCTACCCCGAGAACCGACCGCAGCCTGTCTTCCCGTCGGCCTTCCTCGTCCTCTCGCCCGCAGCCGACGAGCTCGGGCTCGCGGTCCGCTGTCCGGTCTGCGAGTGCACGACCGTCAACCTTGTCAGCCGCCCGCACATAGATCTCCCGTTCTACAACGACCGGCACGTTCAGGTAGTCGAGCACGTCTTCGCGCGAGATCGCGAGAATTGCGTCACCGCCTTCCGGCAAGAGCTCGATTCAGGCGCGTTCGATGTGCGGCGTCGCGATCTGGCTGCTTAGGACGGTCCGCCAGGCGCGGTACAGTGCCGTCGACTTCCACCGACCCCTCCTGGAAGGCGTTATAGACGGGGGCCGGGAGGGAACACCATGCTCACCAATCAATCGAACGGGGTGACACGAATGGGTTTGCTGAACAGGGACCGGCACGTGGACGAAGATCGCGTCGTCAGGGACGACGAGGCCGTCGACCGGTCGACAGATCGCCACCGGTATGCACGCGGTGTCGTTCGGGCGCTCTTCACGCTCGTCGGGGTGGCGGTGGCAGGGCTCCTCATCTGGATCGCGTCGAACTTCGATCTCGGTCAGACAAGCGAGTTCTGGGCAATCATGGGCCTTCTCGCCGGCGCAGGCCTGGCGCTCGGGCTCTCTCAGCTGCTCGGCGGTTGGACGAAGTGGGGGGTACCGCGCCTCTCCTTCGCGGTCCTGCTGCTCGCGTGGCTGCCGACGCTGCTCGCGGCCGGCTGGATCGTCCTGGCCACCCAGCCCACCGGCGGCTGGCAGCAGAGTCGGTTCGAGAGCTGGAGCGACACAATCGGGATCCTCGGGTTCGTTCGCGACTTGGGTCTCTTCTCCGCCGCGATCGCGCTCGCCTTCGGCGTCGTGACTGCGTTCATCTTCGACACGACCGGCCCGCGTGAACGGCACGTCGAGCGAACGCGGACCGTCGCGGACGAGGACGTACACGACTACCGGCGCGAATACGGCGCTACGACCCCTGTCCCCACCGACCGCCCGACGACAACGGCCGATGACCGTCAGGCGGCGACCACCGATGCTCGCGACGACTCGGTCGTGACGACCGGGACGCGTGACGATACCGAGGTTCGGCGCGACACTCCGTAGGCCCACGATTCCAGCAAGAACCGGTCACTCTCGCCAGGGATCGCCATACGTCCGCGGAGCGTCGATACTCGAGCATGGACGCCGCACACCGCAGCGGTACCGCCGACGGCCTCTCCCGGCTGGCTGAACACTGCGACACGCTCGGCCGTCTGCTCACGGGTGAGACGGAAAGCCCGCGCCCGCGCCTCGAGGCCGAGCTTGGCTGCGAGCTCGCCCATCGGCTCGTGGGAGCGCTCCTCCAGCGCGCCCCGCGGCTCGCGCTTCCGCTTTAGGCGGACGCCTGCCGGCTAGCCGCGAAACTCGTGGCCGCCGAACAGCCGCACGTAAAAGAAGATCAGACCCCCGGCGATCAGGGCGAAGAGAAATGCCGTGCCGTTCCCTACGCCAACTCCCAGCAGGCCGAGCCAGATGTAAAGCCCGAGTCCGAACGCCCAGAGAAAGGAGACGAAGCCTTGGCTGAACGAGGGAGGACGAGGGATCATCGACGGCCGGAACTCTACCTGCGCCGGACCAAAAAAATTCGCCGAGCCGGTTGCGCTTTCGTCCGGATCACCAACCGACTTTCCGCTTGCGCGTACGGTCGCCCGGTGATCCTTCGACCTACTTGCGCTCCGTGCTCGGCGCAATTGGGACTCTAGGACAGCGGCCTCAGACAGTCAAGGGACATGTCCATCGTAATGTATGCAATTTGCGGAGAGATCATTTATCCACAGTTTCCACAGGCCAGCATGGGGCCTGTGCATAGACCTGTGGAAGGGTGGAGCTACGGCGCTGTCAGGCTACCGTCTGTGTAGACGCCCGAAGCGTTCCAGAGCAGGTAGCCGGCCGACTGCGCCCGGCGGGCTGAGTCGATCTGAGCCTGGACCTGGGCGAGCGTGTACGTGTGCTGGAGGGAGAAGTCCTGGAGCCAGGGAACGACCTTCGCCGGTCGGCCGCGCAGCTTCTCGCGGAAGTCCCGGAGCGAGAACGCGACCGTCCGGCCGGGATCCCCGTCCGGATTGGCGATGTTGTACTCGCCCGGGCTGTAGTGGGAGGGATAGACCATTGGATAGATCGCATCGAGGTACCGGCCGAGCTTCCGGGGCCGCTGCCCTATGCCGAGGTCGCGGGTCGCCGCAAGCCCGAACACCGCCGCAGAGACGCGCACGCCGAGGGGGTGTAACCGGGAATGGGCGTACCTCACGAAGCGAACCATCGTCTGTGCCTTCGGCTCCTTTACCTGGTGGTTGAACACCATCGCCGACAAGTCACCGTCGCTCGGAAATCGAACGTAGTCGAACATGATCTCGTCGAAGCCCGCCCGCGCCGCCGCCGCCGCGACATCGACGTTGTACTTCCACACCCGCTCGTCGTATGGATTCGTCCAACCGAGTCCGGCAGTAGTCGTCCAGATGCCGCCGTCGGTGCGCCGGATCGCCAACGCTGGCCGCTTCATCGAGAGCACGGGATCCTCGAAGACGACGACGCGGCCGATCAGGTAAAGGCCGTGGTCCCGGGCGAGCTTGACCGCCCCGCCGGGGTCGTAGTAGTTCTGGGCGGCCCCGACCGTCGTCGCGAGCTTCGCTCGGGGCGAGCGGAAGGCGACCTCGCCGTTTTCATCCTTCACGTCGAGCTCGAGGGTGTTCAGGCCCTGGTCGGTCATGCTCGCGTACTCCTCGAGCTTGCCCTCGAGGTTCGCGAGCGCCATGGTCACGTGGACGCCCCGAATCTCGTCAGGCAGAGGTCTCAGCGGCTTGTCCTCCGGCTTCGAGGCAGTGGTCGTACCACTGGTGCCAGCGGCCTGGTCTCCCGCTCCCGAGTGGTCGGAGGGGAGGAAGCGAGCGCCGAGAGTGACGACCGCAGCCGCGAGGGCTACGACCGCAAAGGCTGTCACACGGCGACGACGCTGGCGCCGTCGAGCGTTTTCGCGCCGCAACCGGAACCGCTCGCTTGGGTCGATCGGCTGCCGCATGGCTCGTGCAGGCTACGTCCTCATGCAGATTCTGTCCACAGGCCCATGTGCAAAACCACACCGGCTTCGGCGGGGTGGAAGACGCGTTGCCCTAGGGCTCTACTTCAACTTGACATAACACCGGTTATCGTGCATTCGGATCGAAAGACCGCTTGGCTCCGTGAGCCCGACCTGCGCTAGCGCCCTTCTGCCATAGACCGGTACCGGGACGCTTTCAGGATCAGAGTGACGAACGTGAGCTTCACCTCGCCGACCGCTCCGGTTACCTCCCAGCAACCATCGGTGGGGAACGAGATCCCGCTCGGCTGGAAGCCACGCCTTCCATAGCCGTCAGGCACATCCGCCGTGAGCGGAGGAGCTTTCGCATCCAGCCGCGGACCGGTGATCGCCAGCTTCCCTTTGACTCCGCGCCACCAGTGATCGCCAGCTTCCCTTTGACTCCGCGCCACCACGGCCACTTCATTCCCACCGCGCCGTCCGCGTCGATGTAATCCGGCGTGGCGATGACGACGTTGTGTGGCCACATCGCCGTCCATAACTCGTCGTTGCCGTGGTTCATCCCGGCCGCGTTGCCGCTCGGCGGCGTGTCCTCGTTGGGAAGTGTCAGCGGGCAGGTTCCATTCGACTGCGCGACCGAAGCCGCGAGCGCAGAGGCAGGCGCCTCCTTCTTCTCGACCGCGGACGGCGCGTTCGAGCCGCCGACGCAGCCGGTAAGGATGAGCGCCGGAGCGGCCAGAAGGATGACTGAAGCCGTCACCTGCCTTTTTACACGCGTTGGGCGTTTTTCGTTCCCCGCTCCTTAGGACTCTCGATGCCCAAGACCTGGGGCGCAGCCCCATCTCGCCGGGCGAGCTCCCCTTAGCCGCCACGCCAGAGGAACGCACTACTCCACCGTTATCGGGCGGGGGCGAAAGCAGGCGAACCCCGATCGACCGCCTTTGCTCCGGCCGCCCAAGTCGGTAAGGTCGAGCCGACGGTTTTACGGCGGCCCCATTCCGGGTACGCCTGATTCCGGTTGGTAGCCTAGAACCGCTGGATGTCGAGCGAAACTCCCACCACGCAGATGCACGAGGTCCAGCTCCTTCTCGAGCGGGCCGAGGCCGCAGGCAAGGTCGACGGTGTCGAGCTGGCCGAGACCATCGATGTGCTCGAGCTCGAGCCGCCGGAGGTCGAAGCGCTCCACCGTGAGTTCGAGGAGCGGAACATCGAGATCGTCGAGCCGGTCAAGGAGCCTGCGCGAGAGCCGACGGCGCCGCCACGGAACCTGAACGACGCGATCGAGACCACCACGGACGCGCTCCAGCTCTTCCTGCGCGAGATCGGCCGCCACCCGCTCCTCACCGCCGCGGACGAGGTGGAGCTCTCGAAGCGCATCGAGCGCGGCGACATGGCTGCGAAGCGGCGGATGATCGAGTGCAACCTGCGCCTCGTCGTGTCGATCGCGAAGAACTACCGAAACCAGGGGCTGCCGTTCCTCGACCTGATCCAGGAAGGCATGTTCGGCCTGATCCGCGCGGTCGAGAAGTTCGAGTGGCAGCGAGGGCTCAAGTTCTCCACGTATGCGACCTGGTGGATTCGCCAGGCGGTCGCCAGGGCGATCGCCGACAAGGCCAGAACGATTCGGGTTCCGGTGCACGTCGTCGAGCGGATGCAGAAGATGCAGCGCGCCGAGCGCTACCTTTGGACGCAGCTGGCCCGCGAGCCGAACCTTGCGGAGATTGCCGAGGAGGCGGGTCTTCCCCTCCAGCAGGCGCTCGAAGTCAAGGCTGCCGCCAGAGCGTCCACCAGCCTCGACCAGCCGATCGGCGAGCAGGAGGACGCAGTCTTTGGTGACCTTGTGCCGGGCGATGAGCCTCTTCCGGACGAGCTGACCGAGCGCCATCTCCAGAAGGAGGCGCTCGACCGGGCATTAGAGTCGCTGCCCGACCGGGACCGACGGGTTCTCGAGCTGCGCTACGGGCTCGGCGGCGAGGAGCCTCACACGCTGGAGCACATCGGAAAGCGGCTCGGGCTCACGCGGGAACGCGTTCGCCAGATCGAAGTCGAGTCGCTGTCGCGCCTAGCGTCGCTCCGCGAGATCGACGCCGTCGCGAGCCGCTAGAGCGCTGCCGTCGAAGAGCCGATCGGCCTCGCTTCCGACCCGCGCCTTCACGGCCTCGTACGCGTCGTCCAGGAACGGCGGCCTTGTCTGGCGGTGCCCGTCCGAGGCCACCGCGTGACACAGCGTCTCCTTCACGAGCCTCCAGCCTGCCTCCTGCGGCTCCGAGCCATGCCTTCCGAGGAGACTCGACGCGTTCACCTGGAGGAGCCAGCCGCGCGCGTGGAGACCGCCTGCGAGCTCGGGTTCCGCGACGACGGCATCCGCCCGCTCGGGATGGCCGAGAAGCGGCACGAGGCCGCACGACTCGATGTGGTTGGCGAGGCGCTCGACGAGTCCGAGGCCGCCGGAGAACGGCATGTCGACGAGCACCACCGGCAGATCGCCGAGCCGGTAGCGCTCCATGTCCTCATCGAGCAGCTCGAGCTTCGGCGTCACCTCGAACCCGAGCTCGAGGCGCAGGCCGAACGTCGCTGCTTCGTGCGCCATCCGCAGGTGCGCGTCGCGAATCCTGTGCTCGCGGCCGGCCTCGAGCCCGAGATGCGGCCAGACATGGGGTGTCGCGTAGAGCACGCTCGTGCCGCGGGTCGCAGCCTGGCGGCAGAGAGACAGCCCCTCCTCGACGGATCCGGCTCCGTCGTCCCCAGACGGTACGACGTGAGAATGGACGTCGACGAACATCCAATCACCCTAGATGCTTGATTTATTGCCCGAGAGAAAGGCGGCTCATGGTTCCCGAGGCGAAGATCACCAACACCGACAACGGCCTGGTGCCCGAGGGGGAGGGCTGGTACATCTTGAATGCGCGCGAATCGAGCTGGCTGCACACCGACGAGCTTGGCTTTGCCTGCACATTCGAGGGTGACGTCCGCTTCGCCGAGTTCGGAATCAACGTCAGTGTGCTCGACCCTGGGCAGCCGGCCTGCATGTACCACGGCGAAGAGGCGCAGGAGGACTTTCTCGTGCTCGCGGGTGAATGTCTCGTCCTGATCGAAGGTGAGGAGCGCCCGCTCAGGAAGTGGGACTTCGTCCACTGTCCGCCCTGGACGGAGCACGTGTTCGTCGGCGCCGGCTCCGGGCCCTGCGTGATCCTTGCAGTCGGGACACGTGGCGGCGAGCGAGGCGTGCTCTATCCGGTCTCGGACCTGGCGCGGAAACACGGCGCGGGCGTCGAGAAGGAGACCTCCTCGCAGGAAGAGGCATACCTGGCGTATGAACGGCCCCGCGATGGCCCTTATCAGGATGGCTTCCTGCCGGACTAGCGGGGCTACTCGACGCGGAGGTAGAGCCGGAGGCCCGGGGCCGCGGTCTGGAGCTCCCGAAGAGCGCGCGACTCGAGCTGTCGTACCCGCTCGCGGGTGACTCCCAGCTCACCGCCCACCTCTTCGAGCGTGCGGGGCTTCTGACCCGAAAGCCCGAACCGAAGCTCGAGCACGTGTCGCATCCTGTCGTTCAGCTTCTCGAGGGCGAGCCCCAGCTCTGTCCCGCGGAGAAGCTTGGCGAGTGCCTCGTCGGGCTGCTCGCAGTTCACGTCCTCGATCATGTCGCCGTACATCGACTCGCCGTCACCGACCGGTGTCTCCAGGCTGACCGGGTCCTCGACGAGCGCAAGGAGCTCCCGGACCCGCTTCAGCTCGAAGCCGCTCTCGGCTGCAAGCTCGTCAGCGGAAGGGTCGCGGTTCAGCTTCTGGGTGAGGATGCGCCGGGCGCGCGTCACGCGGCGCACCTGCTCGACCACATGAACGGGTAGTCGGATGGTGCGGCCCTGGTCGGCGATCGCGCGCGTCACTGCCTGACGGATCCACCAGGTCGCGTAGGTCGAAAGTTTGTAGCCCATCTTGTAGTCGAACTTCTCGACCGCGCGGATCAGGCCGAGATTCCCTTCCTGGATGAGGTCGAGTAGCGGCACGCCGCTGTTCACGTAGTTGCGTGTGATCGACATGACGAGGCGGAGGTTGCACTCGATGAGACGGCGCTTGGCCGCTTCGTCTCCCTCGTCTTTCAAGCGGGCAAGTTCGCGTTCCTCTGCGGCCGTCAAGAGCGGGCCGTCGCCGATCTGGCGTACATAGAGCTTGAGCGGATCCTGGGTCTGGACGACTTCGCGAGCAGCAATCGGCTCGTCGTCGTCTTCTTCCTCCTCGGCGTCGGCCTCGTCGAGCAGCGCAGGATCGGGGAGATCGGGCGCAAGCTCGAGGCGCGGACTCTCGTCCGAGTGGTTGTGCGAAGCCTCTGGGATCCGTTGTTCCACGAGGTCGATATCGGCGGCGCCGTCGGACCGCTGAATGCCCTTTTGGTCCTCAAGTCCGCGGGCCTAGCAGCCGAAAGGCGCGGTATAGTTGGGAACAGACGGTCGGGCGTACCAGGCGCCTGCACGCCGTCCCGTCTCACCGAAGGAGCATCGAAGCACTACCCGTGTGCGGAATCGCCGGATACAGCCTGAATCGCGAGAGCAGCCTCGATCGCACTCTCACCGCGCAGGCTCTCCTGGCGGCAATCGCCGAGCGTGGCGCGGATGCCGTTGGGTACGCGTACCGCGGCCCCGGCCTCGGGCTTCAGGTCTCCAAGCAACGCTCCGGCGCCAGCGAGCTGCTCGGCTCCGTGAGCGTTCCAGCCGACGCCAGCCAGGTGCTCGTCCACGTACGGGACTACACGAAGGGTCACCCCTCACTCACGGCCAACAACCATCCCATTCGCCATGGCGCGGTCGTCGGGATCCACAACGGCATCATCGAGAACGACGAGGAGCTCTTCGACCAGCGCGGCTTTGAGCGCGCCGAGCCGGACATGACCGTCGACTCGGAGGTCATCTTCGCCCTCATGGAGGCCGAGAGAAACCGCGCACTTCCCCTCGAGGAGCTGTACGGGGCAATGGCGGCCGCCTGGGTCGACGAGCGGGTTCCGGACGTCCTCTTTCTCGCTCGAGGAGTCGGACGGCCACTCTGGATCGGGGAAGGACCGAACGAGATCCTGTTCGCCTCGACGAGGGATGCACTCGAGCTCGCCGAGACGTACGCCAGGCTGAAGCTCCGCAAGCGCGCGGTGCCCGAGGGCTCGCTCCTGACCATCGTCGAAGGACGCGCAGTCAAGACAGAAGCCTTCGAGCCAGACAGGAGCTTCCGGGAGGCCGACCCCCTCCCCTCCGTCCGCGCTCCCGAAGAGCGCGTCTCGTGCCTTCGACGCCTCGCGGTGCTTGCCGCAGCCGCAACGCACGCTTAGCTCTTCGCTAATAAACCTTTCCGTCGGGGCCTACGCTGGCGCCCGAGGCCACCAGGCGCTCTCGAAGGAGGTACTGGAAGCTCGACCAGGCGCCGCGCCCGCGCTCGAACAGGCGGTACACCTGCCACTCGGTCAGCATCTGGGCATCCTCGCGGCGAGCCTCGGCCCAGTCGGCGAAGCGCGGGAGCCGCCCGAGGCGGCGTGCCAGCAGCTCGCCCTGTGCGAGCGCACGCTCCGCCCGATCCTCGGTGCTTGGGATGTCGAACCCGGCCTCGCGCAGGGCGTCGTTGAGCGAGCCGAACGTCTGCCAGAGGAGCGACTTCGATGGCGCGCTGCCGCGGCGCGTCGCGAGGTCCTGCCCGGTCGGGGGCCGCCCGAGCTCGTTTCCGAGCGCACGCAGCTGCTCGAGAAGCTCTTCCCGGGTCGCAAAGCGCCTAGCCGAAAGCCCTGCGAGTCGCTTGGCAGCGTTCCAGCTCCCGAAACGCCCGACGACGGTCTGAGGGTGAACCCCCGCCTCGGGATCATCCGTGAGATCCCGCATCGTCGGCGACCGGCCCAGCCGCTCCGCGCATTCCCTGAGCGCCGCGAGGATCTCCTCATCCGAGTATCGCCGGCGGAGTCCTGCACGAAAGCCCGCCAACGCAACGGGATCGATCTCCTGGAATGGGTCTAGCCTTGAGTTCCCGGTCATACGGTACGACCTTCCGGGAAGGATAGAGCAGATTATGCGAGCTGCAAGTAGGAGAGCTCAGCGAGAAGCTGCCCCGCCTCCGACTCGACACCGGCGAGCTGCTCCAGCGTCAGATCGCGTCGAAAGCGGCCGACCGACTCGTCATGGGCGCCTCGAAGAGCCCGCGCGAGCCCGGGGACCGGTGCATCCAGGAAAACCGCCAGCTCGGCGGCGACCGCGTCCGGATCGGCCACCATGCGCTCGTACCGGATTTCGTGCGCTCGCTCGCCAAAGGAGCGGGCCGCCTGGACATACGCGCGCCACGCCCATGCCGCGCGCCGCGCGTCGGACGTCGTCCGGAACTCCTCCACGCGGGCCGGCTCGACCCAGAAGCGCGGCTCCGCTCCGTACGGAAGCCCTGCGTCGTCCCCTCCCCCCCGCCCCTGGCTCAGCCAGCCGCGATCGAGAAGCGAGCACACCACGTCCCGCCCGTCCCGCACGATGTGGACAAAGCGCGCCGCGGGGAAGGCGAGCGCGGCAGCTTCGGCAACGAATACGGTCTCGGGCGTCTGCTCGACCGCGCGCAAGCCGCCCACCAGGCCCAGCCGGCGCGCGACGGCCAGCGTCCGGCGGATTCTCGCAGCCGCAACCTCGGCAGGAAGCGCGACCAACTCGGGAACGGAAGCCTTGTGCGGAGCGACCTCCCCGAGATCCACGAAACCCGGAAGCGAGCCGATCGAGCGTCCGAGGAACGTCGTTCCGGAGCGCGGCGAGCCGACCACGAAGACAAGCCGATCGTCGAGCGGGCCCAGCCGGTCTCGGAGCGAGGGCCCACCGCGGCGCGCGAGTCGCCGGGCCGTGCGGAGATGGAGAACAGCACTCGAGAGGGAGCCTGGCACCCTCCCATCGTCTCAAAGCGCCCGCCCTCAGGCGGTTTCGAGGAGTTGCCCGAGCCGGGCGGTGTGCTCTGGCAGCGCACCCTTTTCCAGCAGGCGCTCGAGTGCCGCGACGCAGCGGGGACAGAACTGAGTATCAGTGCCCTGCCGGAGCTCCTGGATTGCTTCGTGTGCGGGTCGGGCCGCGCGGTAGATGCGGGTGGTAAGCATGGAGTCGAGCGCGTCGGCGACGTGGATGATACGGGCGCCGAGAGGAATCTCCTCTCCGACGAGACCGTCCGGGTACCCGGTCCCGTCCCACCGCTCGTGATGGTGGCGGATGGCCGGCACGGCATCGTTCAGGAAGCCGAGCCGGTCGATGATGCGCGCACCTTCGTCGGCGTGACGCCGCATGAGCGCCCACTCCCCGGTCGTTAGGCTTGCCGGCTTCAGGAGAATGGCGTCGGGCACGGCCAGCTTCCCGATGTCGTGGAAGAGCGCGGCGTGGCCGAGGAGGTCGAGCTCCGGCCGCGAGAGTCGGAGCTCCCGCCCAATCGAGAGGGCGAGCTGCTGGACGCGGCGCGAGTGGCCGGCGGTATACGCATCGCGGGCGTCAACGGTGGCCGAGAGGCTCTCCATGGCTGCAGTAGAGCGTTCGCGCAGGAGACGGTTCGCCTGCTCGAGCGAAGCGTTCTGGCTCCTGATCGTCTCCGCTGCCTCACGGAGCTTGGAGGTGCTCTTCTGCGTGTGAGTCAGGTACGCAGCCATCGTCTTCCGCATCAGGAGAAGCGGCAGGACGAAGACTGCGAGACTGTACAGCCCGATCGCCTCGTAGGCCAGTGCGATGGCGCCTGCAACAGCTCCGAAAGCGACGTAGTGCGGGAGGAGCCAGGAGAAACGCTCGTTCCAGACCGCTCGCCACCGCTCGTGGCCCTCGATCGCCATCGCCCCGCTGGTCAGACCGGTGTTGACGATGAAGTACGTGCCGCCGGCGACCAGGCCTGCGAAGGCGGTGAAGAGCGCGGCCAGCTTCCCGTTCGACCAGCCGTCGCCGATCGCGAAGACGCCGGCCGCGGTCAGAGACGCGAGGCAAAGCGCGCCGATGTTGAACAGGACGTAGTGAACGGCCGGCCGGCTCGCGCTCCAGGCCACGACGGCCATCGTCACGGCGAGGGGCAAGGCAGCGCGCGGTCCGAAAAGCGCAACGCCTGCAAGCGCGCCGACGGCGCTCACCGAGATGGATCCGCCCTCGAGCTCGAGCGCGAGGGCCTGCCCGATCGCGACAGCAACCAGGACGGCGATCAGACCCGGGATCTCGCCGAAACCGTCCGCGATCAGGGCCATCAGCCCGAGGGCGATGCCCGTGACGCTGACGAGCGCGACCACAACCGCGAGCGGTAGGGAGAGGGCAAGGAAGCGGGGACCGGCCGTGATGTGGCGACGAGCCTCCTCCTGGCGACGCTCCTGCTCCGGCACGATCGGCATCGCGCGCGGAGCCGGTGCCGCGAACTCGGGATCCTCCGGCACCGAGGCGAGTCTGGCGCTTCGCTCTGCGGGGATGAGAAGAGGTTCGGAGCTCGCTCCGAGAGCGCGGTTTCGCCCCTGCAACTTGGCGCGATAGACCGCGAGGTCTGCCTGGTGGATGAGCTCGTTGACGTCGGAGCCGTCCTTTGGGAAGCTCGCGATTCCGAGCGACACGGTCGCCTTGATCGGCTCGTTCGACGTCTCGACCTCGAAGCGGGCTGCGGCCACCGCCCGCCGGATGCGCTCGGCGGTCTCCAGCGCCTGCTCCGGGCCCGTCTCCGGTAGGAGGATCGCGAACTCCTCGCCGCCGAAGCGCGCGGGCACGTCGTACTCGCGAAGCTGCATGCGGAAGATGTCCGCGACCCCTTTCAGAACTGCGTCGCCCGCAAGATGCCCGTAGGCGTTGTTGATGTCCCGGAGGAGATCGAGGTCGGCCATGATCACGGTCATCGGTCGCTGGAAGCGCTCGGCGCGGGTGAGCTCCTCCCTGAGCTCCGAAGCGAAATACCGCGCGTTGAAGAGACCGGTCTTCGGATCGACGCGGGCTTCTTCCTGGAGCGCCGGCACGCTGAGCGAGCGGTGGACCAGGAGGAGAGGAGCGACTGCGAAGGCGATCAGCCATGGATTGACGTGCCAGAAGGCCGCCACCGCGACCCCGAGGCAGGCGAGGACCGAGTCGGTTGTGAGCGATTCGAAGGTGAAGATCGAGAGCGGGCTGTGTCCGCGCGCGAGGTGCAGCATGATCGCGAAACCGACCTGGTTGACGAGCACGAAGACCAGGGCCGCGAGTGCTCCGGTGAGAGCCAAGGAGAGCCGCGGGTCTCCAATCGGCGAGTTGTCCGAGAAGAAGTGAACAGCGCCCCAGGTGGCCATCAGCGCGACCGTGAAGTTCAGGATGTTGAACGTCTGGATGTACCAGGGGTACCGAGTCTTTAGCCAGTCCGGAATGTGTGACACGAGCGCAAGCAGGGCCACGAACTCGGGCGGCAGGAGAAGCGTGCCGGCAACGTAGAAGATCGCAGTCGTGTGGTAGATCTGGTTCCTCGTCGTCGTCACGACGAAGAGCTGCGCGAGGCTCGCTGCCAGGACGACCACCAGGAAGGTTCCCCACCCTCCTGTCTGCGTGTCGAGATGAAGCACGGGCGGCACGGCAACGCCGACGGCCAAGAGGGCCACCAGAGCCATGAAGGCCTTGGCGCGCGGCGGGAAGTCATCCCGCTTTCCCTCCGGGGCGGCGGGGTGCGTCGGAAGCTGAGTGACTTCTTCCATCTACGTCGTTATCGACCGATGTGCAGGCGGGAGTGAGAGCCCTCGACTCTGTCTCTCACGATCGCAGACGCCTGCTCGTCCCAACGCTCTCCTTCGCCGCGCATTTCGTGCACGGGCCGCAGTTACGCAGTTACGGGGAACGTACGTCCCCCACGCGAGCGCCACGTCCCCCAATGGGGGTACCGCATTCCGTTTCCCCCCTTTCGGGGGAGGACAGAAAACGTCCCGCCGGGCGGGTGGAGCCGGCCTGCTGCCGCGGTCAGAAGCAACGGAAGAAGGATGCCTTGCCGGCGCTGTCACGGGCAACGAAATTGTTCAGAGCGGCATTGGGTTGTTCGGAGCCGCAGCCGCGTTGGCCGCCGCTGCATTGACCTCGCCGGTGCCGGCCGCCATCAGGTTCTCGTACCACGGAGCGACCGAGCTCGCGGTCTGCATGGGGGCACCCTTCACCTGGTCGGGCGTCCAACTCGGATGGCGCGCCAGGACCTGGGTGGCAATGCCCGCGACAACCGGGCTCGCGAATGAGGTGCGAGAGATTACCTAAGGACGTGTCGGCATCAGGCCCCGGGGAAGAGCGTGCCCCAGGCGGAGCCGGACGCCGTGCCCCAGGCAGAGCCCCAAGCAGAGCCCCAAGCGGAGCCCCAAGCGTAGGTACCCCACGCCGTGCCCCAGGCGGAGCCCCAAGCAGAGCCCCAGGCGCTGCCCCAGGCCGTGCCCCAGGCCGTGCCGGTGGCGGTGGCGAGCGACGGGTCGCCGCCCCAAAGCACCGACCCCCAGGCCGAGCCCCAGGCGTATGAGCCCCAAGCCGAGCCCCAGGCCGAGCCCCAGGCCTGTCCGGCGGCAGACGAACCCCAGGCGGTCGGATCCGCGATGACGTCCTTCGCCCAAGCTTCGGCGTTGAAGCTCTTCTTGCCGCTCGGATCGCTCCCGACGTAGGCGCTCAAGGCTGCGTTCGGATTGATCGGTGTGCCCACCCTAGAAGCTGAGTACGCGTCGAGCTCACCTGCGCCCGCAGCACCCTGCGGCGTGGCGGCCGCGACCGGATTTGCCGTCTGCATGAGGGCGCCCTTG
The DNA here is from genome assembly GCA_038209555.1 of Gaiellales bacterium. Lineage (GTDB taxonomy): Bacteria > Actinomycetota > Thermoleophilia > Gaiellales > Gaiellaceae > DASQGA01. Next base: position 64,049 of record JBBQXP010000002.1, read on the forward strand.
ACCTGGTCGGGTGTCCAACCCGGACGGCGTGCGAGGACCTGCGCGGCCGCACCGGCAACGACGGGAGCGGAGAACGATGTGCCCGACAGGCGAAGGTAGCCCGGGGCGACGAGGTTGGCTGCGTAGGTCTGGGTAAGCAGGGAGCCCACTGGCGCCGGCGCGATCATGTACCGGCCAGGTGCGACGATGTCGGGCCGCGCGAAGCCGTCGTAGCTCCGCCCGTACCCGGAGAAAGCTGCAACCGTATCGTCGCCGGTCGCGCTCGTGTTCTTCGTCTCCGTCGCCCCGACGACGATGATGAACGGATCGTTCGCCGGCGCGTAGTCCATCCGTACCGGCCCGCCGATGTTGCCGGAAGCCGCGACGACGACCACACCGTTGAACCAGAGCTGTTCGAGCGCCTGGTCGAGCGGGTCGTTCACGAAGCTCGAAGGGGATCCGGACAGAAGCGAGAGATTCACGACGCGGATACCGTAGGCGTCCTTGTTCGCGAGCACCCACTGTGCAGCCGCGACCACGTCGGAAACGAGCGATTCGTTGTTCCCGTTGGCCGTGCGAACCGAGACGATGCTCGACTCGGGCGCAGCGCCGGGATAGTTGTTCGGGTAGCCAGATCCTGCACCGGCAGCGAGGCCGGCGACCATCGTTCCGTGCCCAAACTGGTCGCCGAGCGCAAGGGGGTCGAGGCTCGAGAGATTGACCTGCTTGACGACCCTCCCGGAGAAGTCGAGCTTCGTCCGGTCGACGCCCGAGTCGATGATCGCGATCGTCGGGGTCTGTCGATTGCTGACGCCATTCCAGAGCGAGTCGGTGCCGGTCGTCTGGGCCCAGACGTTCGGGTCCCGCGACGTGAGCGCGGTTCCGACCATGCGCGAGTCGCGCGTGATCGACTCCACGTACGGGCTCTTGGCGAGTGCCAACAGGTGGCCGCCCGTCAGGGTCACCGCGGCGCCTGTGATAATCCCGAGCCGCTTTCGAAGCGTTCCCTTGGCCTTGACGGCGCTCTCGAGTGAGCGTTGTGTGCTCGAGCCCTGGACGACGACGCGGAACTTCCTGCCCGGATGAGCTCTGGCGTCAGCGCGCAGGGCGGGGTCGACGAACGCTCCAGCCACGCTCTGAGCGTCCGGGCCTTTGCCTCCCTGGCCTTGACTTCCCTGCCCGGGTGAGCTGGCGGGCCTCTTCTCGGCGGTCGCGGCAACGGGAACAGCGGTCAGGGCGACGAGAGCGATGAGAAGAGTCGCGAAACCGCGGCCTCCCTTGCCCCAAAGCGCGCTCGAGCGCGAATCGCCGCCCGAGCCCTTGCCCCAGAGGGCGCTCGATCGAGTCTGGTTCTTCTCCGAATCACGGTTGTGCCGCAAGAGGTGGTTCCCTTCTCCGTCGCTTGGACGGGCGCAGTGGAAGGTGTTCGCAGACCGCAAACTAGGCTGGTCCCGCGTTTCCCTCATCCCCCTTTTGCGTGAGAGTGGGCACAGTTCCCCCCGGAGGGAGTCTCTAGACTGACTTCGTGCGCCTGGCACTCGAGATCGCGCTCGCCCGCACGGCGGGCCGGCTCTCCCGACTGGCCGCACGCGGGGGTGGAACCACCCTGCCGGGGAAGATTCTCGCGCGAATCGACCCGGATGCGATCTCTACGCTCGCCGGTCGGCTCCCCGAAGGTGCCGCGCTCATCTCGGCGACCAACGGAAAGACCACGACCGCCTCCATGGCGGCGGAGATCCTCGGACGGCGCTTCCACCTGGCCCACAACCGCGCCGGAGCTAATCTCGTGTCTGGGGTCGCCTCGACGCTCCTCGAGACGAGGGGTGCCGCGCTAGGGCTCTTCGAGGTCGACGAAGGTGCATTTCCCGAGATCGCCCGTCAGATCAAGCCGCGTGCTGTCTGCCTCGCAAACCTCTTTCGCGACCAGCTCGACCGCTACGGCGAGCTCGAGATCATCGCCGAGCGCTGGCGAGGCGCCGTTGAGGCGCTGCCAGAGTCGGCCATCGCGGTCGTGAACGCCGATGATCCGCTCCTAGCCAGTCTGACCTCGGCGCGGCCACGCGTCTTCCACTTCGGCCTCGATGACCCGAGCGTCGCCCGAGAGCGTCTCCCCCACGCCGCAGATTCCAAGTACTGCGTCGTTTGTGGCGCGCCCTATGTCTACGCGGCCGCCTATGTGGGCCACCTCGGTGAGTTTCGCTGCCCGGACTGCGGTAACGCGCGGCCAACGCTGGACGTCGCCGCGCGAGACGTTCGGCTGGATGGACTCGAGAGCGCATCGTTCACGCTCGTGACGCCCGCGGGCAACCGCCTCGTGAGCGTGCGCCTCCCTGGTCTCTACAACGTCTACAACGCCCTTGCCGCAAGCGCTCTCTCGCTCGCCCTGGGCGCCGGCCTGGACGACATCGAGGCGGGTCTCGCCCGCTTCCGGGCCGCGTTCGGCCGCTTCGAGCGCATTCAGATGGGCGACCGCGCCGCGCTCATGCTGCTCATCAAGAATCCTGCGGGCGCAAATGAAGCGGTGCGAACCCTCGTCGCCGGGGGCCCGCCCCGGCATGCAGTGATCGCTCTGAACGACGAGATCGCGGACGGCCGCGACGTCTCGTGGATCTGGGACGTGGACTTCGAGCCGTTCCTCGCCGGGCTCGAGACCCTCGTTGCCACCGGCTCACGTGCCGAAGAGCTTGCGCTCCGGTTCAAGTACGGCGGACTCGACGCCGAGCGCATCGAGCTCCTGCCTGACCTTACACAGGCACTCGATCGTGGGCTCGAGCTGACGGGGCCGGCTGGAGAGCTGGCGGTCCTGCCGACCTACACCGCGATGCTCGCTTTCCGGAAGATCATCGGAGATCGGGGTCTCGTGCGCCCGTACTGGGAGGCAGCAGCGTGAAAGTCGTCGTCGGACATCTCTATCCGGACCACCTGAACATCTACGCAGACCGCGGAAACATGGCAGTCCTGGCACGTCGGGCCGGATGGCGCGGGATCGAACTGGAGATCTGCGGGATCGGCCCAGGGCAGGCGGTCGATCCGGCGGCCTACGACCTGCTCTACATCGGGGGAGGGCAGGATCGCGAGCAGGCTCTGATCGCCCCTGACCTGGCCGGGCATGCCGAGGGCATCGAAGCGGCGCTGGCGGGTGGAGCAGCGCTTCTGGCTGTTTGCGGGGGCTACCAGCTCCTGGGCCGCTCGTATCTCGACCGTTCGGGGGAGGAGCTTCCGGGCGCCGGTGTTTTCGACCTGTGGACGGTTGCCGGAGAGCGACGCATGATCGGCGACGTTCTGCTCGACTGCGAGCTCGTGCCCGGGGAGCGGCGGACACTCGCCGGGTTCGAGAACCACGCCGGGCGGACGATCCTCGGCGACGGAGCGGTGCCCCTGGGGCGCGTCGTCGCAGGGTTCGGAAACGACGGCGAAAGCGGTTACGAAGGCTGCCGTCGTGGGCGGGCGCTCGGGACCTACCTGCACGGGCCGCTGCTTCCGCGGAACCCCTGGCTCGCCGACTGGCTCCTGGCACAGGCGCTGGCGCGGAAGACCGGTGACGCTCCGAATCTCGATCCGCTGCCGGACGAGCTGGAGGGACGAGCACAGCGAGTCGCTGCCGATCGTGCCCGCGAGCGCGGCGGGCGCTGGCAGTAGCCGTAGCGCGGTGCCGGTCTCACAGGTGGACCCAGCCTCCTCCCTCCTTAGATGCTAGCCGCGAAGGCCGCCCGGGTGATGCGCAATCTGCGCCATCAGGGAGCCCAGAGTGAGCCGAGGTACACAACGGGGTCCCCGGGCTGCCAGCGCGCCAGGAACCGTTGGATCGGGGGGTGCACGCTCAGGCCGTCGAGCTCGTCCAGATCGAAGAGGCGATGCCCGCGGACGGCCGCGTCACGCGAGGTCACAGCCTCGAGCGAGCGCCCTCCGAGGAAGCCGGCGAAAATGATGTTCACGACGTGCTTCGAGCGCGCGGTGCGCGGCGCGATCGAGTCCACGATGGCCACCGGGCCCTCGAGAGGCAGGATCTCCTCGATACCACATTCCTCCTTCAGCTCTCGCTGCAGCGCGTCTGCAAGGCTCTCGCCCACCTGGACTCCCCCGCCCGGCAGAAGCCAGTTATCGCGCCCGTCCTTTTGATGGCGGCAGAGGAGGATCTTCTCTTCGCGCCGGAGGATCGCGCACACCCGGATTCGCGGCTCCATCAACTGCCTTCCGACGAGCCAAAGCCTCGCTCGCCACGCTCGCTCTCGGGGAGCTCCTCGACTTCCGTCGGTCGAACGGCGGCGACCGGCAGTACGACAAGCTGTGCCACACGCTCCCCCGCTTCAGCCTTGAACGTGTGCTCCCGATCCGTGTTCAGAAGACAGACTTTGAGCTCGCCGCGATATCCGGAATCGATGAGCCCTGGTGCATTCACGATCGTGATTCCGTGCCGTGCCGCGAGCCCCGAACGAGGCTGTACGAAGCCCGCATGCCCGGATGGAATGGCAATAGAAAGCCCGGTGGAGATGAGCTTCCGCTCCCCGGGAGCGAGCTCGAAGCGCTCGCACGCAGCGAGATCCAGCCCAGCGTCGCCCTCGTAGGCGCGGTCCGGGAGTCTCGCCTCGGGGCGAAGCCTCCGAACTGGTAGCTCGGTCACGCCTGCGTTGCCCGCGCCGGGCTCTCTGCGACCAGATAGGGCGCAAACCGAGCAGCGTCGCCGCGCGGAAGCCGTGCCACCACCAGCACGCCATCTGGGCGATCGACGCGTTCCTCGATCGGCGCCCCGAGCCCGTAGAGCTCGGCCAGGACGTTTCCTTCGCCGTGGGGAATGAGCATTCGCACGCGTTCGAAGCGGCCCGAGAACCGCTGCGCAATGCGCGCTCTGAGCTCGGCAAGGCCCTCGCCCGTGGCGGCCGAGACCTGAATCGAACCGGGGAAGCGGTTCGCAAGCCGGCGGCGCCGGAGCGGGTCGACGCGATCGATCTTGTTCAGCACGAACTCGACCGGAAGCTCGGACGCCCCGATCTCGCGCAGCACAGAATCGACGGCCTCGACCAGTTCCTCCAAGCTTTCGTCCGTCCTGGACGCATCCGCAACGTGCAGGATGAGGTCGGAGAACAGGGTTTCCTCCAGGGTCGCTGCGAAGCCCTGCACCAGCTGATGCGGGAGCCTTCGGATGAATCCGACCGTGTCGATGATGAGGTACCGCCGGCCTTCTTGCTCGAAGCCGCGCGTCGTTGGATCAAGCGTCTCGAAGAGGCGATCGTTGACGGATACATCCGCTCCGGTGAGCGCATTCAGGAGAGTCGACTTGCCAGCGTTCGTGTATCCGGCAAGAGAGACCACCGGCGTCTCCCCAGACTGGCGGTGCTTTCGCTGCGTCTCCCGACCCCGCCCCAGCCGTCGCAGGCGCTCGCGGAGAACCCCGATACGTCGGCGGGCCAGCCGTCGGTCGGTCTCGAGCTGCGATTCGCCAGGCCCCCGGGTACCGATTCCCCCGCCGAGGCGCTCCAGGTGCTGCCACAAGCCTCGCATGCGCGGCAGGTTGTATTCGAGTTGTGCCAGCTCGACCTGCAGCTTTCCCTCGGCCGTGACGGCGTGCTGCGCGAAGATGTCCAGGATGAGCTGGGTGCGGTCGACGACCCGCAGCTTGAACTCGTCCTCGAGGCGCCGCTGCTGACCGGGGTCCAGGTCGTCGTCGATGACGACCGACTCGGCCTCAGCCTCGGCGACCGCGGCTTTCAGTTCGACGAGCTTTCCCTTCCCGACGTAGGTCCGTGCATCCGGTGACGGGCGGCGCTGCACGAGCTCACCGACCGGTTGAACGCCGGCGGTCCGAAGCAGCTCGCGAAGCTCGCCCAGCTCCTCCTCGGCGTCGGCTCCCTGCGGCAGGACCGCGACGAGGAAGCCTCGCTCGGGCTCCGCCCCCGGTGCGGGGTCGGGCTGGTGTGGACTCACGCTGAGATTATGCCCGGGCGCTGATGTCGAGCGAAGACGCGATCCTGCTCGCAGCCTCCTCGAGCCGGTCGTCGGGAACGGTCAGGGAGATCCGCACGAAGCCTTCCCCGCTCGGTCCGAATGAGGGGCCGGGCGAGACGACGACGCCCGCTTCCTCCAGGATGAGCTCGGTGAAGCTGGCCGACGACTGGCCCTCCGGGACGCCAACCCAGATATACGGGGTCGCTTGCGGTGGCTTTGCCGGGAGGCCGATGGCCGTGAGCGCGCCCACCATGAGATCGCGGCGACGCCGGTAGATCTCCGACATCTCCTTGGGAAACGAGCGTGCCTCCCGGAGCGCGGCGACACCCGCCATCTGAATCGCCTCGAACATCCCCGAGTCGAGGTTTGTCTTGAGTTGCCGGTATCGCTCGACAACATCGTGGTTGCCGGCGATCCAGCCGATGCGCCAGCCCGTCAGGTTCCAACCCTTGGAGAGGGAGAAGATCTCGGCCCCAACCTCTCGGGCGCCGGGAGTCTCGAGAAAGCTCGGGGGTCGATGGCCGTCGAACGCCAGCTCGGTGTACGACGCGTCATGGATGACAATGAGGTCGTGCGTCCGGGCGAACTCCACCGCTTCCTCGAAGCAGCCCACGCCGACCGTGGCGCCGGTGGGGTTGTTGGGGTAGTTCAAGAAGAGGAGGTTCGCGACCGCGCAAACCTCGCCAGGAATGCCCGCCAGATCCGGCATGAAGCGTTGTGAGGGCACGAGCGGCAAGTAATGCACCGACGCTCCGGCGAACACCGGGCCGGAGGTGTAGGGCGGATAGCCCGGCTCGGGAGATAGACAGACGTCGCCGGGATCGAGGCAGGCAAGGGCGACGTGGGCCACTCCCTCCTTCCCCCCCAACACAGGCATCGCTTCCGTGTCCGGATCAATGTCGACGCCAAAGCGATCCGCGTAGAACTCCGCGACGGCTTCGCGGAAAACCGGAAGCCCCTGGTTCGTCGGGTATCGGTGCGTCGTGGGATCGGCAACCGCGCGCTGCATGGCCTCGACCACAGGAGCAGGGCTCGGAAGGTCGGGGTCACCGATTCCGAGACTGATGACGTCGATTCCGGAGGCTCGCCTCTCGGCGATCTTCCGCTCGAGCTCCGCGAAGAGATAGGGCGGGACCGCGTCGAGGCGGCGAGCGAACCTCACGCCCCAAGTTCCTCGAGGAGCTCCGCTGCCACAGTGCCCGTGCAGATCTCCTGTGCGGGACCGGTCAGGCGCGCGCTCATCTGTCCGTCCAGCTCGACTACCAGTTCGCCTCCCGCGAGATGAACGGTGACGGGACTTTCGCACCAGCCTCGCGCCACGGCGGCGCCTGCGACAGCACAGGCACTTGTGCCGGACGAAAGAGTCTCCCCGGCGCCGCGCTCCCACACGGCCACAACCGCGTCGCCCGGGGAGTCGATGCGCACGAGCTGCACATTCGTCCGCTCAGGAAAGCGGGGATGGTTCTCTACCAGCGGGCCGAGCCGCAGGAGCTCCGCGCGCTCGGGATCTCTCCGCATGACCGCGTGCGGGTTGCCGACGTGGACGGGCGTGAACTCGAGCGCCAGTCCGTCGACCTCGAGCTCCTCAGGATCGCCAACCTCCACGCGCCCCATCTGGGTCTCTACCTGGAGCCCTCCTCGCATCGTTGCAGTGACTTCCCGAGGGCCGACCCTCACCCTGACCTCGTTCTGTCCCGTCTTCCGAGCCAGCCAACGAGCAGCGATCCGCGTCCCGTTTCCCGAGAGCTCGGCCGTCGAGCCGTCCGGGTTCCAGATCACGATGTCCATGCTCGCGCCGGAGACAGAGGTCACCTCGAGGATCCCGTCCGATCCGATGCCAAAGTGGTAGTCACAGAGCCGCTGGACGACCCGAGCCTCCAGCGGCCCGCCAGCCTCAGCCCGCTCGATGAGCAGGTAATCGTTGCCGAGTCCGTGCCACTTCGAGAATCTCATCGGCGATCTCGCCAGGGGGGCGATCGGCGGATAGGCTAACGATGCCCGGAATCCTGCGCATCCACTTACGCTGATACGCGGCGTACCGCGTCGTCCTGGCCACGAGTCCATCGATCGCTTCGCTGCGGGGTAGCTCGGCAACCTCACGCAGTCCGATGACCTGGGCTGCGGTAGCGGAGATGGTGCCGGCGAGCGCTCGGCGTACTTCCTCCTCGACGCCGCGATCGAACATTTGGTGGGCACGCAGGACGATGCGCTTCCCTAGCAGCTCCCTCGGCACGTCGAGGCCGAAGACGACTGTTGGATGCCGGACGTCCTCGGACCAGAGCTTGTTTTCCACCGGGGCGAGCGAACCTCCCGACTCGGCCAGCTCAAGCGCGCGAACGACTCTCCTCCTGTCGTTTGCATGAATGCCCGACGCGGCGCGAGGATCGCGGTTGCGGAGCACCGCATGGGCCTCTTCAGGCCCGAGTCGCTCGTAGAGCTTTTCGATCCGCTCGCGGGCTCCCGGCTCGGGCGCGGGCGGCAGCCCGAGCTCGGTGAGAGCCGCCCGCAGATAGAGACCCGTTCCCCCGACCACCACGGCAGTCCGTGCGGCCGCGCGAGCCTCGTCGACGACTTCGTGGGCCAATGTCGCATACTCGCCGACAGAAGCCTCGTGGTCGAGCTCCCAGATCCCAACCAGCCTCGTCGGCTCCTGAGGCTGGTTCGTCAGGATCGCAAGCCCCCGGTACGCCTGCATCGAGTCGGACGACACGAGCTCTGCCGGGACCCGTTCGGCAATCGCACTTGCGACCGCGCTCTTTCCCGTCGCGGTGGCGCCGAAGATCGCGATCACGGGAAGGCCGGCCCGGCCGTTGCTCACTTCGCTGTCCGTTCGGGGCACCCCAACCCACCACCCACTTTCGATCGTAGCCGGGAAAACCGCGCGTCTGGCGCGCGCACAGTGCCCAGAATGTGCCCCGTTCGTGTCTAGGCAGCCACGAGCGCGGTCTCGGTGCCCCGAAGCGTCGTCGACGTCGCACCTTCGATGCGGACGGCGGCCAGCTGCCCTGCGCAGGCTCTGCCGTGGAAGTTGACCGTGGTGTTCCGACGCGTCTTGCCCCTCAGGATGCAGGGATCCGTGCGGCTCGGACCCTCCACGAGAACCTCTTCGACGCGGCCGACGCGGTCTGTGTTTCGGCTCGCGGCGACGCGCTGGACGACCTCGACGAGCCGCTGGATTCGCTCGCCCTTCCTTTCTTCTGGCACTTGGTCGGGCATCGAGGCGGCCTCCGTGCCTCGGCGCGGGCTGAAGACGAACGTGAAGGCGCCGTCGAAGCCGACCTCCTCGACAGCCTCGAGGGTCTCATCGAAGTCTCGCTCGGTCTCGCCTGGGAACCCGACGATGAGGTCGGTCGTCAATGCAAGATCGGGAATTGCCGCGCGCATCCTCTCGACAAGAGCGAGATAGCGCTCCCGGGAGTAGGTCCGTCGCATCGCTTTCAGGAGCCGCGTTGAGCCTGACTGGAGCGGCAGGTGGGCGTGCTCGCAAACGGCTGCGCACTCGGCCATCGCAGCAATGACCTCCTCGCGGAAGTCCTTGGGGTGCGGGCTCGTGAAACGAATCCGGTCGATCCCTTCGACCGAGTCGACGGCCCGCAGAAGCTCGCCGAACTCAGTTCGAATGTCGGGAACGAGATCGCGCCCCCAGGAGTTCACGTTCTGGCCCAGCAGCGTGACCTCTCTGACCCCGTCCGCAGCAAGCGAGGTGACCTCCGCGAGGATGTCTCCAGGTCGCCTGCTCTGCTCCCGCCCCCGGACGGACGGCACGATGCAGTACGAGCATTTCGAGTTGCAGCCCATCGAGATCTGGAGCCAGGCCTGATGCCTCCGTTCACGACGAGCCGGGAGGTCGCCGGCGAAGCTGTCCCAGCTGGCGAAGCGACCCCTGGGTGCCTCTCCCCCGACTCCGATCCATTCCGCTAGGTGAGGGATGGAGCCTGGCCCGAAGGCGACGTCGACGCAAGGGTAGAGCTCGAACAACCGCTCGCGTTGCGCCTCGGCATAGCAACCGCCGACTGCGAGCACCTTGCTCTGGTCAGCCTCCTTCAACGCCCGTGCCTGCTCCAGGTGGGCCACGAACCGCTGATCGGGCTTTTCGCGGATCGTGCACGTGTTGAAGACGATGACATCTGCCTCTTGCTGGGACGGCGCTTCACCGAGGCCGATCGATTCCAGCATGCCTTTGATCCGCTCCGAGTCGTGGGCGTTCATCTGGCATCCGAACGTCGTAACGTGGTAGCGCTTCACGGCCTTCTAGGGTAACCGCCCTTCCAGCTCACTTCGCAAACTCGACAGCTCGTGACTCCCGGATGACGGTCACCTTGATCTGCCCCGGATACTCAAGTTGCTCCTCGATCTCGCGAGCGATCTCGTGAGACAGGAGCGTTGCCTCGTCATCGTCGATCTCGCCCGGCTTGACTATGACGCGCACCTCCCGGCCGGCCTGAAGAGCGTATACCCGCTCCACGCCCTTCTTCGCCATCGCAAGCTGCTCGAGGGTCTCGAGCCGCTTCACGTAGTTCTCGAGGCTCTCACCACGGGCGCCGGGTCGCGAGGCGGAGATCGCGTCGGCGGCGATGACGAGGATCGCCTCGACCGTCTGCGGCTGCACCTCGTAATGATGGGCTTCGACGGCGTGGACGACGTGCTGCGACTCGCCGAACTTCTTCGCCTGCTGAGCGGAGATCGCCGCATGCGACCCCTCAACTTCGTGCGTCATCGCCTTGCCGATGTCGTGCAGGAGAGCGGCTCGCTTTGCGTTCTTGACGCTTGCCCCAAGCTCCGCCGCCATGATCCCGGCCAGGTGGGCGCACTCGAGGGAGTGCTTGAGGATGTTCTGCCCGTAGCTCGTGCGGTACCGGAGGCGCCCGAGCAGCTTCACGAGCTCCTCGTGCATAGTGCCGCAGTTCGCCTCGAAAACGGCCTGCTCGCCGGCCTGGCGAATGTGCTCGTCGATCTCCGTCTTCGACTGGTAATACATCTCTTCGATCCGGGACGGATGAATGCGCCCGTCCTCGACGAGCTTCGCGAGCGTGAGCTTTGCGACTTCCCTGCGTACGCCGTCGAATGACGACAGGACAACTGCCTGAGGCGTGTCGTCAATGATGAAATCGACCCCGGTCAGGTTCTCGAGCGCACGGATGTTCCTGCCCTCCCGCCCGATGATGCGGCCTTTCATGTCATCAGAAGGAAGCGATACGAGTGAGACGGTTGTCTCGGCGGCATGGCTTGCGGCAACCCGCTGCAGGGCGTCTGCGACGAGGTTCCTCGCCCGCCGGCGTGCATCGGCCTGGGCGTCCTCCTCGACCTGACGCACCATGCGCGCCATCTCATGGCGTACGAGCTCCTCAGAGCGCTCGAGGAGCTGCCGCTTCGCATCCACGGCGGAGAGACCTGAGATGCGCTCGAGCTCAGCCACCTGCGCGTCCTTCGCGGTTTTCAGATCGTCCTGAAGCTGCTTCAGGTGCGCCTCTCGATCGGCGGCCCCTTGCTCGCGTCGCTCGTGCTCGGTCAATTTTCGGTCTATAGCCTCTTCCTTCGCGAGTAGGCGCTGCTCGATCTTGATCACCTCGGCTCGCCTGTCCTTCAGCTCGTGCTCGACCTCGGTTCGGAGCCGTAGGGCCTCCTCGCGCGTCTCCACCTGGGCTTCGCGGCGAATTGCCTCCGCGCTACGCTCCGCGTCTTCCAGGAGCCGCAGACGTTCGTCGTTCGCGGCCGCAACCTTCCTCCCGGCTAGAACGGGCATCCCGACCGTGACCCCGGCTACCGCGCCGAGCACTACCCCAGCAAGCAGGAGGCCAATCAGAATCACCATTGCTCGCTCCTACTGTCGAGCCTGTAGGAACGGCATTCCCAAATCGGATGCGAGCGGTCGTGAAGGGCGCCTCGCAGAGGCCCTACGGTCTCGTTTGAGTCTTCCTCCGTCTGCTCGCGCTGTGCTTCATGGTCTGGTTCTTCCGGTGAAGTCGAACGTGCTGGTCAGAGAGTCCGATTCGGCGAAAAGCCGTTTCGTGCAGGCGTTTGTGTTGAGAAACGAATGTGCTTCCATCGTATCTCCGTCTACCCCTCCACGTCCAGCCCCGCACTCCACTCCTCGACCAGCTCCGGGTCGAACCCGCGCCGCGCGAGAACGGCCACCGCCGTGCGCGCCGGCAAATCAACGACGAGCCGCGCCGCCCTGACCGACTCACTCGCGAGGTCAGCCAGTGCGCCCTCCACCGCTTCGCCCGAGATTCCAGCCTGGTGAAGCCGGCCAATGATCGCTGCATTCCCCCAACCTCGCTCCGCAAGGTTCGATGCGCGCGCGCGCGCCAGCCGCTCGTCGTCAACGGCCCCGGCTCGCGCCAGCGTGTCAACGGCGGTGGTGGCGTCCGCCGGCCGGACGCCACGAGCCACAAGACGCTGCTCCAACCGCTGGCGCGCCACGTCTCCCCGCGCGACCTGGCGGCCCGCAGCGCGGAGCGCTTCGGCGCGCCTGAGCTCGGTTCGAAAGCGTCGAAGTAGTGGCCGGTCGAGCGGAGCGCCGCGCGCGAGCCCCGTTTTCACCACGACTTCGTCGGGCACGACCCGCCACGGGCTGCCGTCGACCTCAAGCGCGACCAAGCCGGGTCGAACCCGCCTCAGCGCGGTCAGGCGTGGCTGCTCGGAATCGGCTTCGGGACCGCTCACACGCTGTCGGCTGGGCGTCAGGCCGGCGAGGCTACCTCGGTCGCAGCTCCGTTCTTCGCAGCCGCCGCGGCAGCCTCCTCCGGGAGCGGCAAGAGCCGCGAGGACGCGAGCGCGTCGTCCCCCATCTCCGTCTGAATCGCATGCACGATCTGCTCGCCGACGTCCGGATGCTCACGCAGGAACGCCGTCGCGTTCTGGCGCCCTTGGCCGAGCCGCTCGTCTCCGTAGCTGAAGTACGAGCCGGACTTCTGGACGATCTTCTTGTCCAGGGCGACCTCGAGGACCGTCCCCTCCCAGGAGATTCCCTCGCCGTAGATGATGTCGAACTCGGCCTGCTTGAACGGAGGCGCGACCTTGTTCTTCACGACCTTCACTCGAACGCGGTTTCCGATCGCCTCGACCCCTTCCTTGAGCGTCTCGATACGTCTGATGTCGAGCCGGATCGACGAATAGAACTTGAGTGCCCGCCCGCCCGGGGTGGTCTCGGGGTTCCCGAACATGACGCCGATCTTCTCGCGCAGCTGGTTCGTGAAGATAGCGACCGTGCCCGTCTGATTCAGCGTGCCCGCAAGCTTGCGGAGCGCCTGGCTCATGAGGCGGGCCTGGAGCCCTACGTGGCTGTCACCCATCTCACCCTCGATCTCCGCTCTGGGCGTCAGTGCCGCCACGGAGTCGACCGCAACGACGTCCAAGGCGCCGCTGCGGATAAGGAGCTCAGCGATCTCGAGAGCCTGCTCGCCATTGTCCGGCTGCGAGACGAGGAGGTCGTCGATGTTGACACCGATCCTGCGTGCGTACTGCGGGTCCATCGCATGCTCTGCGTCGATGAAGGCACAGATGCCGCCCCGCCTCTGAGCCTCGGCAATCACGTGATAGACGAGTGTCGTCTTGCCCGAGGACTCGGGTCCGAAGATCTCGATTACGCGGCCTCGGGGAAGCCCACCGATGCCGAGCGCGACGTCGAGTGAGAGCGAGCCCGTCGAAACCGAGGGGATGCTGACGTGGGCGTGATCGTTCATTTTCATGACCGAGCCCTTGCCGTACTGCCGCTCGATTTGACTCAGTGCGGCGTCGAGTGACTGCTCGCGATCCAACGTGTTCAACCTCCTAGGACAACCGATTCGACCATGACGTACTGCGCTCCGCCAGGCCGCAGCACCGAATGATAGAGAGCCGCTTCGGACGGACTGACCCCTCCGAGGTCGGGCGGAACGGGAGCCAGCCGGGGTCGAGCCCGGAAGCGAAGCACAGTGAGATGAGCCAGCCAGGGACGTGTATCCGGTCGATACAGGCCGAGAGTCTCGAGGCGGGCCTGGAGCCCTCCGGCGAGACCTGCAGCCCGGCCGCCCTCGTCCTCGAGAGCGAGCATCCCGACACTCCGGGTCTCGCGGTACGCCCCTACCCGGAGCACGATCTGCTCCTCGATCCCGCGGGCTGCCTCGTTGAGCGAGCCGACGACCTCGTCGACGCGATCGGCAGGCGTGCTCCCCAGGAAAGCGAGGGTGATGTGCAGGTTCTCCGGGCCCACGAGGCGGGCCCCGGCGGCGGCGGAGAGCTCCTCCTCCTGCCAGCGAACGACGTTCTCGACGACGTCCGTAGGAAAGGGGAGCGCGCAGAAGAGGCGGATTCGCTCATCGCCCACGACGCTAGTCGGCGAGAGCGCGCGTATGTGTGTCTGGCTGTGTCAGGACTCGCCGCAGAAGGTGCAGGACGCTCGCAGCCGACCGTGTCTGGATTGCTTCCCGGTCCCCTGGAAGCTCGAGCCGAAGCGCAGCCTCCCGATCCGGCCCCTCGATGTGCAGAAAGACGAGTCCCACCGGCTTTTCCGGCGTCCCCCCATCGGGGCCCGCGACCCCGGTGACGGCGAGCCCTACGTCGGCATCCAGAGCCGCGCGCGCACCGCTTGCCATCGCGGCCGCGGTCTCAGCCGAGACCGCCCCGTACGCCGACAGGATCTCCGCCGGCACACCCAAGAGACGCCGCTTCGCGTCGTTCGAATACGACACCGCACCGCCGACGAACACCTCGCTGGCGCCGGGTATCGCGGTGAGCCTCGCGCTCACGAGACCCCCGGTGCACGACTCGGCCGTCGCCAGCGTGAGGCCGGCCCCCCGGCACCGGTCGAGCACGATTGCTTCGACCGGCCGCTCGTCCTCCGCGAAGAGAGCATCCGCAAAGCGACTCCGAAGCTCGGCCTCCAGCGCGGCAGCTTGCGCCGATTCCGACCCGTCGGCGAAGAGATCAACATGGATCTCAAGGTCACGGGCGCACACCGTCGCCTCGACGCCCGCTCGCTCGCCGCCCATCTCGTCGAGCGCCCGCGCGACCGCCGACTCGCTCGGTCCGAAGAAGCGCAGGATCCGGTGCTCGGCCGGGCGGACTCGGTCCAGAATGGCTTGCACCGGAGGGCTCGCGAGGGCGGCCGGCCAGAGCCTCTGAAGCTCTCCGGGAGGTCCCGGCAGCGCGACCGCAACGCCCCGCTCGTGCTCGAGAAGCACCGCCGGAGCGGTTCCCGCCAGGCCGAGCGAGACGGCTCCCTCCGGGAGCGTGGCCTGCTTGGTGATGCCGGCGGAAAAGTCTGCGAACGGTCTCCGGAGACGCGTCGCGACACCCCGAGAGACCGCCTCGATCTCACGCTCGAGCTCGGTGTCCAGCACGAGGGCGCGGCCAGTGCCCCGGGCGAGCATCTCGATCGTCCGGTCGTCGTGCGTGGGTCCGAGGCCTCCGGACAGGATGCAGAGCTCGGCCTCCAGGCCAGCTCGGACAGCCGTCGCGAGCTCCTCGGGCCGGTCTCCGACGATGAGGACGCAAGCCGGCTCGAGCCCGTGGCGGGTCAGCTCTTCGGAGAGAAAGGGCCCGTTCGCATCCCGCCTGCCGCCCCGGACAAGCTCACTGCCCGTGACGACGACGATCGCCCGCGGTCGTTCGGGCAAGCTAGATGGCTGAGCTGTAATTGGCGTGTGGTACGCGCCGATCGACCATCTACGTGGTCGCGAGCGGGCGAACGCCCTTCGCCGTCACGAGGAAGAACGTCCCCTCGCTCGGGAAGTTGCGCACGGTCTTCCCGTTCAGCTTCACGGTCAGCGCGCCAGGAGCGCCCAGCTGGAGCCACAGCCTCTTGCGGACGAAGCGCTGACTCTGCCCATTCTCGAGCGTGCCTGAGTAGAGCACTTCGCCCTGAGAGCCGCCTGCCTTCACGACCATCCAGCAATCCCCCGCGCTCGCCCTGACGAGAAGCCGAGCGAGCGTGGGCTTCGGCTTTCCCTCACCGGCCGGTTGCGACGCAGTAGTTGTCTTCGCCGTCGACTCCGAGGTTGTGCTGCCGACCGCCCCGACTGTCGGGTCGGATGACGTTCCGTCGCCGAACCCGAAGGCGACGACCACGAGCACGGTGATGGCAACGATCGCAGCGAGCGCGACGATGACGAAGTTCGACTCGGACACGCGGTGGCGTGGCCGCGACGGGGGCGTCGACGGCGTCACCGGCTCCTCGGTGCTCGCGAAGCGGGAGTTGTACTCGTCGACGTAGAGTTGGCCGTCGAGCCCGAGATACTCGGCGTACGTGCGCAGGAACCCCTTCACATAGGTGTCGCCGGGGAGGACTTCGAAGCGCTCGGCCTCGAGCGCCTGAATGTACTTTCCCCGGATCTTCGTGCCCTCTTCGATGCAGGGGAAGTCCAAGTTCTGACGGAGCCGCGCCTCGCGCAGGCTGTTGCCGATCTCGAACACGGCCCCCGATTGTAGCGGCGGCTGCTAACGGCTTCGAATCGGTGCTGCCTCAGCCGAACAGCACCAGCACGGCGAAGACCCCGACGGCGAGGGAGGCCGTCAGGGCCAGGAGCAACGTGAGCCCTCCCAGAAAGCGCCCGAGCCGGGCCGGGGCCTCCCCTCCGATCTGTCCCAGCGAACGTTGATTCGCTGCTCGCGCATGGCCCCCGAGCGAGAGCGCGACGAGAGCCAGGACCGCGGAGACGGGCAGGGCGGCGACCGCCTCGACGAGTCGGAGCTCGCCCACCACGATCGCCCAGATTCCACCGCCCAGAACGCCGAGCGCAAGAAGGCCAAGGAAGACGGCGCCAAACGCTTTGCCGTTCCGCATTACTGCTTGACGTAGGGATGCCCGACGGCCGCCGGCGGCGTGGAGCGCCCGATCAGGCCGACGAGCGCGACCAGGGTCAGCACATAGGGAACCGTCGAGATGAGATTCTCGGAGATGTTGGCTTCGCGCTGCAGCGGAATCGAGATCGCGAACCCGAAACCGAAGAGAAGCGTGGCCGCGAACGCCCAACCCGGGCGCCATTTGCCGAAGATGACGGCCGCGAGTGCGATAAAGCCTCGGCCGCTCGTCATGTTCTCCGCGAAGTTCCCCACGAAGCCGATCGAGAGGAAAGCGCCGCCCAGAGCGGCGAGGATGCCCGAGGTGACGACGGCGGCATACCGAATGCCGTAGACCGAGATTCCGACCGTGTCGGCCGCCTTCGGGTGCTCGCCAACCGAGCGAATCCGCAGGCCGATGGGAGTCTTGAAGAGAACGACGTACGCGAGGATGACCGTGGCGAACATCATCCAGACGAGGAGGTTGAGGTGCCCGAAGACCCCTTCGAGAAAGTCGCCGATGCCCGGGACCCCGCCGAGGAAGCCGAGGTTGATGTTCGGGACCCGTGAGACGTCCTCGTGGATGCCGCCGGGGTAGATCGAGCTGTAGAGGAAGCCCGTGAGCCCGAGAGCGAGGAAGTTCACCGCGAAGCCGCTCACGATCTGATCCGCCCGCAGGTGGATGCAGAAGATGGCATGGATGAGTGCGAGCAAGCCGCCGAAGACCCCGGCCGTCAGGAGCCCGACGATCCAGCTGCCGCTCCAGACCGAGCCCCAGATGCCGAAGAACGCACCGGTCAGCATCATGCCCTCGAGGCCGATGTTCACGACTCCTGAACGCTCGGAGAAGATGCCGCCCATCGCGGCGAATGCGAGCGGAGTGGCAAAGCGAAGCATCGACGCAAGCACTCCCGCCGTGAGGATGCTGTCGAGCGTTTCCGCGTCTTTCCCCTGGAGCCAGATCGCAGCCGCCGTCCCGGCGACGCCCAGCCCGATCGCCCACCAGCCGAGCCTCCGTTCGCCGCGCGGAACGGCGGCGATCCCGCAGGCGACCGCGACGAAGCCGGCGGCGAGAGGCCAGCCGATTTCCTGGGTCGTCCACGGCGGCAGTGCGAGCCAGAACGCGAGCACGCCGAAACCGATGCCGACGATCGCGATCCCACGGGGCTCCGCGAGCCGCCGCAGGCCCCCCGCAACGGACGCGGTCGGAGCGCCTGAGGTCACTGCCGAAGCTCCGGCCGGACGAGCGGGCGCGTCCGCACGAGCGTCCTCGCGCGCCAGATGTAGACGATGAGGAGCTCGGCGCCGACGAAGAAGATGACGAGCGCCTGGATCATCGTCGCCAGATCGACCGCGAGATCGGGCGGGAACACGGCCGGGTCCAGCTGGCGCGTCGAGGTTCCCACCTCGAGTGCAGCGAAGAGGAGGGCGGCGAAGAGGATGCCGATCGCCTTGTTGCGGCCGAGCAGCGCAACGGCGATGCCAGTGAACGCGATCAGGTTTGTGGAGAAGTCCCCGGTCGAAACGGCGTGCTTGAAGCCGAGGAGGTCGACCGAGCCCGCGAGGCCCGCGAATGCACCCGAGATCGCAAGGGCCAGGAAGTAGTTCCTGGCGACGGAGATGCCCCCGTACCGCGCCGCCTCGGGGTTGAAGCCGACCGCCCGCACCTCGTATCCAAGCGTCGTCCGGTTGAGCAGGATGTAGTAGACGACGAGCGCGAAAAGCGCGATGAAAAGGCCGGCGTGGAGCGAAGGCAGGCTTCCCCAGATCGGCCAGAGCTCGGCTGAGTCGACCACAGTTCCAGATCGCGGGATGGACGGCGTCGGTCCCTGTAGCAGCCCGCCGTTCTCGACGAGATACGACCCCCCGAAGATGGCGATCCAGTTCAGCATGATCGTTGTGATCACCTCGTGGGCTCCAACGGTTGCCTTCAAAATGCCCGCGAGACCGCCCCAGAGGCCGCCGGCGACGATCGACGCCAGCAGGGCGAGCAGGATGTGGAGGGGTCGCGAGAGTCCCTCGAGATGCGTCCCGACGTAGAGGGCTGCCATGAAGCCGGCCCAATACTGGCCCTGCCCGCCGATGTTGAAGAGCCCACAACGGAAGGCGAAGGCGACAGCGATCCCGGTCAGGACGAGCGGTGTCATGAGGATGAGCGTCTGCTGGAGGTCGTTTGCGGCGTCCTCGCGAGCCTCGCCCGACACCCACGGGAAGAACCAGTTGAGGCCCGTGCCCTCGAAGATGGCCTTGTAGGCGCTCACGGGGTTGTGGCCCGTGAGCAGGACGACGAGGCCGCCGATCAGGAAGGCGAGCGCCGTCGCGGCAAGCGGGACGAGAACGCCGCCGACCCTGGTCGAGAACCACTCCGCCAGCGGTGATTCTCGGCGCTCGGGCTCGGGAGGCCCCGCCGTCACGCCGCTCGCTTTCGCCCGCCTGTCATCGCGATTCCGAGCTCCTCCTCGGAGACGCCGGGCTCGTACTCGCCGACGATCCTGCCCTCATAGACGACGAGGATGCGGTCGGAAAGCGACAGGATCTCTTCGAGCTCGAACGACACGAGCAGGATCGCCCGGCCCTCGTCGCGTTCCTTGACCAGTCGGCGGTGGACGAACTCGATCGCCCCCACGTCGAGTCCACGGGTCGGCTGTGCCGCGACCAGTATTCTCGGGTCGCGGGAGACCTCCCGCGCGATCACGACCTTCTGTTGGTTCCCGCCCGAGAGAGCCGCCGCCAGCGTCTGCGGCCTGCCCCCGCGGACGTCGAACTCCTTCAGCAGCCGGGCGGCCCGCTCGATCAGACGGCCGGGGTACAACCACCCCCAACGTGAATTCGGCTCCTTCGCGTAGTCGTGGAGCGCGAGGTTCTCCGCGAGGGTGAAGTCGAGGACGAGGCCGCGCACCTGCCGATCCTCCGGGATGTGGCCGACGCCCGCATCGAGGCAGTCGCGCGCGTTCGCCGACGTGAGATTCTTGCCTGCGGCCATGATCGTCCCCGCTGCGGGGCTGCGAAGCCCCGTCAGGGCGTCGATCAGCTCGCTCTGACCGTTCCCGTCGACCCCGGCGATTCCAACGATCTCTCCGGCCTTCACCTCGAGCGAGACGCCGCGCACGGCCTCGAGACCGCGTTCGTCGGCGACGACGAGGTCTTCGACTTCGAGCAGCGTCTCGCGCGGCTCGGCCGGCGGCTTTTCGACGCTCAGGACGACCTCGCGCCCGACCATGAGGCGAGCCAGGCCCTCGCGGGTGGCGCCTTCCCGCGGGACCGTGTCGATCTTCTTCCCCTGCCGGAGAACGGTGATCCGGTCGGCGATCTCGAGCACTTCGTTCAGCTTGTGGCTGATGAAGATGATCGACTTCCCGTCCTCCTGGAGTGAGCGGAGGATCGCGAAGAGCTCGCTCGCCTCCTGCGGTGTCAGAACGGCTGTCGGCTCGTCGAGGATGAGAATTTCAGCGCCGCGGTAGAGCGCTTTCAGGATCTCCGCCCGCTGCTGCATCCCGACGCTGATCGAGGCAACCTTCGCCTCCGGGCGCACTGTGAGCCCGTACTGCTTCGACAGCTCGCGAACGCGCTTCTCGGCGCTCGCCAGGTCGAGGAACGGCCCCTTGGTCGGCTCCGTTGCGAGCACGATGTTCTCGGCCACCGTCATCACCGGGATGAGCATGAAGTGCTGATGCACCATCCCGATACCACGATCGATCGCGTCGCGAGGGGAGTCGATCCGTATGCGCTTGCCGCCCAGGCGGATCTCGCCCTCGTCCGGGTGGTAGAGGCCGTAGAGGATGTTCATGAGAGTCGATTTGCCGGCGCCGTTCTCGCCCAGCAGGGCGTGAACCTCGCCCTTCGCCAGCTCGAAATCGACGTGGTCGTTCGCCACGATCCCGGGAAACCGCTTCGTGATTCCCCGGAGCTCCAGAAGGGGCGCGTCAGCCATGGCCGAGAAGACTAGAGGGGGTGACCTGCCTCAAGCCACCCCCTCTACGAGGTCGTCCTATTCGAGCGTGGCCGGCGGGTCGATCTCGCCGGAGATGAGCTTCTGCTTCGCTGCCTCGACCGCGTCCTTGACCTCCTGCGGCACCGCAGCGCTGAACGGGGCGAGGAGCTCGGCGTCCGGGAACTCCTCGATGCCGAAGAACCGGTTCGTCCCACCCTTGAACGTGCCGTCCTGCGCGGACTTGATCGTCTCGAAGACCGCCAGCTCGAGCGGCTTCAGTGCACTCGTGATCATGCAGTCGCCGGCGAACGACTGATCGGCGTCGACGCCGATGGCCATTACGCCCTTCTCACATGCCGCGTCAAGCGCCCCGAGGCCACAGTCGCCCGCGACCTGGAAGACGACATCGGAGCCCTGCGCGATCTGGTCGAGCGCGATCTCCTTGCACTTCGCCTGGTCGACGAAGTCCTGCGAGTAAGCGTTCAGGAGCTTCACTTTCGGGTCTGTGTCCTTGACGGCCTGCCGGAAGCCGGCGATCCAGTTGTTCACCGGAGGAATGCTGATGCCACCGACAGTCGACACGGTCCCGGTCTTCGTCATCATCGCGGCCACGACGCCCGCGAGATACCCAGCCTCCTCAGAGGGGAACTGAAGCCCGAGCACGTTCGGCAGCGCGCAAGGCGCCTGATCCTTGCCACCGCAATCCGGCTCTTCCCCGTAGAACTGGTCGATCCCCGCGAAGTTGACGTCCGTCGCTTCCGTCGCCACCTCGACAACGGACGGCTGGATGAGGAAGCCGATTGCGACCACGAGATCGTGCCCGTCGTCGACCGCCGCCGTAAGGTTCGGCAGGTAGTCGTCGGCCGACTTGGATGCATAGACGCGGCCGTCGACGCCCAGCTCCGTCTGCGCCCGCTCGAAGCCGTTGATCGAGAACTCGTTGAACCCCCGGTCGGTGAGCCCGCCCGTGTCGGAGACCATCCCGACCGAGATCTTCTCGCCCCCCGTTCCACCCTCGGTTGTGCCGCTCTCGGACGGCGTGCCGCTGGTGTCGGTGCTGTCGTCGCCGCCGCCGCCGCAGCCGGCCGCAGCCAGCGCCAGCACGAACGCAGCGATCAAGAGCAAAGCCCAGGGCAGCTTTCGCATGACGTTCACGGAACCTCCTTGTAGCCCAAATCCCAAAGTGGATCGCCGGATGCTATCGCCCACGGCGACCCCTTCGCTAGGACGGGGGATCCCGAGGTTCGTTAGTGGGCAACGCGTTCGGCGGCGGCCGCGACCACCCGGTCGAGCTCCGCCTCGCCGATCAGAACACGACGGGGCTTCGAGCCCTCGTAACCGGAGATGATCCCTCGGCGCTCCAGCATGTCGACGAGGCGCCCCGCCCGCGTGTAGCCGACCCGCAGTCGCCGCTGGAGGAGCGAGACCGACGCGGTCTGCGTCTGGACGACGATCTCGATCGCCCGGTCGAGCAAGGGATCCTCGTCTGGGTCGAATTCGCCGTCGGATTCGTCGTCCACAACGACAACCGGAGCCTCGAGGAGCGACTCGTCAAGTTCCTGCTCGCGCTGTCCGCGGCATTGCTCGACGATGAGCGCGATCTCCTCCTCGCTCACGTAGGCGCCCTGGACGCGCTGCAGGCGTGAGGTTCCGAGCGGCTTGAAGAGCATGTCGCCCTGCCCGAGGAGGCTCTCGGCCCCGGAGGTGTCCAGGATGACGCGGCTATCGGTCATGCTCGAGACGGCGAAGGCGATCCGCGAGGGAACGTTGGCCTTGATCATCCCGGTGATGACGTCGACCGACGGGCGCTGCGTCGCCAGAACGAGATGGATGCCGACGGCGCGGGACTTCTGCGCCAGGCGGATGACGGCGTCCTCGACCTCCTGCGGCGAGATCATCATCAGGTCTGCAAGCTCGTCGATCACGACGAGGAGGTAGGGCAGCGGCTCGTCTCCGCGCGTGACGAGGGCCTTGTTCAGCTCCGACAGATTCCGCGCGCGTGCAAGGCTCATCCGCTCGTACCGGCGCTCCATCTCCGCGAGGATGTTGGCAAGGACGGCCGCGGCGGCCTTCGCATTCGAGACCACCGGCGTCAAGAGATGCGGGATCGACTCGTAGAGCCCGAGCTCGACTCGCTTCGGGTCGACGAGGATCATCCGAACCTGGTCGGGCGTGGACCGCAGGAGGATCGAGCAGATCATCGTGTTGAGGCAGCCCGACTTGCCCGAGCCGGTCGTGCCCGCGATCAGGATGTGTGGCATCCGGGCGAGATCGGCCCACACGGACGCTCCCGAGATGTCCTTCCCGAGCCAGACCGAGACCGGGCTGGCAGCGGCGGGGAACTCGTCGTAGATGTCGCCGAGGGTGACGATGTTGGGCGCGAGGTTCGGAACCTCGACTCCGACCGCCTGCTTCCCGGGAATCGGCGCAAGAATGCGGATCTCCGTCGTCGCGAGTGCGTAGGCGAGGTCGTCCTTGAGCGCCGCGACCTTCCCCACTTTCGTCCCCGGAGCGAGCTGAAGCTCGTAGCGCGTCACCCGCGGTCCCGAGACCTGGCCCGAGAGGGTGGCCTCGACCCCGAAGTTCGCAAGCGCCTGGACGAGCGCCTCGGCGGTGCGCTCCATTGCCTTGGCCGGCTGACCGCCGGCGGGGCGCGAGCGCTTGAGCACGCCGGCGTCCGGAAGCCGGTACGCCTCGCCGTCCGAGCTTCCGGCCGGGACGAACGGGAGGGGCTCCTGCGAGCCGGAGTCGGATTCCTGCGTGTCGTCGAGCTGGGCGGCAAGATTGACGGCGGGCACGTGCTCCGACTGGTGATCCGAGACCAGATCCGGATAGGCGGTGGCACCGTCGACCGGCGGTCTAGACGGCTCGGCCGCCGGTGCGGGCTCCGGAGGAAGCGCGGGCCGTGGGCGCTGGACGGTGCGGCGCGCGACGGCGGCGGTCTCGCGCGCGGCGCGTGCGGACCGGCGCAGGACGGCACCGACGGAAGCGCCGGTGACGAGGATCGCGCCGGCGCTGAAGGCGAATGTCCCGAGGAGGAACGTGCCGGTCTGCCCGATCAGGCTGCCGAGGGTCGACTCGAGAGCGTCGCCGAGCGCTCCGCCGCGGTCGCTTCCGAGCAGGGCGAGGACACCGAAGGCAAGAAGCACGATCCCGGTCCGGAAGGGCTTCACGTCGACGAGGCCCGAGCGGGCGACCATCAGGCCCCCCACGCCTACGAGAGCAAATGGCAGGGCGAAGCGAGCGCCGCCCACGGCGTCTGCAAGGGCGTCGTCGACGTTCTCCCCGACGACGCCGCCGTCCCAGCCGAAGAGGAGGACGGCCGCGAGAAAAATCCCGGCGCAGGCGAGGCCGAGCCCGATCAGCTCGGGGTGGGCGGCCGCATGCTTGACCCGTGACCGTCGCTTCTTCTTCACGCGCGCGGGTGTGCGGGGACGCAGCTTCCTAGCGGGCTTTCGCTTCGCCATGCCAGCCCTTTCGCGGGCGGGCGGCGTGCTCCTGCCCCCGGGAACCTAGGGAAAGCCGGCGAGCC
The DNA here is from genome assembly GCA_038209555.1 of Gaiellales bacterium. Lineage (GTDB taxonomy): Bacteria > Actinomycetota > Thermoleophilia > Gaiellales > Gaiellaceae > DASQGA01. Next base: position 88,195 of record JBBQXP010000002.1, read on the forward strand.
GCTCGACGAGGACCTCGAGAAATGCCTCCGAGTCGATCTCCACCCCGACAGCGCAGTTGGCCTCTCGATCGGTGCGCCGCCAGAGATCGACGACGGTCCGCCCGCGGCAGAGCTCGGAGTCGGTTTCGACGACGACGTTCCGGCGCAGCGTTTTGACGAGCTCGGGCCGGGCGACGTAGGCCACCGCCACAGCGTCGTGGACCGGCGAGCCTGGGAAGTTGTACGTCTCCTCGTGAAAGCGGTGATAGAAGGCGAACAGGTCCGCCACGAAGGCACCGGTGCGACCGGACGCGCGCAGGCGGTCTGCGTGCTCCGGCAGGAGCAGTGCCTTATGGGTGACGTCGAGGCCGATCATCGTCACGTCGAGGCCGCTCGAGAAGACTCGCGCCGCCGCCTCCGGATCCGCCCAGATGTTGAACTCGGCGGCCGGGGTGACGTTTCCCTCCGCGATCGCACCGCCCATGAGGACGATCCGGTCGACCAGCCCGGCCGCCTCGGGACACCGCTCGATGAGGAGCGCGACATTCGTCAGGGGCCCGGTTGCAACGAGCGTGACTGGCACGTCGATCGCGCAAATTCGGCCCGCAATGAAGTTGACTGCATCGTCCTCGACGGCGGCTCCCTTCGGCTCGGGCAGGTCGGGCCCGTCGAGGCCGCTTTCTCCGTGCACGTCGCTGGCGACGTATGCATCCCGCTCGAGGGGGCGATCCGCCCCGGCAGCCACGGGAATGTCTCCGCGGCCGACGAGCTCGAGCACCCTGAGCGCGTTGGCCGTGGTCTTTGCGAGCGTCTGGTTCCCCGCGACGGTGGTGACGCCGAGAAGCTCGAGCTCGGGGCTCGCGAGCGCGAGGAGCATCGCCATCGCGTCGTCGTGGCCGGGATCGCAGTCGAGGAGGATCGGCGTGGCCATCAACCGCTGAGTATGGCGTCGACCTCAGCCGCCGTGGGCAGGGAGCTCTGGGCCCCGGGGCGGGAAGCTGCGATGGCACCCGCGGCGCACGCGCGTAGGAGTGCCTCCTCTCGAGAACGACCTTCGAGGAGGGACACCGCCAGGCAGGCGCAGAACGCGTCCCCGGCTGCCGTGCCGTCCACAGCGTCCACCCCCGGCGGGACGGCGCGTGCGATCTCGTTTCCATCCTCGAGCAGGAGCGCCCCCTCGGCGCCCAGCGTCAGCGCGAAGAGCCCGTCGAGCGGCGTCGAGCCGAGCGTCTCGAGCTCGAATGAGTTCGCGACGATCAGGTCAGCTCGCGCCAGCACCTCCTCGGGCACGATCCGCGCCGGGGCGGCGTTCAGGCAGAACATGCCGCGGGTCTGCTCGGCGGCAGCCGTAACCGCCTCGATCGGAACCTCGAGCTGGCACAGCACCCCGTCGGCGTCTGCGAGGTCGAAGGCGTCCGCGCCGAGAGCCCGGTTGGCCCCCGGGGCGACGACGATCTGGTTGTCGCCACGCTGCGAGACGACGATCATGGCGAGGCCGGTCGGCTCGCCCGCCGCGATTCGGAGCCCCGTGAGATCCACGCCGGCACCCTCCAACCCACGCCTCGCCTCGGCCGCGATCTCGTCGTCTCCCACGCAACCCACGAACCGCACCTCGGCCCCCAGGCGAGCAGCTGCCACCGCCTGGTTGGCGCCCTTCCCGCCCGGGACCCGGGAGAGCTCCGCGTCGGTCAGCGTCTCGCCGGGACGAGGCAAGCGCTCGACGCTCGCGACCAGGTCGAGGTTGATACTTCCGACGACGGTGATGCGCGGACGCGCCGCCACCTAGGAAGCCTTAGGCGGCGAGGGCCCGGAGATCCTCGACCGCGCCTCCAAAGAGGTTCTCACGCAGGTCGAAGAGACCGGCCCACAGGGACGAGCGGTCGGGCACGGTTTCCATCCGGGCCGACGTCGCGAGGCCCTGAAGCGCCCGGACGAGCACCGCCAGCTCGAGGTACGCCTGTGCCACCCGTCGCGGACATGCGGTCACGCCCGCCCGGCGGAGGACGTCCTCCCACTCGAGCACCTCCCCCGGTCCAGGCTCGCCGTACCACGAACGGCCCTCGGCGCCTTCCGGCTCGAGCTCGAGGAGGAAGCGTCCAAGCGGTCGTTCGAGACCGGCGAGCGCGGTCTCGGCCCGCTCGGCAGCGCGCCGCAGTGCGGCCTCGCGACGTGGGACCGTCGAAGGCTCGGGTTCACCTCTCGCCCAACGGTCGAGCAGTCGGCAGAAGGCCAGTGCAGCCACTTCGCTGGCCGTCAAGGAGCGGATGAGCTTCGTCGCGGTCGGGTCGGACACGCCGTAGCAGCGCACAAGGCCGGGCCAGCCGAGCGTAGTCGCGTTGTTCATACCCACACCTTTACAGCAAGGACACGGACTCGGCTACACCTCAACGACAACCGGGAGGATCATGGGCCGGCGCCCGGTGCGCTCGTAGACGAGCTGGCTAACCGCGTCCTGGATGTGCTCCTGAAGGAGCTTCAGCTCGGTGACGCCGTCCGCGTAGCATTCGGCGAGGGTTTCCGCGACTTCCTCGCGGGCCTCCTCGAAGAGCTCGCTGTCTGTCTCGGCGAAGCCGCGGGCGATCACCTCGGGTGGGACGGGCCCTCTCCCGTTTCCCGATCCCACCGTCGCGACCACGATCAGGACGCCGCTCTCGGAGAGGTGACGCCGGTCACGCAACGCTCCGTCCTTCACGTCTCCCGAACCGGCCCGGTCGACGAAGATGCTTCCGACGTCGACCTGGTCGACGATGCGAGCGCGCCCGTCGGAGAGCTCCACGACGGAGCCGTTCTCGCCGAGGATGACGCGGTCCGGCTCGACGCCGGCATCGCGCGCGAGCCGGCCATGGGCCGCCAGCATCCTGAACTCCCCGTGCACAGGCATGACGTTTCGCGGCCGAAGGAGCGCCAAGACGGTACGAATCTCGTCGGCGTTTCCGTGGCCGGAGGTGTGCACGTTCGCGATCTCCTGGTGCAGCACCTCCGCGCCGGACCTTGTGAGGCGGTTGATCGTGTCGTGGACGCGCAGCTCATTTCCGGGCACCGGCTTCGCTGAGATGATCACGGTGTCGCCCGCCTCCACCTCGACGTGCTGGTGATCGTGGTAGGCGATGCGGGTCAGCGCCGAAAGTGGCTCACCCTGGCTCCCCGTGCAGAGAATGAGCGTCTCCTCCGGACGAAGCTCGCCGAGGTCAGCGGGCTTCACGAGCAGCTCCTCGGGAACGTCGATGTAGCCGAGGTTTCGCGCGATGTTGACGTTCTTCCTGAGCGAGCGGCCGACGAGGGAAACCTTCCGACCTGTCTCGATCGCGACGTCGATCGCCTGTTGCACCCGGTGCACGTTGGAGGCGAAGGACGCGATCACGACCCGCCCGCCCCGGGCCGGGATGATCTGACGGAATGCCTCACCGACCGTGCGCTCCGACGGAGTCACGCCGGGCCTCTCCGCGTTTGTCGAATCTCCGAGCAGAAGCTCGACACCGAGGTTCCCGAGCTCCGCAAGCTTGCCGACGTCGGTTCGGAAGCCGTCGACGGGGGTGTGGTCGATCTTGTAGTCGCCCGTATGGACGACGCGCCCCCCAGGTGTCTCGAATGAGAGCGCGACCGCGTCGGGAATCGAGTGCGCCATGCGCGCAAAGTCCGTGCGGTAGGGCCCGATCTGAACCGGCCCGCGCTCAGGCTCGATCTCGAGGAGGTCCGCCGCCCGGAGCAGCCCGTGCTCGTCGAGCTTCGACTTCACGAGCCCGAGTGTGAGGCGTGTGCCCCAGACCTGCGGAATCTCCACCTCGCGCATCAGGTACGGCAGCGCCCCTACGTGGTCCTCGTGCGCGTGCGTGAGGACGACCGCGCGGATGTCCTTCGCCCGCTCCCGCAAGAGAGCGAAGTCGGGGAGAACGAGGTCGACGCCGAGGTGCTCGTCACGCGGGAAGGAGAGGCCGGCGTCGACCACGACGATGCCGCCCTCGCTCTCGATCGCGGTCATGTTCTTGCCGACCTCGCCGAGGCCGCCAAGCGGGGTTATGCGCGTCCAGGCCGAGCTCACCGGGGCAGTGTACTTCTCGTCCGAAGCGCTTCCCGCGCAGGGTTCGCCAAGGTCACCCGCGGGACGCTAGGCGCGTGCGGGCGCGAGGACGCCTGCGGCTTCGAGACCGGCCCGTACGAGCGCGACCTCGTCCTCGCTCGCGTCGACGAGCGGGAGACGTAGGCCGCCGACCTCGTGGCCGAGAAGGTTGAGCGCCGCCTTGAGCGGAATCGGGTTCGTCGTCACGGCGAGAGCCTCGAGGACCGGCTGGAGCTCCTGCTCGATCGCCTCCGCGCGCTCGGGGTCCCCATCCTTGAAGCGACGTATGAGCTCCTTCACCCGCATTCCCACCAGGTGGGTGCATACGAAGATCCCTCCGGTGCCGCCCAGTTCGAGGAAGGGGAGCAGGAGATCGTCGTTCCCCGCATAGAGAGCGAGGTCCGTCTCTTGAACGATCCGCTCGGCCTGGTTCAGGTCGGCCGTGGCCTGCTTGACCGCTCGTACCGTCGGGATCTCTGCGAGCACCGCCAGTGTCTCGGGCTCCAGGTTCAGCACCACCCGCTGTGGGATGTTGTAGACGATGATCGGCCGGTCGCTCGCCTCCGCGACGGCGCGAAAGTGAGCGATGATCCCGGCGACGGGCGGCTTGTTGTAGTACGGGGTCACCACGAGAAAACCGTCCACGCCGAGCCCGTGCGCCTGCTCGGTCAGATGAACGGAGTGGGCCGTCGAGTACGTGCCTGTGTTCGCGATGACCGTTGCACGAGCGCCGATCGAGTCGACGGCCACGGCGCAGAGCTCAAGTCGCTCGTCGTCCGTGAGCGTCGGCGCTTCTCCAGTGGTTCCGGCGACGACGACTCCATCCGAACCGTTCTCGACGAGATGAAGGCAGAGGCGGCGGAACGCATCCACATCGACGGCACCGTCCTCCCGGAACGGCGTCGCAACCGCGGTCAGGACCTCGCCCAGCACAGGTCGGATTCTACGCGACGAGCCCGTCGATCCCCAAGGTCACACCGGCGGGCAGGTCCCCCAGCCGCTCGAGCGCCAGGAGAACGCCGGGTACAAAGGCCTCGCGGGAGAGCGTGTCGTGCCGGATGGTCAGAAGCTGCCCCTGGCCGCCCAGCAGCACCTCCTGATGGGCCAGGAGGCCCGGCAGGCGGACGCTGTGGATCGGCACGTCTCCTTCCAGGCGGGCGGCCGTCGCCTTCGCCGTGCCCGAGGGCGCATCCCGCTTCGCCTCGTCGTGGAGCTCGACGATCTCGGCACGCGGGAGCCAGCGAGCCGCCTCCTCCGCGAAGCGCATCATGAGGACTGCGCCGAGCGCGAAGTTCGGAGCGACGAGGCATGGGATCTCGCGTTCCCGTGCGAGGGTGTCCAGGGCCTCCACGTCCGCGTCCTGGAGGCCCGTCGTGCCGACCACGCAAGGGATCCCCACAGCAAGGCAACTCTCGACGTTCGCGCGGACGGCGTCCGGGCGCGTGAAGTCGATCGCCACGTCGTACCCGGCCGCCACGGCACCGTTCCCGGAGCCGACGCCGTGCACGTCATGCCCCGCCTCCGCGAGCGCAGGGCCGAGGACCGTCCCGACCTTCCCCCCCGCTCCGAAGAGGAGAATCTTCACGCGGCCGCTGCGACGAGCCCCGGTGAGATGCGTTCAACCGCGTCGACGAAACGCTCCTCGCTCGGCCCGATCGCAGCGACGGACAGCCTTTCCTCCGCGAGCAAGAGCGCGGCGAGGCCGGCCACCGCGTCGCGGTCGACGGCCTCGATCTCAGCGATGACGCGGTCTAGTGACAGGATCTCGCTGTCGGTAACCAGGGACTTCCCGAGTCTGCTCATCCGATTCGACGTCAACTCCATCGAAAGCATTACCCGGCCTTTGAGGTTCTCCTTCGCGCGCTCGAGCTCCTCGTCCCCGAGCTCCCCGGCCGCGACTGCGGTGATCTGCTCGCGCAGGATCTCGAGGCAGGCGGCGAGATTCTCCTCCCGCGTTCCGACGTAGGCGCCGATCTGGCCCGTGTCCGCGTACTGCGATGCAAACGTGTACACCGAGTAGGCGAGACCGCGCTTCTCGCGGATCTCCTGGAAGAGGCGGGACGAGGCCGAGCCGCCGAGCACGCTGTCCAGGATCGAAGCCGTGAACCGCCGCCGGTCCGATCGCGCGATACCTGGTGCACCGACACAGATGTGGTACTGCTCGGTGTCCTTTCGCTGGAAGCGAAGGCTCGGGCTCGGCGCATCGACGAACGGTGCCCGAGCGCCGGCCCGGCGGGCCGGTGGGCCTGGGCTCTTGGCGCTCATCCGCTCCACGAGCTCCACCACCCGGTCGTGCTCGAGGTGCCCGGCGGCGGCGACCACGACGTTGTCGGGCCGGTAGCGGGCGCGGTGGTACGTGGAGACGCTCCGGCGCGAGACATTTGCGATGACCTCCGCAGAGCCCAGTACCGGCCGGCCGAGCGGATGATCGCCGAAGACGGTCTCCGTGATCAGGTCATGGACGAGCTCCTGCGGCGCATCCTCGACCATTGCGATCTCCTCCAGGACGACTTCCCGCTCGGCGTCGAGGTCGGAGAGGCGGGGCGCGAACACCATGTCGGTAACCACGTCCATCGCCTCCTCGAGGTGCTCGTCGAGCACGCGAGCGAAGACGACCGTGTAGTCCCGACCCGTCGAGGCGTTGAGCTCGCCACCGAACGTATCGAAGATCTCTGCGATCTCGAGCGCGGAATAGGAGCGGGAGCCCTTGAAGAGAAGGTGCTCGAGAAAATGGCTCAGGCCGGCGTGGGCGACGTCCTCATCCCGCGAGCCGGCGCCGATCCAGATCCCGAGCGCGACGGAGCGAACGCTCGGGAGCGGCTCCGTCACCACCCGGGCGCCGCCGTCGAGAGTCGTGAGGAGGTAGCTCTCCACCGGTCGCATCGTAGCCGGGTGCGAAGCGGTAGTTAGCCCGCGGGCCTGAAGGCCCGGCCGGGGTCTCCGGCGGCACGGGCAAGGAGTGCCAGCGCCTTCAGGAGAGGCCTGGCCGGCCCACGGGTCAGGCGCACATCGGCGAGGTCTCCCTGGAGGATTCGCTCGACAACGTTCCACACGAGCTGGGTCTGCGCCAGCGCGAAGGACGTGCGGGGAAAGCGGTCGAGCGCCGCCTTGATGCTCCAGGAGGCCCAGAGCAGCGGCGCGAGCTGGCGCGTGAGCCGGGGACCGTAGGGGTCGAGCGTCTCCTCCCGTCCCTCGAGCACGTCCAGCACGGCTCCTGTCGCGAGCGAACCGCTGAGGATCCCCTCGTACATCCCGTCGCCGGAAACCGGGTCGACGAGGCCGGCTGCATCCCCGACGAGCAGCGCAGGGCCTCGTGAGAGGCAGGAGGACGGCAGCCGCATTGGAAGCCTGAAGCCTCGGAGCTCACCGAGGTCCTCGAGCTCGGCTCCGTGCCGCTTGCAGAGGCGGCGCAGGTGCTCGCGGAGCCGCGGGCCTTCCTCGGTCGACCCCCCCACGCCGAAGTTGACGTGGTCGCCCTTGGGAAAGACCCACGCGTACCCGCCCGGCACGGTGGCGAAGTCGATCAGGAGGCGTCCGCGGAAGCGCTCGCGGTCGATGCGTCCGTAGGAGAGGTTGCCTTCGAGCGCAACCCCCACGGCCTGGTTCCCGCCGAGCTCGAGCGCTCGCGCCGACACGCCGTTGATCCCGTCCGCGCCGACGACGGTCCGGGCTGCGATGCCGTCACCGTTGACTCTGACCGTCGCGCTCTTCCCGTTTATCTCGACCCCCGAGACCTTCGTCCCGTCCCGGAACTCGACGCCTGCCGCCGCAGCCTGGTCGACGAGGTAGGCATCGAGTCGCTTCCGTTGCGTCATGTAGACGAGCGGCTTGCCGCTGCCGCGCTCGACCCGCTTGTCGGATCCGAGGCCGAGCTCGGCGATCGTGACGACTTCCTCGACGACCGGATCGATGGAGAAGGGCAGGAGCCGCGCGGCCCGACCGGTCAGCCCTCCCCCACAGGGCTTGTCACGCGGGAAGCGCGCGCGGTCGAGCAGGAGAACAGAGACTCCTTCTCGGGCGAGGCGGTACGCCGTCGTGGAGCCGGCGGGGCCGGCTCCAACGACGACACAGTCGTAGCGCTTCACTCGCGCATCTGCCGGGTGCTAGCGGCGGTTCCGCTCGCGGCCGCGGTCACGCCCGCGCTCACCGTCACGGGGCCGCTCCGAGCGCTCTCGGGGCGGTGCGTCCTTCGCTCGTTCGATCAGCTCCTCGGGTTGCACGAGGTTGCCGTTCTCGTGCTTGGCGACGAGCTTCAAGCCGATCCGGCCGCGTGCCTTGTCGACCTCTTGGACGATGACGTCGAGCACGTCGCCGCGGGCCATGACGTCCTCGATGTGAGCAACGCGGCCGGGACCCACGTTGGAGACGTGCAGCAAGCCGTCGGTGCCCTTCTTGAGCTCGACGAAGGCGCCGAAGTCGGTCGTCTTCACGACCTTGCCGGTGTACTCGTCCCCGACCTCGGGCTCCTTGGTGAGGTTCTCGATCGCGGCGATCGCCTCTCGCGCCTTTGTGCCCTCCGTGGCGTAGATGAGGATGGTGCCGTCCTCTTCGATGTCGATCTGGACGTCGTAATCGGACTCGAGCGAGCGAATCGTCTCGCCGCCCTTGCCGATCACCATGCCGATCTTCTCCGGGTCGATCTTGACCGTCGAGATCCGCGGAGCGTTCTCGGAGAGCTCCGACCGAGCCTCCGGGAGCGCCTCGGCCATCTTGTCGAGGATGAACTCGCGCGCCCGCTTTGCCTGGTCGAGCGCATTTCGCATGATCTCCTGCGTGACGCCGGTGATCTTGATGTCCATCTGGAGCGCGGTGATGCCCTCGCGCGACCCGGCCACCTTGAAGTCCATGTCGCCGAGATGATCCTCCGCTCCCTGGATGTCGGTCAGGATCACGTAGTCGTCACCCTCCTTGACGAGGCCCATGGCGATTCCCGAGACGGGCCGCTTGATCGGCACGCCTGCATCCATGAGCGCCAGCGTCGAGCCGCACACCGATCCCATCGACGAGGAGCCGTTCGACTCGAGCGTCTCCGAGACGAGGCGGATCGTGTACGGAAAGTCCTCCGCTGGCGGGATCATGGCCTCGAGGGCCCGTTGCGCGAGCGCCCCATGGCCGATGTCGCGCCGCTTCGGGCCACGCATGAAGCCGGTCTCGCCCACGGAGTAGGGCGGGAAGTTGTAGTGGTGCATGAAGCGACGATCAGTCTCGAGCGAGAGATCGTCGATGCGCTGACCCTCCTTCGCGGTTCCCAGCGTCAGGAGCGTCATGATCTGGGTCTGCCCGCGGGTGAAGAGCGCCGAGCCGTGCGTTCGCGGCGCGACGCCGACCTCGCACTCGATCTCCCGGATCTCCTCGGTGCCGCGACCGTCGGGCCGGCGCTTGTCGACGGCGATCTTCCGCCGGACGAGTTCCTTGTAGATGGCCTCGGCCGCCTTTTTCACGAACTGCTTGGTCATCCCGTCCTTCACAGCCGGAGCATCCCCGTCGACCGTGGCGGGGCCGACCGGGAAGGGCAGCTCGACGGTGTCGATGATCCGGTCGAAAAGGAGAGCCCGCTTGGCCGATTTGAGCTCCTTCGAGTCCTGCTCAGCCTCGGTCAGCTCACGGAGGCCAGTCTCAAACTGATCCCGCACTGGGCCGATCACGGCCTCCAGGCGGACGCGCTCGAGAATGAGCCCGAAGCTCGACTTGACCTGCATCCGCTTGACGATGTCCTCCTCGGTGGAGGTCATCGAGAGCGGCGGGCAGAGCTCGTCGACCAGCTCGTCGACGACCGCGGCAGCCTCGCGAAGGCCTTCGGCGGCGATCCGCTCCCGGATCCGGTCGCCTTGCGACGCCTCGAGCTCTTCCGTCAGATCGGTGTCGAGCCATTTCGGCTTGCCGGCCTGGCGGCGGAGATCCTCCTGCGCCTCACAAAGCTTCTTGATCTCGGCATGAGCAAGGTCGAGCGCCTCGAGGAGGACCTCTTCGGTCACCTCGTCGGCTCCGGCCTCGACCATCGTGAGGCCGTCCTTGGTGCCGACCACGATCAGGTCGAACTTGGACTCCTCGGCCGACTCGGGCAAGGTCGGATTGAGCACCAGCTGGCCGTCGATCTGTCCGACTCGCACGGCGCCGACCGGTCCGAAGAACGGCAGCGGCGACAACATGAGCGCAGCCGAGGCGCCGTTGATGCAGAGGATGTCGTGGGCGGTGATGAGGTCGGCCGAGAGAATCGTGCAGATGACCTGAACCTCGTTCCTGAAGCCCTTCGGCCAGAGCGGGCGGATCGGCCGGTCGATCATGCGGGCCGTCAGGATCGCCTTCTCGGTCGGGCGCCCCTCACGCTTGAAGAAGCCGCCGGGGATCTTCCCGGCCGCGTACATCCGCTCCTCGACGTCGACAGTGAGCGGGAAAAAGTCCGCTCCCTCACGCGGCTCGGGCCGTCCATGCGCCGTGGCGAGCACCATGCACTCGCCGGCTCGCACGACGACCGAGCCGCCGGCCTGCTTGGCCAGCTTCCCCGTCTCGAACGAGATTTCTTCGCGTCCGACTGTGACCGACACCGCGGCCTGGGACGATTCGATCGTACTCATACTTGCCTCCTGTCTTCTTGCGGAGGACGGAGGCGGAGGTTTGAGGCAGACCCGGGCTCGGGGCTCCCTCAAACTTCCACCGGCGCCCTCCGCCGGCCCGGCGCTACCGGCGCAGGCCCAGTTCCTTGATGAGGTTTCGGTAGCCCTCCACGTTTCTCCGTTGAAGGTAGTTCAGAAGCCGGCGACGCTGGCCGACGAGCTTCAGAAGCCCTCGACGCGAGTGGTGATCTTTCTTGTGCGTCCGGAGGTGTTCGGTGAGATAGGTAATGCGTTGCGTAAGCAGCGCCACCTGCACCTCCGGCGACCCGGTGTCCGCGTCGCTCTTTCCGTATGTGCCTACGACCTCTTGCTTCGCTTCCTTCGTCAGAGTCATTGGCCGTAGGCTAGCAAAGGTGCCGCGCTCGTCCGGTGACGCTTTCGGCTCTCTGGCGGGCAAAAAGCGAGCCAGAGCAGGACGCAGTGGCCTCACACCGGGAATTGCCGCGGGGCACCCGGCTACGGCTGAGGCGGGCCTGGAGATCCTGGCGGATGGTGGCACGGCAGCCGACGCAGCTGTTGCAGCCTGCCTCGCCTCCTGCGTCGCCGAAACGGTCATGACGGGTCTCGCGGGCGGCGGGCATGCGCTCTGGTGGGACGCAACCGAACGCCGGACCGAGCTTCTGGACTTCTTCGTCGCGGTTCCGGGCCTGGGCAGCGACGCACGCGGGTCGGAGCTCCTGCTGTTGGCGGTGCCGTTCGGGACCGAGCTCGTCCATTACTCGGTCGGAATCGCATCCTGCGCCGTTCCGGGCGTACCGGCCGGCCTCGGCGCGCTCCACCGGCGCCGCGGGCGGCTGCCATGGTCACGCCTCGTTCAGCCTGCGATCTCCCTGGCAACAGGCGGAGTCGAGATGCCGCCAGCCCACGCCGCCTGTCTTGCCATGCTCGCGCCCGTGATGACGATGCGCGAAGGGGCGCTGATCTACGCTCCAGGCGGGCACCTCCTGGAAGCAGGCGCGAAGCTGGAGCAACCAGGCTTGGCAGCGGCTCTGGCCCTCGTCGCCCGAGAGGGACCAGAGAGCTTGTACACGGGCTCGCTCGCCAAGGCCCTGCTCGAGCTCATGGAGGACCGCGGAGGGCTCGTTACGAAGGCCGACCTGCGGGCGTACCGGCCCGAGTGGGTGGATCCGGTCGTGGGCGACCACGCGGGCTACCGGATCGAGACGCGGGCAGGGCTTGCCCGGGTGGTTGAGACGCTTGCCCAGCTGCAGCCGCTGGGAGGGCTGTCCGAGGCCGAGCGCGTCAGCGTCCTCGTCGCCGCACTCACAGAGACGCCACCCGACGGTCACACCACGAATCTCGTGACCGTCGACGAGACCGGGAACGCCTGCGTGCTGACGACGAGCCTGGGCCTCGGCTCCGGTGACTTCCTCCCAGGCTACGACCTCCATCTGAACAGCATGCTCGGCGAAGTCGACCTCGTCGTCGGTCCGCTCGAGCCTGGGAGGCGGATGGAAAGCATGATGGCACCGGCGCTCGCACTCGATCACGAAGGGCCTGCACTCGCGATCGGCGCCGCCGGCGGAACGAGGCTGCGAAGCGCACTCGTCCAGGTGCTGACGGCCGTCCTCGACGAAGGCTTGGATCCGCAGAGGGCCGTCGAGCGGCCCAGGTTGCATCCCGTGGGCGAGGTGGTTCACGTGGAGCCTGGGTTCGCAGCTTCGGCGCTGGAAGCACTCGAGGCCGAGGGGAAAAGCGTCAGACGCTGGCCTGACCTTCACCACTATTTTGGCGGCGTCAGTGCGAGCGGGCGAGCGGGCCTGGCGGCGGACCCGCGTCGGAGCGGCTCGGCCCGAGGTCTTCCCTAACGGAGCTATCCGACTCCGACCATCCGACGTATCCGCAATGTGGGCACCCAGGGTTGTTCCGCACGGTGCCGCGACCGGCCGGCTTCGAGTACGTCGACTCGCACGCGAGACACTGCACGGACACGATCAGGAAGATCCCATTCATACGCACATCATCGTTCCCGGTCCCGGAAGTGCGCGCCGTCCTGGAAGAATCTTTACACCGGCGGCGAGGCCGCTCGAGCGTCGTCTGTGTCGCGCACGATTTGCTCAACGAGGTCGGCCTCGCTCTCGAACGCGCGCTCCTCCCGCAGGCGCTCCCAGAGCTCGAGACGGAGCCGCGTGCCGTAGAGGTCACCGCTGAAATTGAGGAGAAAGGCTTCGATCCTGCGCTCGACGCCGCCGTAGTGTGGGTTGACGCCGATCGAGACGGCGGCGCGGTGCCCGAGAGCCTGGCCGGCGTAGATCCCGTGCTTCGGGACGAGGATGCCCCGGTCGACCGAGAGGTTGGCGGTCGGGAAGCCAAGCGTCCCGCCACGCTGGTCTCCGTAGACGACCGGTCCCTCGAGCTCCGGGGCACGACCGAGAAGGGCGGCGGCCTCCCGGATCTCGCCATTTCTCAGGTGCTCGCGGATCCGGCTGGAGGAGACGCCCTCGAGGAGGGGTACAACCCGTGCGTCAATTCCAAGGGCGCGAAGGAGCTCGAGGTCACCGCGCCGCTTGTGGCCGAATCGGAACCCATCGCCCGCCAACACGGTCTGGGTTCCGATCGGCCCGAGAATCTGCGCTACGAACTCTTCGGGCTCGAGCAGGGAGAGCGCGGTCGTGAACTCGAGAGCGAGGACGTCGGCAATGTCGGCTGCTTCGATCAGCTCGAGGCGGCGCTCGAACGTCGACAGAAGCTCGACCTCGTAGCCGAGAACTGCCCGGGGGTGAGGCTGGAACGTCACCACTGTAGGTCGAAGGCCCGTTGCAACCACCGCGTCGATGACGGTGCGATGGCCGCGATGGACGCCGTCGAAGGTGCCGATCGCGACCGCCCGCTCGGCCGGTTCGAGCTCGTCAGGCGTGCGTGCGACGTTCATGCGAGAGCGAGAACCGTCTCCGGGCGGATCGCTCTGCCGTTCGAGCGGCCGATCGCCACCAGCTCGGGCCCCAGCGTGAGCGCCACCGGTCCCTCCCCCTCTCCGTCGATCTCGCGGCCGGTGGAAATCAGGCGCCGCTCCTCGGCGTCGAGATCGCGGCGCGGCAGGAAGGACACCGCCGCGAGCGGAGGCAGGACCCTGGTCTCGGAAGCATCCTCGATCGAGAACGGGCCGACCTCGGTCCGCCGTAGCGCCACGCAGTGTCCGCCGAGCGCATCGGCGATTGCCCGGACGTATGTCCCGCTCGAGACGTGGAGCGCCAGGACCACGCTCGGTGGCTCGTAGCGAACGATCTCGAGCGAATGGACCGTGCTCCGGCGCATCGGCATCTCGACGGCGATCCCGCGCCGGTGGAGCCGGTATGCGCGCTCGCCGTCGATCTTGACCGCGGAGGCGGCCGGAACGGGCAGCTCGACCTCTCCGCGCAGTGCCTCGATCTCCTCCCGCGTCGCAATCTCCCTCTCCTCGAGCTCCTCGCCTTCGGGATCCCCGGTTGTCGTCCGCGCACCGAGGCGGATCTCGGTCTCGTAGCGCTTGTCTAACCCGACCAGGTACTGCGCGAGCCGGGTGGCACTGCCGAGGAGGACAAGCAGCAGTCCACTCGCGAACGGATCCAGTGTGCCGGCGTGCCCTGTCTTCAGCCCGTAAGTCGCCCGTAAGCGCTTGACGACCGCGAAAGACGACGGCCCGACCGGCTTGTCGACCAGGACCAGCCCGCCCGCCGTGCGCGACTCGGCACTCAAGCAGGTAGCTTCCGACACGATTTGCGAGCCACGTGCGCGATTCTCGCGGATAGGCTCGACGCGGTGGGTGGCACGCGGCCGGCCCCAGGCGAGTGGCCGACCGACGAATCTCTAGGTTTGCGCCAGAAACTCGCGACGAATGAAATCGGTGATCTCTTCGACACTCGCCTCGGAAGGGAATCCGGCCGCCTGCTTATGGCCCCCTCCCCCGCTCTTGCGGGCGATGGCCGAGACGTCGAGCCCCTGCTCGGTTGTCCGTAAGCTGACGCGCCGGAGGGGCCCGTTCTGCGTCGGAGGCTCGCGGATCAGTGCGGCCATCTCGGAGCCTTCGACCGCGCGTAGGGAGTCGATGATGCCCTCCGAGAAAGGCTCATCCGCGGCTGCTGCCTCGAAGTCGTCCTTCTCGAGGTGCGAGACCACGAGCCGGCCTCCCTCGAGGAGCTGCGCATTCTCGAGCGCACGCGCGAGCAGCTTCAGCTTCGCGAACGACACGTTCTCGTACACACCCTGGAAGACCCGGTGGACGTCCGCGCCCGCTTCGACGAGCTCGGCCGCGAGACGCAGCGCCTTCGCGGTCGTGTTCGCGTACTGGAAGCGCCCGGTGTCGGTTACGATCGCGATGTAGAGCGCCTCGGCGATGGCTGGAGTCAGATCGACGCCGAGCTCTGTGAGGAGGTCTCTCAGGATCTCACCGGTCGAGGAGGCATCGGCCACGATCAGGTTCAGATCTCCGAACCTGGAGTTGTCGTGGTGGTGATCGATGTCGATGACGAGCGGCGCGTCGTCCAGCAGCTGCCGCTGCTCCGGCCCCAGTCGGCTCTCGTTGGCGGCGTCCACCGCAACCAGCACTCGCTCGGAGACGTCGTCCGGCAGCGTGCGAACCAGGTCGCCGAGAGCCATGAAGCGGTACTCGCGCGGGAGCGGGACCTCGCCGAAGAGGTACATGACGACATCCTTGCCGAGCTCACGGAGCGCGAGGGTCATCGCCACGAGCGAGCCGAGCGCGTCGCCGTCGGGGTTCTCGTGCGTGGTCACGACGAAACGGTCGTGAGACCTGATCGCATCAGCGATCTTTCGCAGGTCAGTCTGCGCCGGGTTCGTCTGGAGAGAGCTCATCGATGAGCCTAGAGAGGCGGACGCCTTCCTCTATCGTCTGATCGTACTCAAACCTCAACTGCGGAGTCCGCTTGAGATGGAGCTCCCTGTTCACGCGCGCCTGCAGGGGAGCACGCGAGGACTCGAGCCCGGCAAGGGTGGCAACGCGCTTCTTCTCCGAGCCGAGCACGCTGACGAAAACGGTCGCCTGCCGGAGGTCCGTGCTCGCCCTCACACCCGTGACCGTCACGAAGCCGATCCGAGGGTCTTTGAGCTCGCCTATCCCCTCCGAGAGCACTTCCCGGAGGGCCTCGTTGATCCGGCGCATGCGCTCAGGCATCGGGTGCGACGACCTCCCGCTGGGTGGAGATGAGCTCGAACGCCTGAGCGCCCAGATAACGCTCGGCTGCGTCGAGGAGCTCCATGGCCTCCAAGTGGCCCCGGGCCACGCACGCGACAGTGAGCCGGGCACGCTGCCAGACATCGTGATGATCAACCTCTGCCACGGATGCCCCAAAGCGGCGGTGGAGCTGAGCCTTGGCCGAGAGGAGCTCCTTCCGCTTCCCCTTCAAGGAATGGTTGTCTGGGAAGTGGAGCTCGACCGACAGGATGCCGACATAGCCGGCGCCCACGGCCAGAGTCCTACGCGCTCGCCTCGGCCTCTGCCTCAGCCGCGGCGGCGGGCTGGCCGTTGCCGGCGACCTCGAGGTCCGTGCGCTCGATCTCTCGCGTCTCGTAGGCCTCGAGAACGTCGCCTTCCTTCACGTCGTTGAAGCCGTCGAGGAGTATCCCGCACTCGAAGCCGGCCTGCACCTCGCGCGCGTCTTCCTTGAAGCGCTTCAGGTTAGCGATCGTAGTTTCGTAGACCACTGTGCCGTCCCGGATGACGCGGATCTTGGCGTTTCGGCGGATGACGCCGCTGGTGACGTAGCAGCCTGCGATCACGCCCACGCGCGAAGCGCGGAAGAGAGCACGCACCTCGGCCTCGCCGAGCGTCTCCTCGACCTGCTCAGGTGTCAGCATGCCGACGAGCGCCTGCTGGATCTCGTCGGTGAGCTGGTAGATGACGCGGTACGTGCGAAGGTCTACTCCCTCGCGCTCCGCGAGCGCGCGGGCCTCCGCGTTAGGGCGTACGTTGAAGCCGAGCACGATTGCGTTCGATGCGGAGGCGAGCATGATGTCGCTTTCGGAGATTGCGCCGATTCCCGTGTGGATCACGGTGACGCCGACTTCGGGATGGTGGATCTTTCCGAGCTCGCCGATGATCGCCTCGATCGAGCCCTGGACGTCCGCCTTCACGATCACGTTCAGCTCCTTGAGCGCACCCGCCTCCATCTGCGTGAAGAGATCCTCGAGCGAGACGCTCTTCTTGGAGCTCCGCGACATCTGCTCCGCGCGCAGCCGCTGGCCGCGCAGGCCCGCGAAATGGCGCGCCTGACGATCGTTCTCGACCACCTTCGCGTACTCACCGGCGCCGGGTGGTTTGTCGAAGCCAAGAATCTCCACCGGCGTCCCCGGGCCTGCCTCCTTGACGCGCTCGCCTCGGTAGTCGTGGAGCGCGCGCACCTTTCCCCAGGCATCGCCGGCAACGATCGCGTCTCCGACCTTCAAGGTGCCGCGCTGGATGAGCATCGTGGCCACCGGCCCACGCCCGACGTCGAGCCGGCTCTCGATGATCGGGCCGGAAGCCTCTGCTTTTGCGTTCGCGGTCAGCTCCAGCTCCGCGTCTGCGACGAGAAGGATCTTCTCCAGAAGCTCGTCGAGGCCCTCGCCGTTCTTCGCGGAAACGTCCGCGTATTGGGTCGTGCCGCCCCACTCCTCCGGTTGGAGCTCTTGCTGGACGAGCTCCTGCCGAACGCGGGTGGGATTCGCGCCTTCCGTGTCGATCTTGTTGACCGCGACCAGGATCGGCACCTCGGCTGCGCGAGAGTGGCTGATCGACTCGAGCGTCTGCGGCTTCACGCCGTCATCCGCCGCGACGACCAGGACGGCAATGTCAGTCACCTTCGCGCCGCGTGCCCGCAGGGCGGTGAAGGCTTCGTGGCCCGGCGTGTCCAGAAAGGTGATTCGCCTTTCGTTGTGGTCGACCTGGTAGGCGCCGATGTGCTGCGTGATGCCGCCGGCCTCGGTCTCAACGACCGCCGACTTGCGGATGGCGTCCAGAAGCGTCGTCTTGCCGTGGTCGACGTGACCCATGATCGTCACGACGGGCGCGCGGGACACCAGGGCCGCCTCATCGACGTCGTCGGCCACCTCGGCCTCGTCCTCGTCCTCCACGCCGACGATCTCGGCGGAGTTGCCGAGCTCGGTCGCGACCAGCACGATCGCCTCGTCGGACAGGGAGGTCGTCGCCGTCGCCATCTCTCCGGCGGTGAACAGGATCTTCACGATCTCGGCCGGCGAGCGGCCGGTCTTCTCGGCGATCGTCTGCGGCGTGGATCCCCGGATGAATCGCACCACCGGCAGGGTCGGTTCCGCGGGCGCAGCCGGTGGGACCGGGGGCGCAGGCGCGGGGGCCGGGACCGCGGCCAGCGGTACCGGCGCGGGCTCGGCCGGTGCGGCGGCGGGCGCCAGCGCAGCAGCAGGTGGTGCGGCGGCGGCCGGTGGGGCCCCGGCCGGCGATGCCGGCTTCGGGGCCGCCTTCGGACGCTTCGGC
Source organism: Gaiellales bacterium (assembly GCA_038209555.1). Classification (GTDB taxonomy): domain Bacteria; phylum Actinomycetota; class Thermoleophilia; order Gaiellales; family Gaiellaceae; genus DASQGA01. Next base: position 106,271 of record JBBQXP010000002.1, read on the forward strand.
TTCGGAGACGGCGGCGGCTCGAGGATCTCGCGGCGCTTGGGCTTGGTCGTCGCCTTCCCACCCGAGGCCCGCAGTCGCGGCACCATATCCTCGGGCACGCTCGACGAGGCCGACCGTCCGGTCACGCCCATCTCCTCCAGGGTGCCGAGCAGCTCTTTGCTGCTCACCCCCAGTTCCTTCGCGAGTTCGTGAACCCTCAACGCGCCTCCGATGCCTGCTCGATCATGTTCCGTAGCCTAGCTGCTCCGTCCACATCGCCACCCGCCCGCAGGGCCCGGACCGCCGTGCCCCGCTCGATCGCACCTGCCACACAGGCAGGATCGCGGTGTACGTACGCCCCCCGGCCGGCGGCCAAGCCCGAGAGATCGGGCTCGACGGAGCCGTCCGGGCGCCGGACCAGCCGCAGCAGCGACGTCT
>JBBQXP010000003.1:0-65415 GCA_038209555.1 Gaiellales bacterium
CCGACATGGATGCACTCGCGGCCGCGATGGAAACTCCGGCGGCTGGAGAGGCGATGGCGCATGACGGAGTCCTGCCCGAGACCTTGGTGATGCTCGTCGAGGCATAGTTCGCTCTCTCAGAAGCTGGGCGAGATCGTTCCCAGGGAACATTCCCGCACGCTGGCGCAGGCGAGGTTTGGCGCGAGCAGCCCGAGCCGCTCGCGCCAAACCAGCTAACGCTGAACGATGCGGTGAACTTCGAGGTATTCGATCGACGGCGGGCGCCCGCCAAAGCCTGCTTCCTCACGGGCAGCGGCGACCTTCTCCCCCCAGGCCTCCGCTTGTTCGCGCGAATCCCAGACTTAAACGATTCGTACCTTGCCAGCTTCGCCGGTCGCCTCCGCCGAAGCGTGACGCCCGGTTAGCTGACTGCACCAAGTAGGCCTCGCGCGATTGCGTGCAAGCAAGCCACTTTGCCAACTCTTAGTGGGATGTAACGACGCGAACCGTTATACACGTCGTTTCGCTTGAGTGGAACGGGCCCCGTTCCACTCGTTCGCTCCTGCGCCTGAGCGGTCGCCGAGCAGTTCGGTACGGAGGCGTGCGCGGAATGGCGATGATCTCAGGCTGGGGAAGCCGAGCGCGAGCTGACTACGAGGTGTGCGGAGCACCTGGATGACATCGCCCGGTGTCAGTCCGGCGAGGAGATGACGCGCATTGGCTTCGAGCGCCTCAGCGAGCTCATTTGGCCCTGCCGCTTGCTGGGCTGCCTGGCGTCGTCGCGCTTTTCCGCTGAGGCAGGTCGAATGGCGAGCGCGTCCGCGCATGAGCGCGCCCTGGCCGAAGACTCCACGCCCACTCGCGGAGGTCGTGAACCAGCTTGCCGGCAACGAGCCCGCCGAGGTCCTCCGGAAGCTGCTCGCGGGCGCGGACAACGCCGAACTCGTCGCCGATCGGATCGGGAGCGCCCTCGGTCTCTCCGAGGGCGGCGGGGCGCAGCCGGAGGAGATCTTCTGGGCCTTCAGGAGGCTCTTCGAGGCGCTCGCCCGCGAGCGGCCGCTCGTGCTCGTGATCGACGACCTTCATTGGGCCGAGTCGACGCTCCTCGACCTGCTCGAGTATGTGGCCGGCTTCGCGACGGAGGCGCCGATCTTCCTTCTTTGCCTAGCCCGCGCCGACCTTTTTGAGCAGCGGCCCTCCTGGGCGGCGCCGAAGCAGAACTCGCTTGTCCTGACGCTGCCGCCCCTTCCGGAGGAGGACGCCCACTCGCTGATCGCGGGGCTGCTTGAGAAGCACGACCTTCCCGGGGCGCTGCGGGGGCGGATTGCTGAGGCGGCTGAAGGAAACCCGCTCTTCATCGAGCAGTTGCTCGCCTTGAACGCCGATGCCGACAACGGCGAGCTGCTCGTGCCGCCGACGATCCAGGCGCTTCTCGCCGCGCGCGTCGACCGTCTGGGCGCGAGCGAGCGGGCGGTTCTCGAACGCGCCTCCGTCGAGGGGCGCACGTTTCATCGCGGCTCGGTCGTCGAGCTCCTCGAAGAGCGCGAGCGCGCAGCAGTAGGGGCACAGCTGATCTCGCTCGTTCGGAAGGAGTTCGTCCGCCCTGACCGCGCCGTGTTCGGGGGGGACGATGCCTTCCGCTTTGGGCACGGTCTCATCCGCGACGCGGCCTACGAGAGCATTCCCAAGCAACAACGCGTGGAGTTCCATCGGCGGTTCGCGAACTGGCTCGAGCGCGTCTCGGGTGAACGCGTGACCGAGTACGAAGAGATCGTCGGATACCACTACGAGCAGGCGCTCCGCTACCTGATGGAACTAGGCCCCCTCGGGGAGGAGGATCTGGAGCTCGCGCGGCGGGCGGGCGCTCGGCTTTCCTCCGCAGGGCGACGCGCGCTCGCTCTCGGAGATGTCGTCGCGGCAGCGAGCCTTCTCGGACGGGCCGTGGACGCTCTCGCTCGCGACGAGTCGAGGCGACTCCCGCTCCTGCCGGAGCTTGGAGACGCGCTCGCCGCCGCCGGCCGCATCGAAGAGGCCCGCGCGCTGATCGCGGAAGCCGTTCGTCGCGCACCCGAGCTCGGACTCGATACGATCGCCGCCCGCGCTGAGCTGGCCCTTCTGGAGCTGGAAGGCCACCTCGAGCCCGAGGGCTGGAGTGAGCGGGCGCTACCGCGACTTCGAGCTGCGATGACCATCCTCGAGTCCGCCGATGACGCCGTCGGCCTCGCGCGGGCGTGGCAGGTGATGGTCTCGCGTGATCTCGCCCAAGGCGTCCGCATGGAGAAGATAACCCAGACAATAATTCGCGCGGCCGAGAAGGCAGATGCCGCCGGCCTGCGTCGCGAGCAGGCCATGCTGCGATCGCACCTGACAGGCGCTCTCTTCTACGACTCGACCCCCGCCGAAGAAGCCTTGGCGGCTGCGCGCATGATCCTTTTGGAGGTCGAAGCGTTCCCGGCCGCCAGAGCCAACGCTCTGGCAAACATTGCGGGCCTTCTCGCGATGATGGGCGGATTCCCGGAGGCCCGCCAGGCGCTCAGCGACTCAGAGGCCATCTTCGAGGAGTTTGCGCTCAAGTGGGACTATCACATCTTCCCGATGAGGGCAGGCTTCATCGAACTCCTCGCCGAAGACCCTGTAGCGGCAGAAGCGAGGCTACGACACGGGCTCGACGTGCTGACGGGCTTGGGCGAACGGTTCTGGTCGGCGAGCTTCGCCGCGATGCTCGCCGAAGCCCTCTACCGGCAAGGTCGACTCGACGAGTCGGAGGAGCTTGCAGCCGAGAGCGAGCGACTCGGCGGCCCGGACGACGCGGAGGTACCCATCCTCACGCGGCAGACACTTGCAAGGCTGCTGGCTGCGCGGGGAAAGCCGGAGGAAGGCGTGCCGCTCGGCCGCGAGGCGATCGCGGCTGCGGAGCGCCTGGCACAGATCAACCACGAGGCCGACGCCCATCTGTCGCTCTCCGAAGTACTCCTAGCGGCCGGCGATACGGCAGAGGCGACCCGCATGGCAGCGGAGGCCCTCGTGCTGTACGAACGGAAGGGCAACCTCCCTTCCGCGGCAAAGGCGCGCATTCAGCTCGCCAAGTTGACGGTCACCGGCTTTAGCGGGTAAGTCAGACTAATCCGGGGCACCTATGCGCGGCTCTCTGAACCCAGAGCCGGACATCGCTCCGGCGGCCACCGCCGCGCGTAGCTCCAGGCGGCGCCGTGTGAGCAATATGTGAGCAACCGGCGTCACTCCGCGTATTCAGAAGTGTTGTGGTCGAGCGATAGAACTAGGGATTTAGCAGAGAAATGCTCACTCGGACAAACGCTCGGTAACTGCCGTCACGGGCTGGGCCTTCCCTCGTAATGAAGGGGTCCGCGGTTCGAATCCGCGCGTCGGCTTGAAACAAAGCTCCTGCTCAGATGGGGTTGGTGTCCTCTAGCTAACGATTGCGCGATGCTGACCCTCGCCTATTTCGACGCACTCGTGCGAGAGACCCTCGAGCCGGATCGTCAACCGGCCGTGCTTCCTGACGAGCTAGCTAGCTCTCGCTAGCCCCCGCACGCGGCCGCGGTGCACGACGTTCGTGTCCCGTGCTTTGCCAACCTGTTGATTCGGTGGGTTGTGTTTGCTGCGGCCTTCGCCGTCACCACCTGGCTCCTGTCCGGAATGGACGTTTCCGGCGGCGCGTGGGGTTACCTCTGGGTCTCCGCGCCGATGGAGCAGGACACTACGTTCAGCCCTGGGGTCGGCGCCCTGCGGCTAGCTCCTCGAGCGCCCCGCGCTCGATCGAATCGGCTGGAACAACCCCCACGCGACAGCGGGTCCGTGCCTGCAGAGTCGCCATCCGCCTGCCCCCCTCGAGCACAGCGCTTTCGCCGAGGATTGCACCCGGCCCGATCTCCGCGACCTCGGCGCCGTCCACCTCCACGGCCAACACGCCGTCGAGCAGCAGGTACAGCTCGTCGCCCGCCTCGCCCTGCTCGACGAGGGTCTCGCCGGGCTCGAGGGATCGCCGAGTAGGGACGGCTCCGCTCTGCATGAGCTCACGTGACAGCTCGCGCTCGAGCGCACTCTCGGCCTGGGTCACGAATGCATCCGACTCTTCGTCGCCCCAGGGCGTGTGCTCGCCGTGCGCTTGCTTGTACCAGGCCTTGAAGTCGATCGTTCCCGCTTTCAGGACTAGCTCGCCCTCGCTGTTGTAGATCCAGTGGCGGGGGAACGGGCTGGCGCCCACGAGCTCGGGGTCGGAGGAGCCGTCTGCGCGGATCGTCAGCGCAAGTGTCGTCCACGCGGTCGCGGACTGAATGCGGAAGAACGGCTTCCCTCTGACCATGCGCGGTGCTGGAAAACCGGCCCGGCCGCCGACGGTCTGGACGAAGCGGACCGCTTCTCCGAATACCTCCGGTTCGGGCCTAAGTGTGTCGAAAGCGACGCCTGGGACGGTCATCTCCTTTCTCCCCAGACGGAACGTCGTCGACCCGACAAGGCCCTCGCCCGAGTACCCGTGTGCGGCGATCCGTCCGTCCTTGACCTCAACCCACGCCTTGAGCTGGTTCGCCTCACGAAAGCGGTCGGCATCGCGCAGCCGTTCGAGGTCGCCCTCCTCGAGCCGGTCGGGCGGTGGCTCGTCGTAGCGGCCGACGCCCAGTTCGAACGGGATTTTCGGCAAGCCCTTAATCGCCTCCGAGGGAATCCAAGAGATAGCGGTCACGGAAGACTCGATGCGCATGGAAACCTCCTCGTCGACGGGCCCCAAGGCTAAACCACCGCGCTCGCGGCAGGTAGGGCGGCGAGCCGGTCCGCGATCAACGTGTCCGCTACCTCGGAGAGCCATGATTGTCGCCATGCGGGAAACCGGCGATCCACAGGAACCGAACCTGAGCCCGAGCTGTCAACTCCCGGCTCCGCCACTGGCTTTCCGATGAGGATCGAGCCCGGGCGGTAGCGCCAATACGCGGGCGTTGGTTCGTAGACCAGGATGGGACCCTTATGGTGCAGCGAGATGCGCGTCTGGCTTGATGATCGGCGTCCAGCTCCTGCCGGCTGGGTGCACGTCCATACACCGGCGGAAGCGATTGACCTTCTCCGCACCGACCAGGTCGAAGAGCTGTCGCTTGACCACGATCTTGGCCTCTTCACGCCGGAGGGCGAAGTGACCGGGAACGACGTCGTCCTCTGGATCGAAGAGCAGGTCGTCGTGCACGGCTTCCGCCCGCCCTCGATCATCACCGTTCACTCGGGCAATCCTCCTGCCCACGAGCGGATGCAGCGGGGCATCGACTCGATCATGCGACGCTCTACGGGCCCGTGAGGACTGATGCCCAGCGCGCTCGACAACGGCATTCGGCGGCCGCGCAAGCTGCTTCCCGCGCTCGTCGCCAAAGCTGCTCGGATGCCCTCCGAAGAAGCCCGCCCTAACGTTTCCGCGGAGCCGGCTGACCCTGCCTGCCGCCCTTCTTCGGCAGCCCGACTTACCAAAGGCTTGCCAAAGGAGCACCTTAGGGCAAACGCAGCAGCCGCCAGTAGCACGAAAACTAGTTACTAGCAGCGGGTTTCCGGACGGGAGCGACGGGACTCGAACCCGCGACTCCGGCGTGACAGGCCTTGCCAACCCAATCATGTTCAAGTCCGAAATCTGCTAATTTGGCTTGAACACAGGGTTCAGGGCTTTTCTGAGTAGTGCGGATGAGAGGACTTGAACCTCCACGCCCTTTCGGGCACACGGACCTGAACCGTGCGCGTCTACCAATTCCGCCACATCCGCGTGGCGCGCAGATTTTAGCTGGCGCCGACGACTGGCTCAGAGGCGGGGCCGGCCGTCGTGCTTCTCGACCACCGGCAGGCTCTCGAGGTCGCGCTGGACGCTCGCCGCGAAGTCATCGTCTCCGTCGCCCTGGACGACCGTGAGCTTCTCCTTCCGGCGCCTCCGGGAACGCAGCTGCCGGGCGTCCGCTCCGACCGCAGCCGTGAGACGGGGCCACTCGGCCCCGACCACCAGCAGAACGGCGGCCACGAGGAGCACGATCGCAAGGATCCCCACGCCCGAATTGTAGACCCGGCCCCACAAGCTTCGCTCGTTCGGGACTCAATCCACGCGCGCAGGTGCCGATATCTGCCGCATGTCCCCGAACGTGCTCCTGCCACTCCTGTTCGTGATGGCGTGGGCCACCATCGCAAGGGCGGTCCTGGTCTTCACCCAGAAGCTGCCGCCCACCTGCCCGCAATGCTGGCTCCGCTACGAGCGCCGCCGTCTAGGCGAGCAGGTCTGCGCCTGTCACTTCTCCGACTAGAAGGGCCGAGTAAGCTGCCGCCGGCGCCGGTACCACCGCGCCGCTTCCACCGCGCCTGCGATCCCGAACGCGATCGCGAGCGCCAGCACTAGACCCTTCCACGGTTCCTGCTCGAAGGCTTTGCCGCCGAAGTAACCGACTAGCGCCGCGTAGCTGCCCCAGATGACTCCGGCAGCAAGGTCGAAGGGGATGAACTTTCGCCAGGGCATCTCGAGCATGCCCGCGGCGAGCGTCACGGCGGTGCGACCGCCCGGAATGAACCGCGCGATCACAATCAGATAGCCACCGCGCTCCTGCAACGTGCGCTCCGCCCACTCCAGCCGCTTGCGCTTCTCCCCTGCAAAGAGCTTCCTCTGCACCCAGTGGCCCGCGAAGCGCCCGATTGTGAAGGACGTCGTGTCTCCAAGGAAGGCTCCGAGCGCCGCGGCCAGGATGATCAGCGGGAGGACGAGATCGCCGCTCGCCGCGAGCACCCCCGCGGTGATGACCGACGTCTCGCTCGGCACCAACGGAAAGACGGCGTCGAGCGCCGCTATCGCGAAGATGAAGGCGTAGGCCCAGTTCGAGCCGGAGACGTGGTCGGTGAGAGACTCGAACACGGCGCCTCGAGGTTAGAGGTTTGCTCGAGAACGGCAGGTCATGGCCGATCCGACCATCTAGGGGAAGAGATCGCGCTCCGCGGGCATGACGAGGTCACGCGCCGAGCCCGAACCCGCGGGGGGGTCGAACCCGCGCACGAGCGCGCCCGGAACGCCTCTCGCCTTTCCCATCACGAGCTCGGCAGCGCCCGCCAGCTCGTCGGCCACAGCGACGAGAGTCGACTGTAAGCGGTAGCCGCGCCCGTCGGCTGTGCCGCGGAGGTCGAGCAGTGGCTCGAGCCCGGCCACCCCGATCGCCACGTCCGTGGTGCCCTGCCGCCACGCCCGCCCGAACGAATCGCTCACGATCACAGCCGGGGCGGTGCCGAAACGGGCGCCGATCCCGTCCCGCAGGCTCCGGGCCGAGGCATCGGGATCCACAGGCAGAAGCACCACGGTGCCTTCTTCGGGCGCATTCGAGCGGTCGACGCCTGCGCTCGCGCAGACGAATCCGTGCACGGTCTCGGCGATCACGAGCTCGTCGCGACGCCGGCGGACACTGCGCGCCTCGCGGAGAACCACGCCCAGGTAGTCGTCCGTGCGCTCGATACGGCCCTCTGCCTTCGAGACGATCTTCTGGGCTACCACGAGGACGTCGCCACCCTCGAGTCCACCCAGGGCCGCGAGAGCATCGCCGAGGAGCCGAACCAGGTCGTCTGCCGGTCCCACTTCCGGCACGCCGAGAAGAGGCAGGATCCGGAGGCCACCCTGGGCGGTCGCGAGGGTCACCCGTCGAGCCCCGTGATCCGGACCCCGGCGTTCGCCTTGTAGGTGCGATTGACGTTCAGGAGCACCGCCGTCAGGGTCTCGAGCCACCGGGCCACCTCGAGACGCCCGCAATCCACCGCCCGGCCCTCGACAAGCCGGTCCGCTAGACCGGCCACGATCGCCTTCCCCTCGGGATCGTCCCCGGCGAGCAGCACGTCCTCGTCGAGGGGTGCCTCGGACCGGATCAGCAGCTTCGCGCTGACCGTGTGAAAGCCGGCAACGACGATCGACGCCGGCGCGGTCCGCTGCGCGATCTCCGCGAGAGAGATCGGTCCGGGCTCGGCGCTCGGCTTTCCGTCGCGAAAGACGATCGGCGCCGCGACGCTGACGATGATCTTGCCCGCGAGCCGGTCGCGTATCCCCTTCACGGTCTCCTCCACTGCGCCTGGCGGCACGGACAGAAATACGAGATCCGCCGACTGGCACGCCACGGCGTTCGGAACGAGCTCTCCGCGCGGGTTCCGCGACCCCCGCACCACGTCTTCGCCGAGCGCCCGGAGGCGGGTGGCAAGCCCCCGTCCGAAGGCGCCGCTTCCGCCGACGATCGCAATCCTCACGTGAGCGCTTCCACCACGCCTCGGCCGATCTCCTCTCGTTCGAGGGGGTCAACCATAACCGTGGGCACCACGACCGCCTGTAGGCCGAGCGCCTCGATCGCAGGGACAAGCTCTGCGTCGGCCAAGTCGACGACGAACGTCGAGACGAGCTCGGCGTACAGGCGGGCGACCCCGAGTGCGCTCGGCTCGTGACCGAGTCCGCTCAGCATTTCAGCGAGCGGCCCCCGTAGCGCGCGACCGCCGACGATCGGCGAGACGGCGACCGCGTCCGCGTGTCGCGCCGCCACGGCAGCCCGGATACCCGGCACGGCCAGAATCGGGTCGATCGAGACAAAGGGGTTCGAGGGCGCGATGACGACGTGGTCCGCCGCAGCGAGGGCCTCCAAGACCCCAGGCGCCGGGCTCGCGGCCTCTGCGCCTTCGAAGCGGACGCCGAGCACCGGATCGGTATGCCTGCGGCCCACGAACCAGCTCTGAAAGTCAAGCTCGCCAGCATCGGTGGTCAAGATGGTCCGCACGCGCTCGTCGGACGCGGGCAGCAGGCGGGTTTCAACGCCGAGCGCTGCTGCAATCCGGGCCGTGACCAGCGAGAGAGGCTCGCCGGAGCGAAGCGCGGCCGTCCGCACCAGGTGAAGCCCGATGTCCCGGTCACCGAGTATGAACCACGACTCGGCCCCGAGCCGCTCCGCGGTGGCAAGGGCGTTCGTGGTCTCGTCGCGGACGCCCCAGCCTCGCTCCTCGTCTAGGAGGCCGGCGAGGGTGTAGAGGACCGTGTCGAGATCCGGAGAAACCTGAAGCCCGAGAAACTCGAGGTCGTCCCCCACGTTCACGATCGCCGTGACCGCGGAGGGCCTCACCGCCCGGGCCAGGGCGTCGGCCATGCGCGACCCTCCGAGGCCACCGCACAGCACCGCGAAGTCAGGCATGTAGGCTGAGCGAGTGCTCGCGATCGTGCCGGTCAAAGGGCTGAACGGGGCGAAGACACGGCTCGCCCCGCTCCTCTCCCCGGCCGAGCGGGCGGAGCTGGTACGGGGGATGCTCGCTGAGGTTCTCGCAGCTTGTGCGGAGAGCGAGTCCGTCCTGAGCACGCTCGTGGTCACACCGGAGCCGAAGCTGGCCCCCGTCGGCGTCGAGATCCTGCTGGATCGCGGTGTCGGGCATGCCGCTGCGGTGGTATCCGCCCTCGCCGATCGTCGCGCTGCGAACGGAGCGCTGGTGGTCATGGCCGACTGCCCGCTTGCGACCGGCGGCTCGCTCGACCGTCTGGCGAGAGCGGCCACTCCCGTCGCCCTCGTGCCGGCACTCGACGGCGGCCTGAATGCGCTGGCGCTTTCGAGCCCGGACCTCTTCCAACCGGTCTTCGGAGTACCGGATGCGGCAGCGCGAACCATCGAGAATGCGCGAGTCGCCGGCATCGAGGCCGCCGTGGTCGGCGAGCCCCTGCTCGCCTTCGACGTCGACCGCCCCTCTGACCTGAAGCGGCTTCACCGCGGAATCCTCTCACGCGCCGGGGCATGCGCTTGACCGACGCCGCTCGACTCCTGTCCTCCCCACTCGACGACATCCTCGCCGAGGCCCGGTCGCTTCGAGCGGAAGGCTCCGGACGCGTCGTCACGTACTCGCCCAAGGTGTTCATCCCGCTGACGAAGCTCTGTCGGGACGTTTGCCACTACTGCACGTTCGCCCATCCGCCGCGGCGCGGGGAGCACGCCTATCTGACACCGACCGAGGTGCTCACGATCGCGAGGGACGGCGCCGCCGCGGGCTGCCACGAGGCTCTCTTCACGCTCGGGGACAAGCCGGAGCTGCGCTACCGGGCGGCGCGGCAGGAGCTGGCCGACCTCAGGTGCAAGACCACAATCGAGTACCTCGCCCGTATGTGTCGCCTCGTCCTGGATGAGACCGGGCTCCTGCCCCACCCGAACCCCGGGGTCATGACGCCGGGAGAGCTGGCGCTGCTGCGGACCGTCTCGGTCTCGCAGGGAATCATGCTGGAGACCTCCTCCGCGAGGCTTTCGGCGAAGGGAGGCCCCCACTACGGCTCCCCGGACAAGGTACCGGCCGCCCGGCTCGAGACGATCGAGGCAGCCGGGCGCCTCGGGATCCCTTTCACGACGGGCATCCTGATCGGCATCGGCGAGACCCGGGCGGAGCGCCTCGAGGCGCTCACGGCAATCCGAACGCTGCACGAGCGGCATGGGCACGTCCAGGAGGTGATCGTCCAGAACTTCCGTGCGAAGCCCGGAACGAAGATGTCAGCCCATCCCGAGCCGACCCTCGAGGAGCTCCTCTGGACGGCAGCCGCAGCCCGGATTCTGCTCGGGCCCGGCATGAACGTCCAGGCGCCGCCGAACCTCTCCTACGAGGAGTTCCCGAGGCTCCTCGACGCCGGCATCAACGACTGGGGGGGCATCTCGCCGGTGACGATCGACCATGTGAACCCGGAGGCACCCTGGCCGGAGGTTGAGCGTTTGCGTGCGGCCACCGAGGCGCGCGGGCTCGAGCTCGTCCCGAGGCTGCCGCTCTATCCCGAGTTCGCACGCGATCAGGAGCGGTGGTGCGACGAGAGCGTTGCGCCGCATGTGCGCCGCGCCAGCGACGCGGAAGGGCTGGCCCGAACCGAGCCCTGGACGGCCGGAGCGGCCGTGCCCCTGCCGGCCTGGGCGGCCTCGGGTGACTTTGGTAGTGGTAGCCCCGGCCTCCTCCCCGAGTCGATCGTAACGACGAGCGTCGTACACGTGCGAAACGGAAGGGTGCCGGAAGCATCACGCCCGCTCACGGATGCGCTCGCCAAGGTTCGCGAGGGGGTAGATCTGGACGAGGACGACGTCACGACTCTCTTCGGAGCGCGCGGCCATGAGCTCCGCACCGTGCTTCGCGCCGCCGACGACCTGCGCAAGGAGGTCTGCGGCGACACGGTCTCGTACGTGGTCACCCGAAACGTCAACTACACGAACGTCTGCTACTTCCGCTGCGGCTTCTGCGCTTTCTCGAAGGGGAAGCTCGCCGCAAACCTCCGAGGGGCCCCATACGTCGTCCCGGTCGGCGAGATCGTCCGCCGCGCACGGGAGGCCTGGGACCGTGGCGCGGTTGAGATCTGCCTCCAGGGCGGTATCCACCCCGCGTTCACCGGGGAGACGTACGAGGAGATCTGCGCCGCGGTGAAGCACGAGCTGCCGGACCTCCACGTCCACGCGTTCTCGGCCCTCGAGATCTGGCAGGGCGCGGCGACCCTCGGCCTGCGGCTCGCCGACTTTCTCGAGCGGCTCCGCGGAGTCGGCCTCGCCTCCCTTCCCGGCACCGCGGCCGAGGTCCTGGACGACGACGTCCGGCAGGTGCTCTGCCCGGACAAGGTGAACACCGCTCAGTGGCTCGAGGTGCACGACGCTGCCCACCGGATTGGGCTGCGCTCCACGACCACGATCATGTTCGGGTCGGTGGAAGGGGCGCGAAGCTGGGCCCGCCACCTACTTCGACTCCGCGATCAGCAGCGGCTGACCGGCGGCTTCACAGAGTTCGTACCGCTTCCCTTCGTCCACATGGAGGCGCCGATCTTTCTGAAAGGGAAGGCCCGCCAAGGCCCGACCTTCCGCGAGGCCATCCTCATGCATGCGGTCGGGCGACTGGCGCTGCATCCGGCCATCACAAACATCCAGGCGTCCTGGGTAAAGCTCGGAATCACGGGCGCCCAGGCTGTTCTCCGGGCAGGCGCAAACGATCTCGGTGGCACGCTCATGAATGAATCGATCTCACGCGCCGCGGGAGCCGAGCACGGCCAGGAGATGCCGCCGGAGGAGATGGACAGAGCGATCCGCGCCCTGGGGCGAACGCCCCGACAGCGCACGACGCTCTACGCCACGCCAGATCCAGAGCGAACAAGGCTCTCCTACGGCGCCGCGCCACTCGCCGAGCCCGTCAACCCCGGTGTCAGCGATGCCGGGCTGCGTCGGCCTGCTCGGCTCGTGCGGCCCGGCCTCGCTCCAGCTGCGCGCTAACTCCTACTAGTACCAGCGTCCGCGGGCGAAGCCGCCGAACGCAATGAGACCGATCAGCGTGACGATCAGGCCGATCCAGAAGCTCCAGAAGAGCATCAGGACGATCCCGACGATCACGAGAATTCCTCCTAGACTGATTCCGCCCATCATGCTCCTTTCCCGCCGGAACTCCGGCGATCGTGACCACGCCGTTTAATCGGTTCGGGCCGGAGCCACACTTCCCTCCGAGGGCACGCCTCCGTCTAGGCCGGAACGGCTGTGCGGCTCGACCCGAGCTGCTCGCCGAACCGCGCCCGCTTCACGAACTGGCCCACGCCCGGCTGCGCCACGAGGTCGCCGTTCTCCACGAGCACCTGGCCGCGCAGGAGTACGACCTCGGGCGAGCCCGTCACTACCGTGCCTTCGTAGAGGTTGTAGTCCACCTTCGTGTGATGCGTCGAGGCGGAGATCGTGTGGCGCTTTTCGGGGTCGAAGACGACGATGTCAGCGTCGGACCCGACCGCGATCGTGCCCTTCCGGGGGTACAGGCCGAAAAGCTTGGCTGGGTTCGTGGAGAGAAGCTCGACCATCCGGTTCAGCGAGATCCGGCCAGACCGCACGCCGAACTCGTGGATCATGTGGAGGCGGTTCTCGAGTCCCGGGCCGCCGTTCGGAATCTTCGAGAAGTCGTCTTTACCGAGGGACTTCTGCCCGTCCCAGAGGAAGGCGCAGTGGTCGGTCGAGATCACTGAGAGCACGTTCGTCCGCACCGCGTTCCAGAGGAGCTCCTGGTTCTCCTTCGCGCGCGGGGGCGGCGTGTAGACGTACTTTGCCCCTTCGAAGTCGGGGAGCTCGAGGAACGTGTAGTCGACGAAGAGGTACTGCGTGCACGTCTCGCCGTGGACGTTCCACCCCTTGTCGCGTGCGATCTGGATCGGCTCGATCGCCTCCTGGCACGAGACGTGCACGACGTAGAGCGGTGAGCCTGCGACGCGCGCCAGCTGTATGGCCCGATTCGTCGCCTCGCCCTCGGTCTCGGGGGGCCGCGTCAGGGCGTGGTACTTCGGCTCCGTCTTCCCCGCCGCAAGCGCCTGCTTGACGAGCACGTCGATAGCGTCGCCGTTTTCTGCGTGCACCATGACGAGCGCACCTGTCTCGGCGGCAACCTCCATCGTCCGGAAGAGCGTCTCGTCGTCGACCATGAGAGCGCCCTTGTACGCCATGAAGAGCTTGTAGGACGTGATCCCCTGATCTGGGAGGGACGCCAGCTCCTCCAGCGAGCCTCCTTCACGAAGATCGGTGACCGCGATGTGGAAGCCGTTGTCGATCAGCGCCTTCCCTTCTCGCTTCGCATGCCAGGCCTCGAGCGCCTCGCCGAAGCTCTGGCCTTTGCCCTGGATGCAGAAGTCGACATGGCACGTCGTCCCGCCGAACGCGGCCGACCTCTGGCCGGACTCGAAGTCGTCGACCGTGACGGTGCCGCCGAAGGGCATGTCCAGATGCGTATGCGGATCGACGCAGCCCGGGAGCACGTACTTTCCGGACGCGTCGATCGTCTTGTCGGCCTGCACGTCCAGCAACTCTCCGATCAGCGCCACCCGCTCGCTTTCGACGTAGACGTCGCCAACGTAGTCGTCACCCGCTGTCAGGATGCGCCCGTTCTTGATCAGGACCGACATTCCACTCCTAGCCTAACGCGCCTCTGCCTGGTTCGGTGGCGCCGCCTTTTCCAGGCTAGACCGCCGATTTTTCCCCTTGCAGCGCGGATTCGTTCAGGCGTCTTTCAGTCGGGCTTGTTGCCCCCGCGATGACCTTTTGGCAGTCCTCGATCGGAGGCTTACGTTCGCAGCGGCCGAGCAGGCGGGCGGCACGATGGTCTTCGCTCATCGCCGCAAGCTTCCCCCATTGATTCCGTCGCTTGATGGCGGTTTCATTGCAGCATGATGATCGCTGCTCCCGAGCCGGCGCCCCGCGAGACTCGGTCCGCTCGCTGGCTCGTTGTCCCGGTCGGCGGCTTCGCCCTCGTCGCGCTCACGGTCGGCCTCCTGGCGCGCGAGCGACTCGACCCGAACAAGGGTTACTTCCAGCTCTTCTTCTCCGACACCCTTCACTTGAAAGCATGGTTGGCGACGGCGGCCGTCGCACTCGCCATTCTGCAGCTCTTCACGGCCGCGTGGATCTTCCGAAAGCTTCCCTGGCGGCGCCCGGCGTGGATCCCCGCCTTCCACCGCTGGACGGGGCGCCTCGCCTTCGCCCTCACGCTCCCGGTCGCGTATCACTGCATCTTCAAGCTCGGCTACCAGCACACGACAACCCGGGTCCTCGCGCACTCGCTTCTCGGCTGCGCGGTCTACGGGGGGTTCGCCGCAAAGGTCCTCGTTGTACGCCTGCACCGTTTCCCAATGTGGGTGCTCCCGACGGCCGGCGGACTCCTCTTCGGCATTCTCGTCGCCGTCTGGTACACGAGTGCAATCTGGCTCTTCCGCCTCGTCGGTGTCGGGATTTGACCGGCTCTCGGAAGCGCTCGGGATCGACCTTGGGCTCGAGGCAGACGGGCTAAGCTCGGTCCCATGCCCCTGGACCCGCGCCGAACCGTGGACGAGCTACGCGAGCTGAGGGAGTTGACTGGAAACGAGGACGGCGCCCAGCGCGTCGCCTGGACCGAGACGTGGGCAGAGGCCCGCGATTGGCTCCGCGGGAAGCTGGACGGCGTAGGAGCAGAAGAGGTCGTCGACGCCGCCGGCAATCAGTGGTTCACGCTCGCGGGCGAAAGCGAGCGTGCCCTCCTGGTCGGAGGCCACATCGACTCCGTGCCGAACGGCGGCTGGCTCGACGGGTGTCTGAACGTCCTCGCCGGCGTCGAGGTTCTCCGCCGGCTTGCCTCGGAGGGGCGCCCGCCGATCACGGTCCGGCTCGTCAACTGGTCGGACGAGGAGGGCGCGCGCTTCGGCCGCTCTCTCTTCGGCTCGAGTGCCGCGGCGGGCTCCATGGCAGACCAGGACGAGCTTCGGCAGCGGCGGGATGCGAACGGCATGGCGCTACCGGATGCTCTCGCTGAGCACGGCGTCGACCTCGACCGGGCGCTCGACGCCCGTGCCGAGCTCGAGAGCGCGGCCGCGTACCTCGAGCTCCACATCGAGCAGGGGCCGGTGCTCGAGTCGATGGGGATCCCGCTCGGTGTCGTACTCGGGACGTTCGGCGTCGAACGCCACGAGGTGACCTTCAGGGGCCAGGCGGCCCACGCCGGCTCGACCCCGATGGACAAGCGCCGTGATGCCCTCGGCGCCGCTGCCAAGCTCGCGCTCGAGATTCGCGAGATCGCAAAGCGGACGGGAGACGGCGCGGTCTGCACGATGGGCAGCGTCGTTACGAAGCCGGGGATAGTCACCTCCGTCGTCGAGACGGCCGAGTGCCTCCTTGACCAGCGCCACCTGGACGCAGGAAGGCTCGCGGCAATGCTGGCCGAGGCGAAGGAGGCAGGCGAGCGGTTCGCGGCCGAGGAGGACGTCGAGGTCGAGTGGGAGCGGGTCTGGGCGATCGAGCCGATCCTCTTCGACGAGGAGCTGATCGACCTCGCCGACTCGGCAGTCAGGGAGGTCACGGAGACGTCGCACCGGCTCCCGAGCGGCCCGCTCCACGATGCCGCCGAGGTGGCGCGCGCAGGCGTCCCGACCGTGATGCTCTTCGTCCAGAGTCTCCGCGGCCTCTCGCACACGAAGCTCGAGGACACGAAGCCCGAGCACCTCGAGCTCTCGGTCGAGGCACTCGACCGGCTGGTGTCGAAGACGCTCGACCGGCTCGCAGACCCTTCCGGTTAGCCGCTCCAGCCGGCCCTGAGCGTGCGACCAGGTCGCACTGAGGGACTGTCGACATCACCCAGCATCCTGGAAGGGCTCGAGTGCCGGATAGAGAGCACGGAAGCGCTCGTATCCAGACGCGTACACCTCAACCCACTCGGGTTCGGGCTCGACCGTGTCGACCGTCGTGACGCATGCGGCCACTGCCTCGTGCACGTCCGCGAAGATCCCCGCGGCGACTCCGCCGAGCAACGCCGCTCCGTAAGCCGCCCCCTCCTCGACTGCGGTTTTCTCGAGCGGGAGACCGAGCACCGAGGCGACGATCCGGAGCCAGAGAGAGCTTCGCGAGCCGCCGCCGGAGGCCCGCCCGACCTCCGCCCGCACGCCGATCGCAGCAAGCAGCTCGAGCGAGTCGCGCAGCCCGAACGCGACCCCTTCGAGAACGGCACGTGCGAGCGCGCCGCGGTCGTGGCGCTGGGAGAGCCCGACGAAGGCGCCGCGGGCGTGCGGATCTGCGTGCGGCGTCCGCTCGCCCGACAGGTAGGGCAGGAAGGTGAGCCCCTCGACGCCCGGCTCCCAGCGCTCGGCCTCGGCGATCAAGGCACCGTAGTCCTCACCGGGTGCCGCGACGTCACCGAGCCAGCGAAGCGATCCGGCCGCCGAGAGCATGACACCCATCGCATGCCACCCGCCCGGGACGGCGTGGCAGAACGCGTGCACCCGCCCCTGCTCGTCCGCCTCGAAGCGTGGAAGTGCCGCGAAGACGACGCCCGACGTTCCGAGCACGACCGAGACCGGGCCGGGCCGGTCGACCCCCACGCCGAGCGCACCCGCAGCCTGGTCTCCGGCTCCCGCCGCGACCGGTACTCCGCCCTCGGTCTCGCCCGAGACCTCCGGCGACTCCCGTACCGGCGGAAGCCACTCGGCCGGAAGATCGAGCGCGGCCAGGACCTCGTCGCTCCAGCGCCGGTGCGGCACGTCGAGCAGCAGCGTCCCGGAGGCGTCGGCCACGTCGGTCGCGCGCTCGCCGGTCAGGCGGAAGCGCACGTAGTCCTTCGGGAGCAGAACGTGTGCGATCCGGGCATAGACCTCGGGCTCCTGTCGCGCGAGCCAGAGGAGCTTTGGCGCCGTGAACCCTGTGAGCGCACGGTTTCCCGTCAGCGCGAGGAGCCGCTCGAGCCCGATCCGATCCTCGATCTCGGCGCACTCGGCGGCCGTTCGCTGATCGTTCCAGAGGATCGCCGGGCGCAACAGGCGATCCTCGGAGTCGAGCACTACGAGCCCGTGCATCTGGCCCGAGAGGCCGATGCCCGCGATCTCCGGGACGTCCAGCGCGCCAAGAACGTCCCATGCGGCCCGCCACCAGTCTTCCGGGTCCTGCTCCGACCACCCGGGGCGGGGGGACGAGAGGTCGTATCCGCGCTCGGCGCGGGCGAGCACCTCGCCGTCGGGCGAAACGGCAAGCGCCTTGACGCCGGTCGTCCCGACGTCGAGGCCGAGGAGTGCCGTCACTCGCCCCCGAGCGCCCCGTAGACGAGTTCGTACGCCCGCACCGCGTCCTTCCGCATCTGCGCCTCCCGGAGCGCTCCGTCGTCGATCTTGGCGGCGACGCCGTCGATGAAGCGCCAGTGCAGGACGGAGCGGCGCACGGCCGCGACCGCGTCCTCGGTGTACGGGTAGAGATCGAAGCCGAGCCGCTCGCCGTTTTGCCCGTAGCCGGCGCGCCGGAACTCGACGGCCAGCTCGAGCGTCTCCATGAACGCGGTCGCTCCGACCATGTTGTCGTCGTCGAACGTCCCCCAGCCGGAGTTCGCGTGCTGGTGCCCGAGCAGGTCCTCCGCCGCGAGGAGCGCTGCATACTCGGCGAGGTTTTCCCCGTTCATGATCAGGTGCTGCCAGTCCATGTTGACCTTCACATTGTCGAGCCCCTGCGCCCGCAGCTTGTGAATGACATGGAGGGTCATGCCGACGTTCCCCATCATGATCTTCATCGCCGGCTCGGAGTTCTTGTGCTCGAGGAAGAGCAGGATGCCGTGCTCCTTGCACTGCTGCGCGGCCTGGCCGATCCCGTCGACGAGCCACTCCCAGCTCTCCTTGTACGGAGTTTGGAACGGGTAGTTGTAGCCCTCGATCCCGGGCCAGATGATGAAGTGGGCTCCGAGCCCGCCCGAGAAGTCGATCGCCGCGAGCGTCTGCTTCACCGCCTCGGCACGCGTCGCGCGGTCCGGAGACACGAGGCCGCCCCGGCTGAAGCGCGGGTCGAGGTGGAGCCCGGTCGCCATGCAGTAGACGTCGTGGCTGCCGAGCACTGCCCGCACGTCCTCGAGGTTGTCCTCGTTCAGCTCCTGCGGGTAGTGGAACTCGTAGCCGTCGATGAGATCGCCGAGCCCCTCGACAGCTCGTCGCACGCGGTCCACGGTCGTCTCACCCGCATACTCGGGCTTGTAGCCGCCAGGAACGAAGCGTGTGATCATCGGGCCGAACGCCCAGATGCCCAGACTCGTCTTCAGGCCGTTGCTCATGTCCCTCCTCGGTAGTCGCCCAGGATGGTGGTGAACTCGATCAGGTTCCCGAAGGGGTCGCGAGAGAAGAAGCGCGGGCGGTTCGGGATCGGCTCCTGCTCGGTTGGCTCGAAGCCGGCGTGCTCCAGGCGGGAGCGCAATCCGTCCAGCTCGTCGACCTCCAGGCAGAAGTGCCGCCGTGCACGCGGATCCGGCGCGACCTCATCGGGCAGGAAGTGAAGCTCCAGCTCGTTTGCGCCCGCGTCGAACCAGACGAGGTCGAGGTGCGCGATCGTCACAGGGACAGGCTTTTCGTTCAGGCCGAGCAGCTCGCCGTAGAAGAGGCGAATGTCGTCCTGCCGACCCCGCGGGTAGGGCAATGAGACATGCTGGAGCCTGCGCACCGTGAACGACGCTAGCCCACTGTTGACAGCAATTGCAAGAACGCCGTAGGTTCTTCGTACCTTCGTGAAGCCTTCCGCGCGAAAACGAAAGCTTCTGGCGTGAGCGCTCCCCCGGCGTCCACGAGCGGGCTGATCGACGAACTTCGGGAGGCGGTCGACCCCGCAGCGGTCTCGACCGACCCAACTCGCCTCGACGAGTGCTCCGTCGATGCCTACTGGAAGGCGATCGCAGCACAAGCCGCCGGAGACCCGCTCGGGCGCCCGGACGTCGTCGTGAGTCCCGCCTCCGAGGAGGAGGTCGCGGCGGTCATACGGATCGCGAACGACCATCGGATGCCGGTCGTCCCGCGCGGGGGCGGATCGGGAACACAGGGAGGCGCTGTCCCCATCGCGGGCGGCATCGTGCTCGACCTGAGCCTACTCGACCGCATTCTTGCGGTCGACGAAGAGTCACTGACCGTGATTGCGGAGGCAGGCGTGAACGGGAAGCGCCTCGAGAGCGAGCTGAACGAGCGCGGCCTCATGCTCCCCCACTATCCGGCGTCGGCCGAGTGGGCGACCGTCGGTGGCTACGTGGCCGCGCGCGGCTCGGGTGTCCTCTCGACGCGCTACGGAAAGATAGAGGACCTCGTCCTCTCGCTCGGGATCGTGACGCCGACGGGCGAGCCGATCGAGACGCTCCCGGTTCCGCGGCACGCCGCGGGCCCGGAGCTGACACAACTCTTCATCGGGTCGGAAGGGACACTGGGCGTCGTCACCCGAGCGACGCTCCGGCTTGCCCGACTCCCCGCCCACCGCCGCTTCGAGGCCGTCACGTTCGCCGCCGTCGAGCCGGGAGTCGCCGTCGTGCGTGAGGCTCTGGCGCGCGGGCTTAGACCCTCGGTGGTCCGACTCTACGACGAGGTCGCGACGCGGACGACGCTCGGGCCCGTCGTCGAACGCGAGCTCGACGGCGTCTGCACGCTCCTCTGCTTCGAGGGCGAACCGGCCGTGGCGGACGCCGAGGCAGAGGCTTTTCTCGGGCTTGCTCGCGCAGCTGGAGCCGAGGTGCTCGAACCCGGGCTCGGCGAGCTCTGGTGGGAGCGCCGCTACGACTTCTACCACCCGCCCCACCACCCGGAACTGCCGGCGGTGTGGGGGACGATCGAGGCCACCGCGACCTACGCGCGCCTGCTCGGTGTCTACCGCGGGGTTCGCGCTGCGGTAGAGCCGTACGAGCGGAGTGCCGGCCTCAAGCTGAAGACACACTTCAGCCACTGGTATCCCTGGGGCGCCATGATCTACGGGCGCTTCGTGATTCCGGACGGCGGCCCTGACGCTGTCGAGCTCCACGATGCGCTCTGGGACGACGCCGTCGACGCGATCCTGGCTGCGGGCGGTGTCATGAACGACCACCACGGAGTCGGTCTCAAGCTCGGGCACCACATGCAAGCGCAGTGGGGAGCCGCGTTTGAGAGCCTGCGCAGGATCAAAGTGGCGCTCGATCCCAACGGGATCATGAATCCGGGGAAGCTCGGCCTGTAAGCGGACGAAAGCGAGGAGGGACGATGGCGCTCAAGGTGGCGATGCACAACTGGATGCGGCCGGAGCCGATAGAGACGACGATCGCGCGGCTCGCCCGCTCCGGGTACGACGGAATCGAGATCTCGGGAGAGCCCGCGGTCTACGACGCGGGGCAGGTCCGCTCGCTGCTCGACGAGCACGGGCTGGAGTGCTGGGGTGCGGTGACGCTCATGGTGGGCGGCCGTGACCTCTTGCACGAGGACAAGTACGTCCGGATCGGAAGCATCCAGTACGTCAAGGACACGATCGACATGATCGCGTCCCTCGGCGGGAAGATCCTCACGGTCGTTCCCTCGACCGTCGGCAAGGTCGTCCCGATGGGATCGCCCGAGGACGAATGGAAATGGGCGATCGAGAGCCTCAAGGAGTGCCAGGCGCATGCGCAGGAGAAGGGCGTGCGACTCGGGCTCGAGCCGCTCAACCGCTTCGAGACGTACTTCCTGAACCGCGCCGACCAGGCACTCGCGCTCGCGGAGGACGTGGGCGGAGACTGCGGGGTCTGCCTCGACATCTTCCACATGAACATCGAGGAGGCCGATTGGGCGGAGGCGATTCGCACGGCCGGGGACAAGCTGGTCGACTTCCACGTCGCCGACAACAACCGCATGCCCCCGGGACAGGGCGCGATCGACTGGGGAGCGGTCGTTCGAGAGCTCGAGGCCGTCGGCTACGACGCGTACCTGACGGTCGAGTTCGTCGCGACCGTCGACCGCAGCCGCATCTCGGAGCGGAAGGAGATCGGGGACGCCTCCGAGGCAGAGGCAAGCGTCGGCCTGGAGCAATTCCTGCGCGACCACGGCACGGGCGCCGTCCCCGAGAGCCTCTACGACCAGTACGTGCAGGACTCGATCGACGTGCTCCGCCAGCACATCGGTGCGGCGAGCGTCGGGAGCGCCGCCTGACGGAGGCCGCTGCTCACACCCCGCGCATCGCGCTGATCGGCACCCTCGACACGAAGGGGGCGGAGATCGCCTACGTCCGCGATCGCCTCCGCGCCCTCGGCACGGAGCCGGTCGTCATCGACTCTGGCATCCTCGGCGAGCCGCACGGCGTCGAGCCCGATGTCACGCGCGAGCAGGTCGCCGAGGAGGCCGGACGGACACTCGCGGCGATCCGCGCGGCCGGCAGCCGCGGAGCGGCCGTCGAGCTCATGGAACAAGGTGTCCGCGCCGTGTGCCTGCGGCTGTGGCTCGAGGGACGCCTCGACGGAGCCCTCTGTCTCGGTGGTGCCGAGGGTGCGATCCTCGGGGCCGGCGCTATGCAGGCGCTGCCCGTCGGCGTGCCGAAGGTGATCGTGTCGCCGGCGGCCTCGGGCCAGCGTGCGTTCGCGCCATTCGTGGGGGAAAGCGACGTCCTCGTCATGCACTCGGTCGTCGACATCCTCGGCCTGAACCCGATCGCCCGTGCGGTCTTCGACAATGCCGCGGCGGCGGTCGCAGGCATGGCGTTGAATGCCGGCCGGCCGGTCGAGAACCTCGGCGGCCGAAGCGTCGGCATCACGATGCTGGGCCACACGACTCCCGCCGTGATCCGGATCCGAACCGCCCTCGAGGAGGCAGGGCACGCACCTGTCATCTTTCACGCGAACGGCGTCGGCGGACCGGCGATGGAAAAACTGGTGAGCGTGGGCGCGCTCGACGGCGTGATCGACTACACGCTCTCGGAGCTCGCCAACACCCTGCTCGGCGGCCTGCACGCCACCGGGCCGGACCGGCTTCGCGTGGCCGGCGACCGCGGTATCCCGCAAATCGTCGTCCCCGGCTGCGTCGACTTCTTCAACCAGGGCGCACTTGCGACCGTACCGCCACGCTATCGGCAGAGAAAGAGCTACTTCCACAATCCCGTCGCGACTCTCGTACGCCTCGAGCGCGACGAGATGGTCGAGCTCGGCCGGCTCGTGGCTGTACGGCTAAACGACGCGCGCGGCCCCGTACGCGTTGTGGCACCCACACTCGGCTTCTCGCTCGCCGACGTCGAGGGTGGCGACCTCTGGGATCCGGAGGCCGATGCCGCCTTCCTCGAGGCACTCGGCGCGGCGCTGCGCCCCGAGATCCCACTCGAGCTCGTGGAGACCCACGTCAACGATCCCGCCTTCGCCGACCGGGTCGCCGCACGCTACCTCTCACTCTTCCAGGAGCCCGCCCATGCCTGACGACGACGGCCGCCCGAACTCACACTGCCTCCTCGATCTCGCACCGCCGGACATCCAGTGGTTCCTCGACCGCTCGGACATCGTGCTCGTTCCGATCGGGAGCTGCGAGCAGCACGGAGCGCATCTGCCGCTCGGGACCGACACGATCACGGCGCTCGAGGTGTCTCGGCGCGCGGCCGAGCTCGCGGACGTCCCCTACGCGCCGCCCTTCTGGGCCGGCTATTCGCCCCAGCACATGCGCGACCCGGAGGCCGCGGTCGGAACGATCACTCTGCGCGCCCAGACCCTGAACGACGCCCTCTACGACGTGGCGCGAAGCCTGATCCACCACGGCTGGAACAAGCTCGTGTTCGTGAACGGGCACGGCTCGAACACGAAGGTGATCGATCCGCTCCTGCGCCGGATCAGGTACGAGACCGGCGCGTTCGTCGCGCTCTACAAGCCCTACGCGGAGCGCTATATCGGGATGCTTTCCGACCTGCTCGAGAACCCGCCGGACGAGACGCCCGGCTGGCACGCGAGCGAGCTCGAGACCTCCCAGGTGCTCGCGCACGACGCCGGCCTCGTCCACATGGAGCGTGCTGCGGAGGACCGGGCAGCCGCGCCCCCCTGGCTTCCGGAGACGTTCGTGAAGCAGGACGGGGCACCGGACGTCGAGTTCCAGGGGTACCAGTACTTCGTCTTCCCGATGGATCACGGCGAGTTCTCGAAGAGCGGTGTCATCGGCAACCCGATGCGGGCGACGGCGGAGAAGGGCGAGGAGGCGTTCAGTCGCTTCGCCAAGCACCTCGCGGCTGCGATCGACGAGTTCCGCCCGCTCGAAGTGACGATCAGCCGCCGCGTCTTCGAGGAACGGGTGTAGCCGAGTGCCCGCCGCGATCCGCCGAGCGCAGATCCTCGAACGCATCAGGCGCGATGGGGGCGCCTCGGTCGCCGAGCTGGCCCGCGTCCACGACGTCTCCTCGATCACCGTGCACCGCGACCTCGAGCGGCTCGCACACGAAGGCCTCGTCGAGCGC
The DNA here is from genome assembly GCA_038209555.1 of Gaiellales bacterium. Classification (GTDB taxonomy): domain Bacteria; phylum Actinomycetota; class Thermoleophilia; order Gaiellales; family Gaiellaceae; genus DASQGA01. The sequence continues at coordinate 23,634 of JBBQXP010000003.1, forward strand.
ATCCACGGCGGCGCGCGAGCACTTGGGGGCGAGCCGGACGGGATCGAGACCGACTGGACGCACCGCCTGCGCAGCGCGTGGCCCGAGAAGAAGTCGATCGCGGCGCGGGCGATCGAGTGGATCGAGGACGGCTCGACGATCTTCGTCGACTCGTCCACCAGTTCACTGGCGCTCGCCCGGGAGATCGAACGGCGCCCGCCGAAGGCGCTGACCCTGGTGACCAACTCGCCCGCAATCGCGATGGAGCTACACGCGGAATCCATCCATCTCATCGTGACGCCGGGCGAGGTGGATCAGAACCTGCGCATGATCGGTGGCCGCTGGGCGGCCGAGTTCCTCTCAGGGCTGAACTTCTCGGCCGCCTTCATCTCTGCAGCCGGCATCACGCTCGAGCTCGGACTTACGACGTCGCGGCGGCCGCTTGCCGACACGCTCAACGCCGCGCGCGCGGTCTCCACGCGCACGATCGGGTTGATCGACTCGTCGAAGTTCGGACGGTCGTCTCTGCTCGGGATCGTCGCGGCGGAGGAACTCGACGCGATCGTCGTCGATGCCGGCCTTTCCGAGCGGACCGCGGAGGCCTACAGGAGCGCAGGCGTCAATCTCGTCCAAGCCAACCGCGCACGGAATCCTTAGGAGGAAGCCAATGGCACGCCCGGTCACGCTCTTCACCGGCCAGTGGGCCGACTTGCCGCTCGACGAGCTCGCCGAAAAGGCTGCGGGTTGGGGCTTCGACGGGCTCGAGCTTGCCTGCTGGGGTGACCACTTCGACGTCGGCCAGGCGCTCGCGGACCCCGGCTACACCGACACCCGCCGGGAGATCCTCGACCGTCACGGCCTCCAGTGCTTCGCGATCTCGACGCATCTAGTCAGCCAGTGCGTCTGCGACCCGATCGACGAGCGACACCGCGCGATTCTCTCCCCCGAGCTCTGGGGCGACGGTGACCCGGAGGGAGTCCGCCAGCGCGCGGCCGAGGAGGTCGCCGACACCGCTCGTGCGGCGGCCAAGCTGGGCGTCACGCAGGTGAACGGGTTCACGGGGTCGAGCATCTGGCACCTGCTCTACTCGTTCCCGCCGAACGACTGGGAGGCGGTCGAGCGCGGCTACGCCGATTTCGCGGAACGCTGGAGCCCGATCATCGACGTCTTCGAGCAGGAGGGCGTTCGCTACGGGCTCGAAGTGCATCCGACCGAGATTGCGTACGACTTCGTGACGACACGCAAGGCGCTCGCCGCACTCGACCGCCGGGAGGGCTTCGGAGTGAACTTCGACCCGAGCCATTTCGCCCACCAGTTCCTCGACTCGGCCGCCTACGTGGCCGAGTTCGCCGACCGGATCTACCACGTCCACGTGAAGGACTCCCGGAAGTCGCTCGACGGGCACAGCAGCATTCTCGGAGGGCATCTCAACTTCGGCGAGCCGGGTCGCGGCTGGGACTTCGTCTCGCCGGGGCACGGGGACGTCGACTTCGAGTCCCTCTTTCGCGCCCTCAACCGGATCGGCTACGACGGCCCGCTCTCGATCGAGTGGGAAGACTCTGGTATGGATCGGGACTGGGGTGCGCCCGCCGCGCTCGAGTTCGTCCGCCGCACCGATTTCGCGCCGTCCGCAGTCGCGTTCGACGCAGCGTTCCAGAAGGAGGCCTGAGCAGCATGGCCGAGGACAAGCAGGTTGGCTTCGTGACGATGGGCCAAGCCGGCGGGCGCGGCGAGATCGAGGAGATCGGCGTCGGGATGCTCGGCTACGCGTTCATGGGCAAGGCGCACTCGAATGCCTACAAGACCCTCGCCTACATGACCTGGCCGCCGCCCCTCATCCCGCGGCTCGTCGCGATCGGCGGACGCACCGAGGAGGCGGTGGCCGAGGCCGCGCGCCGCTACGGGTTCGAGAAGGCGGTCACGGACTGGCACGACCTCGTCTCTGACGAACGGATTCAGCTCTTCGACAACAGCGGGCCGAACAACCTCCACGCCGAGCCGACGATCGCCGCGGCCGAGGCGGGCAAGCACGTCCTCTGCGAGAAGCCGCTCGGCCGGACCGCCGACGAAGCCTACGAGACATGGCAGCGTGTCGACGCGGCGGGTGTGAAGCACATGTGTGCGTTCAACTACCGCTTCGTCCCGGCGGTACGCCTGGCCCGGGAGCTGATCGAGGCCGGCGAGCTCGGCGAGATCTACCACTTCCGCGGGCGCTACCTGCAGGAGTGGATCCTCGATGCCGACTTTCCGATCGTCTGGCGCCTGGACAAGGACGCGGCCGGGTCAGGTGCCCTGGGTGACCTCGGAGCCCACGTCATCGACCTCTCGCGGTACCTCGTCGGCGAGATCGCGACCGTGACGGGCGTGACACGCACATTCATCGAGGATCGGCCAGGGGGCAAGGTCGACGTCGACGACGCTTTCGAGGCGGTCGTCGAGTATGAAAGCGGCGCGGTCGGGACGATCGAGTCCTCACGCTTCTGCCCCGGGCGCAAGAACTCCTTCACCTGGGAGATCAACGGCTCGAAGGGATCGATCGCCTTCGATCTCGAGCGCCTGAACGAGCTCCAGGTGCACCTGCGCGATTCGAAGCCCGGCGAGCGGGCCCAGGGGTTCCGAACCGTGCTCGTCTCGGAGGCCGACCACCCCTTCTGGGAGCACTGGTGGCCGCACGGGCACATCATCGGCTGGGAGCATTCGTTCGTGCACGAGATCCACCACCTCCTGAGCGCCATCGCCGCCGATGGCAACGTGGCGCCGCACGGGGCCACCTTCGAGGACGGGTATCGGACCGCCGAGATCTGCGACGCGATCGTGCGATCGAGCGACTCCGGCAAGAAGGAGACGGTGACGTATCGCTGAGCGCGTCCAGCTCTTCGCCACCTGCCTTGGAGACCTCGTCTTTTCCGATGCGATCGCGGACGCCGAGTCGCTCCTCGACGAAGCCGGGTTCGAGGTCGAGTTCCCGCGTAGCCAGGTCTGCTGCGGCCAGCCGGCCTTCAACGCGGGCCATCGAGCGGCCGCTCGCCGGGTCGCGCGTGGCTTCGCGCGTGCGTTCGATCGCCACCTGCCGATCGTCTGCCCATCCGGGTCGTGCACGGCGATGGTGGCGCACCATCTGCCCGACCTGATCGGGCAGCCACCCTTCGAGATCTGGGAGCTCTCGGCGTTCCTCGACGCCCATGACGCTTCGGTTCCGCGGCAGAACGTTGGTCGACGGCTTGCCTACCACGATTCCTGCCACATGCTCCGTGAGCTCGGTGTTTCCGACGCGCCCCGGAAGCTGCTCAAAGCGTCGGGCGGGACGCTCGTTGAGCTCCCGCGTCCGGACCTCTGCTGTGGCTTCGGTGGCACGTTCTCGGTTCGCCAGCCGGAGATCTCGGTGGCGCTCGCGGACGACAAGCTCAACGGGGCGGCAGGCGCCGAAGCCCTCGTGACGGCCGACCCCGGCTGCCTCATGCAGCTCCGCGGGCGGTCGGAGCGAGTCGGCGCGCTGCCGGTCGTCCACCTCGCAACCGCGCTCGCGAGAGGCATAGACACGTGACGAGCCTGTCCAGAGCGCCGGGAAGCTTCCGGGAAATTGCTCGCGGGCGGCTCGCTGACCCCGAGGTCGAAGCGGCGTTCGACGCGGTCACCGGCCGACTCAAGCAGCATCGGCTTACAACCTGGGACGGGCTCGAGAACGCGGAGGAGCTGCGCCGCCGCGCCTACGAGATCCGCATGCGGACGATCGACGAGCTCGAACGCCATCTGGCCGAGTTCACCGAGCGGGTCGAGTCGCGCGGCGGCCACGTCCATGTCTGTGCGAGTGCGGCCGATGCGCGGAAGACGGTTGTGGCGATCGCCCGCGCCGTGGAGGCGCGCCTCGTCGCGAAGTCGAAGTCGATGGCGAGCGAAGAGATCGGCTTGAACGAGGCGCTCGAAGCCGAGGGGATGCAGGTCGTCGAGACAGACCTCGGCGAGTACATCGTCCAGCTCGCAGGCGGCCACCCCGAGCACATCATCGTCCCGGCAATCCGCCAGACGGCGCCGGACGTCGCCAAGCTCTTCGAGCAGGTCGAAGGCGCACCCGTTTCACCGGAGTTGAAAGAGCTCGGACGGGTTGCGCGGCGCCAGCTCGCCCAGGTGTTTCAAACCGCCGACGTGGGGATCACGGGCGCCAACTTCGCCGTCTCCGAGACCGGCTCAGTCTGCCTTGTCACGAACGAGGGCAACGCCGGCCTCCTGACGGCGCTTCCCCGCGTCCACGTGGCCCTGCTCGGCCTCGAGCGCCTCGTGCCCACGCTCGACGAGCTGGCCGTCCTCCTCCAGCTGCTGGCGCGGAGCGCGACCGGGCAGCCGCTGACCTCCTACACGCGCCTCGTCAACGGGCCGGCCGGCCCGGGCGAGACGGACGGCCCGGAGGAGTTCCACGTGGTCGTGATCGACAACGGGCGGTCGCGGCTCCGCGAGACGCGCTATCGGGAGATGCTCGCCTGCATCCGCTGCGGTGCGTGCATCAACGTCTGCCCGGTCTATCGCAAGACCGGCGGCGCGGCCTATGGGCCCGTTTACTCGGGGCCGATGGGAGCGATTCTCGTCCCGCTCCTGACCGGGCTCGAGCACGCTCCCGATCTCCCGCATGCGTCCTCTCTCTGCGGCGCGTGCACGGACGTTTGCCCGGTGAAGATCCCCTTGCACGGGCTTCTCCTCGAGCTGCGCAAGGACCTCGTGGAAGAGCGCATCACGTCCGCCCGCGAGCGATTCGCATTCACCCTCTGGTCGTTCGCCTGGTCGCGGCCGTCCCTCTACCGGCTCTCGACCGCCCTCGCCCGACTTGGACAGAGGCTGGCCCCGCGCGTCGGGCCCGGTCGTGCGTGGGCGGCAGGGCGCGCGCTGCCGCCGCTCGCGCGCCGTCGGTTCCGCGACCGCCGATGAGCCGCGAGGAGCTTCTGGAGCGCTTCATTCGCAATGCGGAAAAGGCGCGCTTCCAGGTCCACCGCGGCGAGCCGCCGGCCATCGAGGGGGCCGGGGTTTCCGTCGCGCTACACGGACTCGCGGACACGGGCAGCGTCGTCATCGCAGCCTCGCCGAACGAGCCTCGCGCACGCCATCTCACCGGCGACGTCCACGTCTCCCTCCTGGCAGAGAGTCGGATTCTTCCCGACCTCACAACGCTCTTCGCGAGTCTCGAACGTCCGCTTCCGTCCTCGCTCTCGATCGTGACCGGCCCAAGCCGGAGCGCCGACATCGAGCAGCGTATGATCGTCGGCCTCCACGGCCCCGCCGAGGTGCACATCGTCCTCCTCCCCGCGTGACGGACGTCGTCTGCCTCGGGATCCTCGTCGCCGACGTGATCGCACGACCGGTCGACCGCCTCCCCGAGCGGGGCACACTGGAACTGGTAGACGAGATCCGCGTTCACGGAGGCGGCTGCGCGCTCAACACGGCGAGCGCGCTGGCCCGACTGGGGCGCCACGCGGCTGCAGCAGGCAAGGTGGGCGCCGACCCGCTCGGCGACGTGCTGCTCGGTGTTCTCGAGGAGCGCGGCGTCGACCGGCGGGCGGTCGTGCGCGATCCGGTGACACCGACTTCCGCAACGGTGGCTCTCGTCGGAGCCGACGGAGAGCGCACGTTTCTGCACCTCCCGGGCGCGAATGCAAGCCTACGCGCCGGCGATCTCGATCCCGAGCTCATCTTCTCGGGCCGTGCGCTCCACGTCGGGGGCGCACTCCTCCTGGAGGCCCTGGACGGGGAGCCGACGGCCGCCGTCCTCGCGGAGGCGAGACGGCAGGGACTCTTTACCTCGCTCGACACTGCCTACGATGCAAGTGGCCGCTGGAATCGCGTGCTCCCATCGCTGCAGGGGCTCGACCTCTTCACGCCGAGCATCGCCGAAGCGCGTGCGGTAACCGGCGAGCGCGACCCTGACCGAGCGGCAATGAGGCTCCGGGAGCTCGGCGTCCGCGAGGTCGCTGTGACGCTGGGGCCGGACGGCTGCTACGTGGCGGGGGAGAACTTCGAGGGCTACCTTCCGGCAACGGACGTCGAAGTGGTGGACGGAACGGGCTCCGGCGACGCGTTTGCGGCGGGCTTCATCCACGCGAAGCTCGCGGAGCTGCCTCTGGCGGACGCCGCCCGTCTCGCGAACGCAACGGGCGCGCTCGCGGCCACGGCGAGCGGGGCCTACGACGGCCTCCGCGGGCTCGAGGAAACGATGGCGCTGGCCGGATTAGGCTAGTCGCGTGCAAGCCCGCCTCAATCGCTTGTTCGCAGCCGACGGCAGATGCCTCGACGTCGCTGTCGATCACGGCTTCTTCGGCGAGCCGTCCTTCCTCGCGGGGATCGAAGATATGGAGAGTGCAATCGTCACGCTTGCCGAGGCGGGCCCCGACGCGATCCAGCTCTCGCGAGGGCAGGCGCCGCTGCTCCAGCGGATTCCGGGTCCTGCGAAGCCCGCGCTCGTCCTCCGTACCGATGTCGCAAACATCTACGGCCGCGAGGGCATCGGCCGCGAGTCGCTCTGGAGCGAGCTGGTCGAGAACGCGGTCGAGCAGGCTGTGGCGCTCGACGCCGCCTGCGTCGTCGTGAATCTCCTCCTTCTGCCTGGCCAGCCCGAGCTCGTTCAGGCCTGCGTCAGGAACGTGTCGCGCCTCCGCGCAAGCTGCGACCGGGTGGGAATGCCGCTCATGGTCGAGCCGCTCGCGATGAAGCCGGGCGAGACGGGCTACGGAGTCGACGGCGACGCTAACCGGATCGTGACGCTGGTCCGCCAGGCGGCCGAGCTGGGTGCAGACGTGATCAAGGCCGATCCGACCGACGACCTCGCCGACTACGGGCGCGTCGTCGAGGCGGCCGGAGGGAGGCCGCTGCTCGTGCGTGGTGGTGGCCGCGCGCCTGACGAGGAGATCCTGCAGCGCACCGAGGCCGTGCTCGCCCAGGGCGCGTCCGGGATCGTCTATGGGAGAAACGTGATCCAGCACCAGGCTCCGGCTGCGATGACCCGGGCGCTCATGTCGATCCTCCACGAGGGTGTGTCCGCGGAGGAAGCGCTCGACCGGCTCCGTGGCTGAGCGCGTCGTCCGCTTCGGGCTCGTCGGCGGCGGTCTGATGGGGCGCGAGTTCGCAAGCGCGGCGGCGCGCTGGGTCCATCTCGACGATCTCGGCGTCCGGCCGGAGCTGGTCGCCGTGTGCGACACGAGCCCGCAGGTGCTCGCGTGGTACGAGCGGCTGCAGCCGCTCCCGCGCCTCGTTTCCGACTGGCGCGAGCTCCTCGCGGACGACTCGATCGAGGCCGTCTACTGCGCAGTCCCGCACCACCTGCACCAGGAGCTCTATACGGCGGCTCTCAGCGCCGGGAAGCATCTCCTCGGAGAGAAGCCGTTCGGGATCGATCTCGCGGCGAACGACGTGATCAACGGCAAGATCGCAGCCCACCCGGACCTGCTCGTGCGGTGCTCGTCGGAGCTCCCCTTCTACCCGGGCGGCCAGGAGGTCGCTCGCTTCATCCGAGAGCGCCGCTATGGCCGCGTCATCGAGGTGCGCTCGCTCTTCCTCCACTCCAGCGACCTCGACCCGCAGAAGCCGATCAACTGGAAGCGGCAAGCGGCTCTGAACGGTGCCTACGGCTGCCTCGGGGATCTCGGCATGCACGCTCTGCACCTCCCCCTGCGCGCGGGCTGGGTGCCGAGAAACGTGCGGGCGATCCTGACGGACGTGGTGTCCGAACGCCCCGACGGAGCCGGTGGCGAAGCGCCGTGCGACACCTGGGACAACGCCGTCCTCCTGTGCGAGGCGGAAGACGGCGGGCATTCCTTCCCGCTCCGGCTCGAGACCAAGCGGATCGCGCCAGGCGAGACGAACACCTGGACGATCGAGATCGACGGCACAGAGGCCTCCATCGCCTACACCACAAAGCTTCCGAAGACGCTCCGAACGCTCGTCTTCGAGCGGGGCGAGCCGCAGGCCTGGCGGGTGGTCGATCTCGGGTCGGTCTCGGCGTACCCGACGATCACGGGCGCGATCTTCGAGTTCGGCTTCTCGGACGCGATCCTGCAGATGTGGGCAGCGTTCCTCGACGAGCTTGCGAACGGCCGCGAGGGCATGCGCCAGCCCTTCTACTGCGCGACGCCCGGGGAGGCCGCCGACACTCACCGCATCTTCACGGCGGCGCTCGAATCCCAGCGCGCCGCAGCAGTGGTCGAGGTCTAGCGCGGCTTCAGGCCAAGGATCGCGCGGGTGTCATCGGCTGTTGCCGGCTCGCGGTCGAGGAGCGGAACGAGCGTCATCGCCTTCTCGACGAGCTCGGCGTTCGAGGCCGCCCGTCGCTCCAGATCGAGCCGCAGGTTGTCCTCGAGCCCGACCCGCACGTGGCCGCCGAGCATGAGCGAGGTCGCCGCGAGGTGGAACTCGCCTGGATAGCCGATCCCGGCCGCGGACCAGGTGTAGGCCCCGGCGCCGAACAAATCGGTCGCCGTGCGGCGCATGTGCAGGAGCTGCTCGAGGGTGGCGGCGTTCGCGCCCAGCACGCCGAGGACGAACTGGATGTGGAGCGGAGGGTCGAGCAGCCCCTGGTCGAGCAGGTGCGCGACGTTGTACAGGTGGCCGACGTCATACGTCTCGAGCTCGGGCTTCGTCCCAGCCTCCCGGAAGAGCTCGGCGAGCCTGTACGTGTCCGCAAACGTGTTCCGGAAGACGTATTCCCGGGTCGATTCCAGGTAGTCGACCTCCCAGGGCTCCATCTCGGCCCGGTGCCGGACCTGGAAGATCCCGAAGTTGAAGCTCCCGACGTTGAAGCTCGCCAGCTCGGGCCGGCAGGCAGAAAGGACGCGTGCCCGCTCGTCGATCGTCATGCCGACGCCGCCACCGGTCGTGGGCTGGACGATTGCGCCGCACCGTTCGCGGATGCCCGCGATCACCTCCTCGAAGAGCCCCAGGTCGGCGGAGGGCTTCCCGGTCGTCGGGTCGCGGACGTGCACGTGGACGATCGCGGCGCCCGCCTCGTGGGCGGCGACGGCCGAGTCGACGATCTCCTCGACCGTCACGGGAATCGCCGGGCTCTGGCCGGGGACCGTCATCCCGCCCGTGATCGCGCACGAGATGAACGCCTTCTCGCCTGCCATCTAGACCGTGAGCACGAGCTTGCCGAAGTGCTCTCCCGCCTCCATCCGCTCGTGGGCGGCCGCCGCTTCGGAGAGCGGCCGGACGCTGTCGATGATCGGCCGCCAGTCGGCCAAGGTGACAGCCTCGAGGAAGCGCTCGAAGTCCCTCGGGCCACCCAGCGTCGTACCGAGGAGGGAAAGGTGGCGGAGGTAGAACGGCCGCACGCCCACCTGGGACTCCCCGCCGCCGGTCGCTCCCATCACGACGGCGCGGCCGCCGGGACGAAGGCAGCGCAGCGAGTCGTTCCAGGTCGTCCCGACCGAGTCGAGGACGACGTCCACCCCACCGCCTGCCAGCTCACGCACCGCTTCCGGCCAGTCGCCGTCGGTGTAGTCCACCCCACCGTCGGCGCCGAGCTCTCTCGCGCGCTCGATCTTCTCGGCGCTCGAGGAGGTGACCAGGACTCGGGCTCCGGCCTGAGCGGCGAGCGGGACCGCGAACGTCGCCACGCCGCTCCCTGCTCCGAGGACCAGCACCGTCTCGTCCCGGGCAAGGTTGCCGCGCGTGAAAAGCCCTCGGTAGGCCGTGAGCCCCGCGACGCCGAGCGTGGCTGCCTCCTCCCAGGAGAGATTCCCCGGCTTGGGGTAGACGTTCTCGGCCGGGATCTTGACCAGCTCCGCGTACGTTCCGTCCTCGGGACCGCCCAGGATGCCGAACTCGGGGCCGGAGGTGTCCTCTCGGTCCCCCCAGCGGAGGCCCGGGTGGATCACCACCTCCTCGCCGGTGTCGCGCCGGACGCCGGCCCCGTCCGAGCCGGGGACGAGCGGCAAGGGGAAGTCGCCGTAGGCGCCGCGCCGGACCGCGGTATCGCGTCGGTTGACCGTCGCGACCCGTAGCTCGACCAGAACTTCTCCGGCAGCAGGCTCGGGATCGGGAACGTCTTCGAAGACCAGGTTGGCCGGGGGCCCGTACTCGTGGATGCGGACGGCTTGCATCAGTCGCGCGACCAGGTTGGTGCCCGGCCCGCCGGCACAGCCTGGAAGTCGGGCAGCCCCTCGAGCGCCTTCTCAGGCCCGCCTGGGTTGTAAACGGCGAGCAGTCGCATGGTCTGCCAGCCCGTGTTCCGGGTCGAGTGAAACATGGCCGTCGGAACGTAGATCGTGTCACCCGGCCGCACCTGGAACGGCTGGCCGTCGTCGAGCATCTGTTCACCTTCGCCCGAGAGGACGTAGAGGACCTCCTCCGACTCAGGATGGTTGTGCCGGTCATGACCCTTGCCCGGCTGGAGCACGACCTCGCCGAACGTCATCCCCGCGCCCTCAGTGCTCTCGGGTGAGACGAACCACTTGATCGAGCCCCATTCGAAGGTGTGTGTCGGGAGCTCGTTCGGATCAACCGCGTGCACGCGTCTCCTCCTCCGTCGAGATTGCCTTGAAACGTCGCATGTTCTCGGTCATCGCGATCTCAGTCGGAAGGCGCTCCATGCTCGAAGCACCGAAGAAGCCGACCACGCCGCTCGTCCGCTCGAGCACGTAGGCCGCGTCCTCCGGCTCTGCGATCGGGCCGCCGTGACAGAGAACGAGGACGTCCGGATCGACCTCCCGGGCGGCGTCGTGCATGGCCTGGACGAGCTCCACCGACTCGTCGAGCGTCTTCGCTGTCTCCGCGCCGATCGTCCCGGAGGTCGTGAGCCCCATGTGGGGGACGAGGACGTCGGCGCCGGCCGCCGCCATCGCGCGAGCGTCCTCGGGCGTGAAGACGTACGGAGCAGTCAGGAGATCGAGCTCGCGGGCGGCTCGGACGAGCTCGACCTCGAGCCCGTACCCCATGCCTGTCTCCTCGAGGTTGGCGCGGAAGGTGCCGTCGATCAGCCCGACGGTCGGGAAGTTCTGGATCCCGGAGAAGCCCATATCCCGCAGCTGCCGGAGGAAGACAGGCATGAGCCGGAAGGGATCCGTGCCGCACACGCCGGCGAGAACCGGGGTCTGCCCGACGATGGGGAGCACCTCCGCCGCCATCTCGACGACGATGGCGTTCGCGTCACCGTAGGGAAGCAGGCCGGCCAGCGACCCGCGCCCTGCCATCCGGTAGCGGCCCGAGTTGTAGATGATGATGAGGTCCGCGCCGCCGGCCTCGGCACACTTGGCCGAGAGGCCCGTACCCGCTCCTGCACCGATGATCGGCCTTCCCTGCGCAACTTCGGCCCGGAGCCGCTCGAGCGCCTCCTGTCGTGTCATCCGCCCGCCCCGTAAAGCTCGTGCAGGCGGTCGGCCATCGCCTCCGCGAACGCCGGGTCGTTGATGTCGGTGTTCAGCTCGCGCACGTCGACCGAGTCGTCGAGATCCTCACGCAGCGCGGCGATAAGCGCCTCGTCGGCGTCCGGATCGTAGAAGACCTGGCCCTCGACCGCGATCAGCGAGATGCCCCGGAGCGGGATGAACAGCGAGACCGGGCCCTGGGCCGCGTTCAGCTTGCGGGCGATCCTCCGTCCCAGCTCGGCGCACTCCTCGGGCGTCGTCCGCATGAGCGTGATCGTCGGGTTGTGCACGTAGAGGCGCCGCTCCCGGAACCGCTCCGGCACCGTCTCCATCGGCCCGAAGTTGACCATGTCGAGGGCGCCGAGCGAGACGACCTGCGGGATCCCGACCTCGCCTGCCGCCTCCAGGCGATCCGGGCCCGCGGAGAGGACGCCTCCGACGAGGTCGTCGGCGAGCTCTGTCGTGGTTGCATCGAGCGCCGCCGCGATGAAGCCGCCTCGCATCAGCGCCTCCATCGATTGCCCACCGGTCCCGGTCGCGTGGAAGACGAGGACCTCGTAGCCCAGCTCCTCGAGCCGCTCGCGGGCCCGCGTCACGCACGGCGTCGTGACGCCGAACATCGTCGCGCCGACGAGCGGCTTGCCCGTGTCGGCGATCTCGATTGCCTGCGCCGCAGCCATGCCTGCGATGGCTGCGGCGGCATTCGTCAGGATGCGCGCGGAAATCTGGTTGATCCCGGCGATGTCGACGACCGAGTACATCATCGTGACGTCGACGGCGCCGACGTAGGGCCGCGTGTCGCCGGAGGCGACAGTCGAGACCATGAGCTTGGGAACTCCGACCGGCAACTGGCGCATCGCGTACGTGGCAATGGCCGAGCCGCCTGACCCTCCGAGCCCGAGGATGCCGTCCAAACGCCCCTCCGCGCGGAGCCGCTTCACGATCTCCGCAGCGCCGCGCGCCATCGTCTCGACGGCTGCGCCGCGATCGCCGGTCGCGGCAAGCTCGGTCACCTCGGCACCGGCGGCACGGCCGACCTCCTCCCGGCCGATGTCCGGCTCGGCGAGCGGCTCGCCCATGACTCCCGCATCGACGAGCACGACGTCAACCCCCTGCTCCCGAAGCCGCGAGCGCAGGTAGTCGTACTCGACGCCCTTCGTGTCGAGCGTCCCGACGAGGACGACGGTCGCCACCTAGCCCGCGGTCGCCTCGACGCGTGTGACGCCCAGGTAACGCTGCTGGGCGTCCGGGTCGTTTTGGATCGCCGCGGCCGTGGTCTCGGTCGCGATCTCTCCAGCGACCATGACGAGCTGGCGCTCGCAGATCGAGGTCGCCACGCCGAGGTTCTGCTCCACCAGCAGGAGACCCATTCCTCCTTCGACGAGCTTCAGGCAGGTGCCGATCACCGACTCGATGATCGTCGGGGCGAGGCCCTCGGACGGCTCGTCCATGATGAGAAGCCGCGGGTTCCGAAGCAACGTCCGGCCGATCGCGAGCATCTGCTGCTCGCCGCCCGAGAGCTGTGTCGCCGAGATGTTCCTCCGCTCGGCGAGGCGCGGGAAGAGCTCGTAGACGCGCTCTCTCGACCAGGCCCCGTCACGCGAGGAGCCCAGCATGCGGAGATGCTCGTCCGTGCTGAGGGAGGGGAAGAGCCGGCGCCCCTGGGGCACGAGGCCGATCCCGGCGTTCGAGATCTTGTAGGGCTGGCGACCGATGAGCTCCTCACCGTTGAGGCGAACGGACCCCTTCACGTCGGGGACGAGGCCCATGATGGCGTTGCAGAGCGTGCTCTTACCCATCCCGTTCCGGCCGATGAGCGCAACCGGCTCGACCCCCATCTCGAAGGTGACGCCCTGAAGGATGTGCGCAGGCCCGTAGTACGCATTCAGGCTCCTGACTGCCAACAGCGGCTCACTCATCCGCGAATCTGCTCCCGAGGTAGATGTCGTGCACCATCTGGTTGGCGCGGATCTCCGCCGGTGTGCCCTCGACCACCACACGGCCGTCGTGCATCATCGTCACCTGCTCGGCGACCGTGAGCGCGATATCCATGTCGTGCTCGATCAAGATCAAAGTCACGTCGCGGTCGAGGGAAAGCAGAAGCTCTGTGAGCGCACCGCGCTCGCCGCGCGAGAGCCCGGACGCGGGCTCATCGAGCATCATGATCTTCGGGTCGCCCGCCCGCGCCATCGCGACTTCGAGCTGGCGCTGCTCACCATGCGAAAGCGAACCGACGACCGTATCGAGGCGTGTCTCGAGACCCACGTGCTCGGCCAGGTCGGCGGCGCGGGTGCGCATCTCCGCGTCCCGACTGGTCCGGACGGGCCGGAGGTGGCCACTCTTCGCGCCGAGCACCGCCAAATAGAGGTTCTCCTCGACCGTCAGGCCAAGGAAGAGTCGCGACTTCTGAAAGGTTCTGGTCAAGCCGAGCTGCACACGCTTGCGCGCCGGGACGAGCGTCACGTTCTCGCCGAAGAGCTCGACGGTTCCGGCCGTGGGCGGAAACTCGCCCGAGATGACGTTGAAGAGCGTCGTCTTGCCTGCGCCGTTCGGCCCGAGGATGGCCCGCCGCTCACCGGGCAGGACGTCGAGATCGACGTCCCGCACGGCTTGGACACCGCCGAAGCGCCGGCCGACCCCCCGCAAGCGGAGGATCGGCTCGACACCTTCGGCGTTCGCTGCTATTGCCAGCGTTCTACCCTCCGCTCGCCCACGGAGGTGGATCACCCTTCACGCACTCGGGGTTCTTGCGATCAGGGGTTGGCGTGTCGGCGCTGAAGGCGCCGCCGAAAGTCTGGTCGACTTCGGGGATCGCCTTCAGTGTCTTCAGGCCGAGGTCGCCGCTGTCGAGCTTGGCGACTTCGACGAGGTAGTTGGTACCAACCGCGTTGCGGTTGTCGTCGAGCGTGATCGTTCCGTTCGGCGCCTCGAGCGTGAGGCTCGTCATAGCCTCGCGCAACTTCGCGCCGCCGTCGGAGATGTCGCCGTCCACCTGTTCGAGCGACTGCAGGGTCGCCTCCATCGCGTCGAAGTTGTTCACCGCGAAGAGACTCTCGGGACCGGGGACGTCCGGGTAGGCCGCCGTGAAGTCCTCGATGTAGCTTGTGAACGCCTCGTCGGTCGACTGCGCGTCCACGGGGGATCCCGAGACCACGCCCTCCATGCGGGGTCCGATCTCCTTCAACACGACCGGGTCGATCGCGACCGAGCCGGCGATGATCTTGTCCGCGAGGTTGCCGCGACCGAGCTCCTCGTAGCCTTTGACGAAGGCGAGCGTCCCCGTTCCGCCGACGCCGAGGAAGAAGCCGTCGAGGTTTGTTTCCGGGATCTGCTGGATGAACGAGGAGTAGTCCTCCTCGCCCAGGGGCGGCCAGATCCGCTTCTCGACGTTCCCGCCGAGGGAACAGAACTCGGCCACGAATCCCGCCACCTGCGTGTACGGGAAGTCGTAGTCGTCGGCAAGCGTGACGACGTTCCGCCACCCGAGCTCGTTGTACGCGTAGTCACCGAGACCGGCCATCCACTGAGCTCCGTCTGTGTTCCACCGGAAGAAGTTCGGCGACTGCACCTTGAGCGTGGTGTCCTGCGCGCCCGAGGTTCCGTTCACGAAGGTGACGTCCGGCTGGCTCTTCGAATACTCGGCTACGGCAATCCCCTCCGAACCCGAGAGAGGCCCGATGAGGATGTCCACCTTCTCCTGCTCGACGAGCCGCCTCGCCTCCTCGGCCGCCTTGTCCGGCGTCGCGTCGGAGCAACCGAACACGAGCTCGATCGGGTGGCCCGCGACCGTCGCACCGGTGACGCCGTCGCTCGGCTTCGAGCCGGCCGCCTCGCCGCCTCGCCGGATGAGGGGAATCATCGAGCCAGCGACGGTGTTCTCGTAGAAGGGTGCGAACGGGCCCTCACAGGTCGAGAGGTGCCCGATCTTGATCGCCTCGCCGCCGCCCGATCCGCCGGTATCGCTGGAGGCGGCGCCGGTGTCGGTCGTGCTGGCTTCGTCGTCGCCGCCGCAACCGGCCGCAACCACCGCGAGGGTGAGTACGAGGGCCGCGAACAGGGCCAGAAGCGTCCAACGCCTCACCCCGCTGCCGCCGTATCTGCCTCGACTCATTCGGTTCTCCTTTCGTTTTTCTGTCGGAGTCTCATCGTTCGCCCCCCGGCTCGAGCCGGTCTGCCAAAAGCGGTCCCTGTGACTTGCCTGATCCCTCCTCCTCTCGTCGTCATGGCTCATCGAGGGCGGCCTGCGGCGGCTCGCCGCTTCCGCCCGAACGGGTCCGGGTCATCTTGCGCACACCCTCTGTCACGCGGCCCAAGATGCCAACGAGCCCTCCCGGCGACAACAGCACGATGACGAGGAAGACGATCCCGATCACGGTGTTGAAGCGCGTGGTCTCGCCGCGGAGCTGATCATCGAGGACGGTGAAGACGAGGGCGCCGATCCAGGCGCCCTCGAGACGGAAAAGGCCGCCGACGACGGCGATCACGAGCACGTCGATCGTCCGTGAGACATCGATCGAGCCCGGCGAAATCTGCGAGTTGTACCAGACCGAAAGCACGCCAGCGAGCGACGCGATGAAGGCTCCCACACCGAACGCAAGGGTACGGTGGAGGTGAACGTTGAACCCGAGCGCGCGCATCCGGGTCGGCTCGTCGCGGACGCCCTGAAGGGCAAGCCCGAACGGTGTCCGGACGAGGTAGCGGATGCCGACGTAGACGAGCAGCGAGACGACGAGCGCGGCGTAGTAGAGCGGCGCCGGGTCATGCCGAGGGTTCCCGATCAGGTCGGGTGCGCTCACGTTGTTGACCCCGCCGAAGCCCGAGAACTTCGTCACCTGGCCGAAGAAGTAGAAGACGATCACGGCGAAGGCGAGCGTGATCATCAGGAAGTAGATGCCGACGCTTCTGTTCGCGATCAGCCCGAAGAGAAGGCCGACCGCGGTGGCGATCAGGATGCCGGCCGCGACGGCGGGCCACTCGGACCAGCCGGTAAAGACGACGAGGTTCGCGACCACGAAGCCGGCAATCCCGAAGAGCGCCGTCTGCGCCAGCGAGACCATGCCCCCGTAGCCGGCCAGGAATATGAGGCTGGCGGCGACGATCCCGAGCCAAAGGATCTTCGTGCCGAGGACGCCGTACTGGTAGTTCGTGAAGATGAGCGGCGCGAGAAAGAGAATGAGGAGCACCCCGGCGGCCACGGCCAGGCGGAGGAGCTGCGGGCGCTCGAGCCTCACGCCGGACGACCGAAGAGGCCGAGCGGTCGCACCGCGAGGACCGCGATCAGGAGGACGAAGGTCAAGAGGATCGAGTAGTTCGACCATTGGGCCGGCAGATAGATGTCCGAGAAGGCGTCGACGAGTCCGAGTGCGAGCGCTCCTATAGCCGCACCGCCCAGGCTTCCCATGCCTCCGATGATCACGACGATGAGCGAGTTCAGGAGAAACGCGGTGTCGTTCCCCTTGTCGAGCGAGATCATGGTCCCGCCGAGGACGCCCCCGAAGCCGGCGAGGAAGGCGCCGACGAAGAACGCGCCTGCAAAGACGAGCTGGATGTTGATGCCGAGCGCAGAGACCATCGCTCGGTCGTCGACTCCGGCCCGGACGATCATGCCGACACGAGTCCGGTGGATCCCCAGGAAGAGCCCGATGCCGATCGCGATCGCGGATGCAAGGACGACCAGTCGGAAGAAGCCGAAGTCGACGCCGACGTTGACGCTGGTGGGCCAACTGGTCGGGGGCTTCAACTCCTCCGCGAGCCCGCCGTAGTGAGCGAGCATCTGGTCGGCGAGGATGACCGAGATCGCGATCGTGATCAACGCCTGGCGCAACTCCTGGCCCTGGTTCCAGCGCAGGAAGACCTGTTGCATGACGAGACCGATGACCGCGACCGCAAACGACGCGGCGATGAGCGGCAAGAACCAGTCCCAGAACGACGTCTCGGCGCTCGAGAACCCGAGCGTGCTGACCGAGGAGCCGCCGCCGAGGCGCTGCTGGAGATCGAAGGCAAAGTAGCCACCGAGCAGGTAGAGCGACCCGTGCGCCATGTTGACGACGCGCATCAAGCCGAAGATCAGCGTGAATCCGCTCGCAACGACGAAGAAGACGCCTGCGAGCGTGAGACCCAGGAGCAGGACGCGGAAGAAGATCCGGGGCTCCTTGACGGCGGCCTCGTCCGCGAGGACGAGGACCCACAGCAGCACGAAGACGGCGAGGGCGACTATCGCGATTCGGACGACGATCCGTGTAGGCGGCGTCGCCCGGAGTCGCTCCTGCCACGGAAGGTGGGTCGCACCAGCGTGTGTCTGTTGACTCATCGCGTCAGGGCCGCTCCAAAGGGATCAGCGCTGATCCCGCGGGAGGCGCTGAAGGTAACAGTCTGCCCCAGTGCTTTCAATGGCTTCTACAGCTTTCTCTCAACGGCTTTCAAAAGCTTTCATGCAACATGTCCGACTGCGACGCCGCGGCCCAGCCGCTCGCGCGAGAGTGGCAGGCACGCAACCAGGAGAACCGCCCCTGCGACCGCGATCGCCCAGAGCGCCGCCGTGAAGGATCCCGTCCCGTCCCGGATGGCTCCGAGTGCGAACGGGCTGACGGCCGCGAGCACGTAGCCGAAGCCCAGCATCAGGCCGACGACGGCTCCGACCTGGGCGGGGCGCTCAGCTACATCGAGGGGAAGCGTAAGGATCAACGGAAAGAGCGTTCCGTTTGCCATGCCGACGAGTGCGGCCCAGACCCACGCGCCGCTCGGAACCGCGGCAAGCCCGATGACGCCGAGGAGCATCGTCGCAGAAGCGGTGCCCAGGTAGAGCCGGCGAGAGCCTGCGCGGTCTGCGAGCCACGTGACCAACAGTCCGGCCGGAATTGCCGCCGCGTTCATCACGGCGACGAGGGCGCCCGCCTTGGTCTCGCTCCAGCCTCGCTCGACGAACGAGTCGGCGAGCCACGAGTTGAGGCCGTAGAAGATGATGCCGAGCAGCCCGAAAATGGCGGCAAGCACCCAGGCCACTCCGCTCTGGAAAGGTAGTCGCGGCGGCCGGGTGTCTACTCGCCGGGAGCGCGGCTCCCCCCGCGTCAGCACGATCCACGCGACGAGGAGGCCGGCCGCGAAGCCGGCGAAGACCGCGAGTGTCCCGCGCCAGCCGCCGGTCGCCTGGGCAACCGGGACCGCCAGGGCCGAAGCTATGGCGGAACCGAGGTTGATCGCGGTCGCGTAGACGCCGGTCGCGAAGGCCGGGCGGTGCGGAAAGCGTTCCTTGACGGCGACCGGAAGGAGCGCGCCGGCGAAAGCAATCCCCATCCCGACTGGAAACGTGAGGAGGATGACGAGCAGCGCTCCCGGCGCTACCGCGCGAGCCGCCCCGAAGACAGCGAGCACGGCGAGACAGGCGGCGAGGCCGTAGCGCGTGCCGATCCGGCCGGAAAGGAACGGCGCCGTCGGCGCGAACAGGCCCATGCACAGCACAGGAACGGTGGCGAGCAGCCCCGCGACGGCATGCGAGACCGAAAGATCCTCCTCGATTCGAGGCAGGAGGGGACCGATGCCGACGAGTTGCGGCCGGAGCGCGAGGGCGGCCAGAAAGAGCGCCGCCAGCACGCCCAGACCGGAGGATCGGGTGACTCCAGTACTCTCCGGAGCCACTAGGCGTCGATCGTGAGGTAGAACGCCCGCTCGCGACTTTCGAGCCGCGGGATCGCCTCGCCTTTGATGTGCTCCTCGAAGTGGGAAGTGGCCATGTGGGCCTCGTAGCCGGCCTCGTCGGCGTACTGCTCGTAGAGGAAGAAGACCCGCCGGTCGTCGGGCGAGCGATGCGCCTGGTAGAAGAGACAGCCGGGCTCCTCGCGGGACAGGGGCGCCATCGTCTCGAGGATCTCGAGAATCCTGTCCTCCTCTCCCTCCTTACAACGGTACGTAGCGGCGACAACGTAGGCCATCTATCCGTCTCCCTTCGTTCCGATTGTGTTCCGAAGGACGCCGATGCCCTCCACCTCGAGCTCGACGACATCTCCCTCCTCGAGCCGGCGATCGAGCTCGATTCCCGACCCGCCGGCGGCCGTTCCCGACCCCAGCACCTCGCCTGGGTACAGACGCTGCGCCTGCGAGGCGTATGCGATCAGATCGGCGAAAGTGTGATGCATGTGCGCCGACGTGTCCTCGCCCCAGGTCTCGTCGTTGACTCGGACCGCCATCCGGACCTTCGTCCCGTCGAGCTCGTCCGCGGTCACGATGCAAGGCCCGAGCACGTTGGATCCGTCCCAGTCCTTCGCCTTGGCGGGCCCCATCCCGATCGGCAGCTCCCGCACCTGGACGTCGCGCGCCGAGACGTCGTTCCAGATCGTCCACCCGAAGACGTGCTCGAGCGCGCGCTCACGCGTGATGTCTGTTCCCTCGCGCCCGATCACCGCGGCGAGCTCCAACTCGTGGTCGAGCTGATCCGTGTACCGAGGCCACGGGATCACCGCGTCAGGGCCGATGACCGTGTCGGGCATCCCCTTGTAGTACGCCGGTACATCGAACCACTCCTCGGGGATCGGCCGCCCGAGCCGGCTGAGTGCGTTGTTCAGATGACCTTCGAAGGTGAGGAAGTCGCGCAGCGAGCGGGGTCGGAGCGGCGCAAGCAGTCGGGCTCCTTCCACGACCGTCGTGGACGCGACGGGGGCTCCGGCCTCGATGAACGCGACCATGTCGCCGTCGAAGCCGACGTCGACCACGCCGTCGTCCTCGAGCATGCCCACCCTCGGTCCCTCGCCCGCTTCGTACGTGACGAGCTTCACGCCGCCTCCTCCTCCCGTCGCTTGCGCCAGTACCGCTCGAGCCCTGCATGCGACTGCCAGAACGGCGCTGCCTGTCTGTACGACTCCGCCGTCCCCGCGTCTGCACCGGCCCGAAGCTCCTCCTCGGCGGCGCGCTCGAACGCCTCCGCGGTCGCCCCCTCACGTACCCGCTCGGCCCACGTCCCGAGCTGCTCCCGCATGAGCGCGACGTGCTCGCGCGGGTTCGCGACCGGGCCGAAATGTGTCAGACAGAGACACGTCGGCCGTCGCTCCTCGACCGCGTCGAGGCTGGCCGTCCACGCCTCCAGATCGACGTCAGGCGGCGGCGACGCAGGCAAGACAAACGGGGAGGGCTCGATGCGGACGCCGGCTGCGTCGCCCGCGAAGCACGTCCCGTCGGGGGCGAGAAACGACACGTGGTGCGAGGCATGGCCCGGGGTGGGAAACGCCTCCAGGTCGAGTACGCGTGCTCCGACCGGCCGGAGGCTCGCTTCCGGCACGGGCGCAAGCTCGCCCCACAGGCGATCGAAGTCCTCGCCGTAGAGCCGCCGGGCGCTCCGCTCGAGACGGCTCGGATCGACGAGGTGCGGCGCCCCGATCGCGCTGACGTGGACCTGAAGCGACTGATTGCGACGGGCCAGCGTTCCGGCGGCGCCGGCGTGATCGAGGTGGATATGAGTGAGCACGAGGTGACGGAGGTCCTGCACTTCGAGCCCGCGCTCTCGCAGCGCCTCCTCGAGCGTTCCGAGGCAGCTCGAGGGGCCACAGTCGACGAGTGCCGGCTCGTCCCCGCCAAGGAGGTACGTCGCGATCACGCGCCGCCGTCCGACGTGGAGGAGGTCGATCAGGTCTGTCATGGATGCACGATGACCTTGAGGGCGCCGTCGAGTCGCTCGGTGAAGGTCCGCAGGGCCTCGGCGTAGTCTCTGAGCGCGAAGCGGTGCGTGATCAACTCGCCGAGGCGAAGCTTGCCGGCGGCGACCAGCGCGATCGCTTCGTGCATCTCGCCTGCTGCGGCGCGCACCCCGACGACCTCGAGCTCGTCCAGCACGATCTTCTGGATCGGGACCTGCGCGTCCTCGAGCGGGATGCCGATCACGGCGACGCGACCGCCCCGGCGGAGCATGTCTGCGCACTGCCCGACCGCCGCGGGGTCGCCGGAGCATTCGAGCGCGACCTCCACGCCCGCGCCGACCGTCAACTCGCGCACGCGCTCGACCGGATCGCAGGCGGTGAAGTCGACCGGCTCGTTACCGAGCTCCGCCGCCTTTGCAAGCCGTTCACCCCGGCCGACGACGATCACGCGACCCGCGCCGAGGGCCCAGGCGCATTCGGCGACGAGCAGGCCCATGACCCCGGGGCCGACCACAACGACGGTGTCGCCGGGGGCGTGACGGCCGCGCTTCACCGTGTGCAGCGCAATGGCGGTCGGGTCGAGCATGGCCGCCTCGTCCCAGCCGAGCGAGTCCGGGATCGGAAAGACGCTCGCAATCGAGTGCACGACGTACTCTGCGTAAGACCCCTGTGTGTAGTGGCCGTACTGACGGTGCACCGCCTCGTTGCCGTAGTTCTCGCAGACGTTGTAGCGACCCTCGACGCACCTGCGGCAGAACCCGCAGCCGGCGTGTGAGGTTCCGGCTACCCTCGTCCCCGTTCGCCAGCCGAAACGCTCGGAGCCCGGGCCGACCTCTACGACCTCCCCCGCCCACTCGTGCCCGGGGACGAACGGAAATTCCTTCGGCCAGAAGCCCGGGAAGTCGCCGCGAATGATGTGTGGATCCGTGCCGCAGATGGCGACGGCGTGCACCTTGCAAAGCAGCTCGTTCTGACCGGCCTCGGGCCGAGGCACGGTCTCGATCGAGAAGCGGTCGGGCTCGTGCACCACGAGCGCGTCCATCACGTCACCGCAACCGGATCGAGCATCGACCCGGTCGCGCCCCGGATCTTGAGCGGCAATGCGACGAACAGGAACTCGTAGACCCCGTCTGCGGCCAGGCTCTCGAGGTCGAGGCTCTCCATGAGGTAGATGCCGAGCTCGATCAGGAGGTGGGTGTGAACCGGCTGCGGGTTCCGTGGCGAGCCCGGGTCGGGTGCGGGCTGCACCTCGTACGTTTCGGTGTCCGATCCGGTCGCGACCACGCGGCGCTCGGCCAGCCAGCGTGCGGCAGAGATGTCCGGCCCCGGCCCGCGGTGCTCGGCCATTCGGTCCTCGTCCGGCCAGTGCGACATGTAGCCGGTCCGGACGAGCGCGACCTCGCCCTCGGCAGGCTCGTCGACCCTCTGCGAGCGACAGATCGCCTCGAGGTCGGCAGCGGTGACAGGCTCACCCTTTCCGAGGAACTCGACCCCCCTGTGGCGCGGCACGTCGAAGAGGACCCCTCTCGCCCAGATCGGCGAGAACTCCGACGCGTCGCCCACCAGCGGCCCGAAGTCCCCGAGGTCGGTCTGCGCGGATCCTCCGTGCCAGCGATCGTCCTCGCCCACGGTCATGTGGGCGTGCGCGTCGATGTGGGCGCCCGAGTGGGTCGAGGCGAGGACCAGCTCGCTCATGTAGCCGAGACCTGCCTCGTTTCCCGGGCCCCAGGGCTCGTCCCCGGCCGCCCGGAGTCCCTGCGGCGTCCGGTACCCGAGCACCTCGAAAGTCGGATGGCCCGGGAAGAGCGGCATGCCGCGGAAGCGCTCCCGCGCGAGTGAGTAGATCCTCCCCTGCCGCACGAGACGCGTCGCCTCGAGCACCTTGCTCGGGGTGGCGCTCATAGGCCGACCTCCGGCTTGTGAGCGTGTGGAGGGGGTGTGGGGGAACCGGGAGGTTCCTCCACGTTGGACTGTAAGAAGGGGGCTCGCGGGGGAAACATGGCTCGCGGGGGAAACATGGTTTCCCCCGCGGGAGGGAGCCGGAGGCGAGTGACGGTCACGCCGCCGCTCCGCGAACCGCGTCGACGATCTTCACGTAGCACCCGCAGCGACAGAGGTTCCCGGCGAGAGCGAGGCGAATCTCCTCCTCGCTCGGCCGCGGGCTTTCCTCGAGCAGCCGCTTCGCCGTCAGGATCATGCCCGGAGTGCAGTAGCCGCACTGGAAGGCATGCGCCTCGACGAAGCCACGCTGGACCGGGTCGTCGCCGCCCAGGCCCTCGACGGTGGTCACCTGCCGCCCCTCCACGAGCGGCGCGAGCAGCAAGCAGGTCGAGATCGGCTCGCCGTCGACGAGCGCCGTGCAGGCACCGCAGACGCCGATGCCGCAGGTCGCCCGCACGCTGGTCAGGCCGAGGTCCCGCCGCAGCACCTCGAGCAGCATCTCGTCGGAGCGCGCATCCACCTCGACGCCTTTGCCGTTCGCGGTGAAGGCGATCCTCACGCGGGCACCTCGCGAGCGCCGGCGCGCCGGTCGACGGCGCCCAGCACGGCCTCCGCGCTGATCGGCAGGTCGGTGACGTGGATACCGAGCGACCCGAGCGCGTTCCCCACCGAGGGTGGCACGGGCGGAAGCGCTGTCTCACCGAGCCCGTGGACATCCGCGCCGTCGCGCTCGAGGAGGTCGTGGGTCAGCTCAATGGGAACGTCCATGAACGAAGGGATCTCATAGTCGGAGAGATTCGCGTTCGTGACCTGGCCGTCTGCGATGTCAACCGTCTCGAACAGCGTCGTCCCGAGACCCATGATCATCGACCCCTCGTTCTGGAGCTCCGCCCCCGCCCGGTTTACGACTCGGCCCGCGTAGACGGCGGCGTGCAGGTGGAGGACCTCGACCTTGCCCGTCTCCTCGTCGACCCGTACCTCGGCAGCGCCGGCGCCCTGGTGCCAGTGGTGGGAGGCGACCCCTTGGCCGGTGTCGGGGTCGAGTCCGCCCGGAATCTCCACCTCGCCGTAGCCGCGCCGACCGTTTTCCTTCAGGTCTCTGACCGCGTCGACGAGGGCGCGGCCCATGATGTAGGTGGAGCGGCTCGAGGTCGTCCGCGTGTCGTACGGGACGAGATCGGTGTCGGGATCGGGAAAGCGAACGCGGGCGACGTCGACCTCGAGGAGCTCCGCCGCGAGCAGTGAGATGGCGCGGCGGGCACCCTGTCCCATCTCTGCAGTCGCGCAGCGGAGCGTGTAGGTGCCGTCGTCGGAGGCCTCGATGGCTATTCCGGCCCGGCTCGGTGTCTGCATCCCCTTCATGAGCACGCAGAGACCCTTGCCCTGCCTGCTCTCGTGCCAGCCGATGGCGGCGGCAGCCGCCTCGAGGCACTCTGCAAACCGGACGTCATGGAGCTCCTCGCCGGTCGCGTAGCGATCGCCTTCCTGGAGGAGGTTCTGGAGGCGCAGCTCGAGCGGGTCGGCGTCGAGCCGCTCGGCGAGCATGTCCATCGCCCGCTCGGATGCCCACACCGTCTGCATCTGCCCGTAGCCCCGAAAGGCCCCGTTCGGCGGGAGGTTCGTATAGACGCAGCGCGACTCGACCGAGACGTGGGGAATCCGGTAGGGCCCCGGAGCAGCGAAGCCCATCTTCTGCGCGACTCCGGGCCCGCAATCGGCGTAAGCGCCGGTGTCCGCCCAACACTCGACCTCCTTCGCGAGGAGCGTCCCGTCGGCGCGGGCGCCCAGCCGGACCCGGATCTCCGCCGGATGCCGGTTGAGCGTCAGCCATTCTTCGTTTCGCTCGAGGATGGCACGGACGGGACGACCGGCCTTGCGAGCCAGGCAGGCGACGATCGCCTCGAGACGGACGAACGTCTTCGCCCCGAAAGCACCACCCATGGGAGGACACACGATCCGGATCTGGTCCTCGGCGATGCCGAAGACACCTGCGAGATCGGAGCGGAGGTTGAAGGGCGTCTGCGTCCCCGTCCAGACCTCCAGCCGCCCGTCCTGCCACTGCGCCACGCTGGCATGCGGCTCCATGTGCGCGTGCTGCGCACCGGCCGTCCTGAAGGTTTCCTCCACGACCACCTCGGCCTCGGCGAAGC
This sequence comes from Gaiellales bacterium, assembly GCA_038209555.1. GTDB lineage: Bacteria > Actinomycetota > Thermoleophilia > Gaiellales > Gaiellaceae > DASQGA01. The sequence continues at coordinate 48,666 of JBBQXP010000003.1, forward strand.
CGGCTTCGACGTCGCCCTGCTGGAGGCGGAAACGGTGGCAGACGTTCGTCCCTTGCTGCGGCCGGATCCCGAAGTAGGCGGCATCGTTCTCGGAGACGTTGTGGCGGTCGTGAACGAGCGGGGCGTCCTGATCACATGCCTCGACCGCGTCGAACACGGAGTCGAGCTCCTCGTACTCGACGTCGATCAGCGCGAGCGCCTCGTCCGCCTCGCGCAGCGTCGCGGCGGCGACGGCGGCGACCGGATCGCCCGCGAACCGGGCCCGGTCGCACGCAAGCACGGTCTGATCCTTGATCTGCGCCCCGTACATCCCCAGGTCGGCGACGTCGCCGGGCGTCAGCACGACGATTCCCGCCGGGACGGCGGAGGTGTCGACGCGCCCGATCCGGGCGTGGGGGAACGGCGAACGCAGGATGCGCGCCTCGAGCATCCCTTCGAGCTCCACGTCCTGGGCGTAGCGGACGGCTCCGGTGACGCGCGGGTCCGTCACGCCGCCTCCGCCTGCGTGAGGTCCTCGAGCGCCCGCCGCACCTCCACGCGGATCACGCGACGCCGGTACGCGGCGGAGCCCCGAACGTCGGCGAGCGGGTCGACGGCCCGGGCATAGCGCTCGGCGATCTCACGTGCCAACACCGCGTCGAGCTCCTCCCCGTCTGCAAGCCCACAGATCTCGGGGAACCACTGCGGACGGGACGCAACCGCGCCTACAACCACCCGAAGCGAGCCACCGCGGAGAGCGGCAGCGACGCCGACGCAGGGGCGATCCTCGTGCGAGCGGCTGCGGAACTTCCGGTAGGTCGACCGCTCCTCGCGCGGGACGCGAACGCCGACGATCAGCTCGTCGTCCCGCAGAGACGTCTCGTAATGGCCCGTGATCAGCTCCTCGAGCGGGATCTCGCGCTCGCCGTCCCGGCTCCTGACGAGAGCGCGCGCCTCGAGCGCGGTCAGCATCGCCGGCGGGTCGGAGGCGTAGTCCGCGTCTGCGAGCACACCGCCAACGGTTGCCTGGTTTCGCACACGGGGGCTCGCCACCAGCGCAAACGCGCGGGCGAGCCCCGGCCAGCTCTCCCGCACCGCCGGCGCGAGCTCGACCGCCCGATGCGTCTCCATGGCCCCGAGGCGCAGTTCGCCGTTGGCCTCGATTCCTCTGAGCTCCGGGACCCCGCGCAGGCTGAGAAAGCGCTGCGGCGCCAGAAAACGCTGGTTCAAGAGAATGGCGAGGAACGTTCCGCCGGCCACGACCGTCGCCTCCTCGCCGTACTCGGCCTTCAGCGCGAGCGCCTCCGCGAGCGTGTCGGGAGCGAGCCACTCGGGAGCAGGCTCAGACACCGGCAAGCGCCTCCTCGTAGAACGGGCGCGCGAGCTCGCGGGCCCGTTCGATCCGCATCCGGTCGAAGCTCCAGCGATGCTTTTCCCGCGCCCAGTCCTCATCGCAGCGACCCTCGCGCACCCACTCCTGGGCCACGTCCTGGTTCGTCTCGAGCCACGAGATGGAGTCGGCCGCCTGCAGGACGTCGGCCTCGTGCCAGCCTCCGACCTCGTGGTCGAGGATCAGGCGGCGCACCTCGGCCACGAGCGCCGCGTCCGCCCCCTCCTCCCCGAGCCAGTCGCCGACGATCTGGGCCGACCGCTCGGAGTGGGCCCGGTTGTACGCCTCGTCGTCCGGCCGCTGCGTCGCCATGTCGAGCTGTGGGCCTCCCGGGAAATGCCGCTCCATGTCGTGGGTCAGCGCCGCGACCCGTAGGGCTTCGCCCGCGTCCGGTTCGAGCTCCACCACCCAGTCGCGCGTTCGCACGAGGTGGTGCGCGTTCCAGTACGGCGCGATCCAATCGAGGGCGAGGTCCTCGAACGTCACAGCGTCGTCACCGGCCTCGACTGGAGCAGCTGGATCTCGCCGCCCGCGAGCGCCCACTCGATGTCCTGGGGCCCGCCGAAGTGCGTCTCGAGGAGCCGCCCCAGGTCAGCCAGCCGTACGATCTCGGCCGAATCGAGCACGCCGCCGTCGGACACCAGCTGCTCGCGCTTCACCTCGCCGTGGCGGTCGAGGACGTAGTGGTCCGGTGTGACCTGGCCGGAGACCACCTGCTCACCGAGCCCGAAGACGGCCTCGAGGACCATCCGGTCGCGGCGGCGCTGGACGGGATCGACTGTGAAGAGGACGCCCGACTTCTCCGGCTCGACCATGCGCTGCACGACCACGGCCATGCCGAGATCGTCGAGCGACCCCTTCCGCGCCCGGTAGAAGAGCGCCCGCTCACTGAAGAAGGAGGCCCAGCAGTCGACGACGCGGGCGGCCACGTCATCCGCGCCGCGAACGTGCAGGTAGGTCTCCTGCTGGCCGGCGAAGCTCGCTGCCTCGGAGTCCTCTGCGCACGCCGAGGAGCGAACGGCGACGTCTCCGCCTACCCGCTCGTAGGCAACGGCCAGATCGCGCTTCGGCGGCTCTGCGGCGCGCACGAGCTCTTGCGCCGACGCATGATCCTCGGCGCGAGCAAGCTCGCGGAGCCGCTCCGCGTCGACGGACTCCGCGAGGACGCCGGCGCAAACGACGAAGCCGGGCGGCACCGGCAGGCCAGCGGCCGTCATAGCCGCGAGGCTCGCTCCCTTCCCGCCGCACACGCGCACCTCCAAGGCTTGCTCGTGGTCGAACCACAGGATGGGACCGTCAGTCATCGAGGATTGCGACCGCGCGAACGGGTGCCGCAGTCGTCCCCATCCACTTGACCGGGAAGACGGCGAGCTTGAAGCCGTGCGGCGGGAGCTGATCGAGGTTCTCAAGATTCTCGAGATGCCAGTAGTCCTCCTCGTTCATGACGAGGTGCGCCTCCCAGAACTGCTTGCGCTCGAACATCGCCCACACCGGAGGATCGAACGTGATCGCGTCGATTCCCATCAGGCGCACACCCTGCGCGATCAGATGCCGCGTCGCTTCGGCGGTCATTCCGCAATGGTCGGTCCGGTAGCGCTCCTCGGTGTTGTACGTGCTCGCTCCCGTCTGGATCAGGACGATGTCGCGCTCCTTCAGCGTGTAGCCGATCGCCGCGAGCGCCTCGTCGATCTCGGCGGCGCTGATCCCGGCCCCGGATTCCTTGTGCCGCAAGTCGAGAACGACACCGTCGGAGAAGCAGTACTCGAGTGGGATCCCCTCGACCCCAGGGGCTTCGGGGCCGCGGATGTGCTTGACGGCGTCGACGTGCGTCCCCACGTGGTCGTTCTGGGTCACGAGGTAGCTGGCGGTCAGCGATCTGGCGCCGTACTCAGCCGCGCCGATCCGCTCGGCGAACTCCGTCCAGCTCTCGTAGAGGAGCAGCGTCGGGGGTGGAACCCGCGGGAAGGTCAGCATGTCTCGGTGAACCGGCATCGAGAGGTCGACGAGCCGACTCACGACCGCGCCTCCATGAGCTCCCGGAAGCCTTCGAAATGCCGGCGCGAAGCGCCCGCTGCGGCTTCAGGGGAACCACTTCGGATCGCTTCCAGGATCGGGACGTGCCACTCGACGAGCATCTCGGGATCGATGTGAGTCTTCACGAGCGTCACCGTCGTCCGCGCCTCGATGTGGAGGCTGCTCCAGACCTCGAGCAGGATCCGGTTTCCGGCTGCTTCGACAATCGTCCGGTGGAACGCAACGTCGTGGACGACCTGGCGTCGCAGGTCTGCGAGCCGCCCTGCGTCCCGCATCGCCTCGAGCTCGGCCTCGAGCTCCTCGACGTCGCCGTCCATGTGACCGGCCGCCTCGAATGCGGCCAGCTCTTCGAGTGCTGCGCGCACGGGGTACGCCTCGGCGAGCTCGATCGCCGACACGGTCCGAACGCGGGCGCCCCGGAAGGGCTCAGTCTCGACGAACCGGAGGGCGGCGAGCTCGCGGAGCGCCTCCCGCACCGGCGCCTGGCTCGTGCCGAGCTCGTGCGCGATCCGGGTCTCGACCAGGCGGTCACCCGGCTCGTATTCGCCCTCGAGGATGCGCTCGAGGAGCACGTCTTTGACCTGCTCGCGGAGAACCGTCCGCGCGACGGTCACGCCAGAATCTCGACGACTCCGGTGGCTCCGTTGACGCGCACGCGATCCCCCGTCTTGATCCGCTCCGTCGCGTTGGACGTCCCGACGACCGCCGGAATCCCGAACTCGCGGGCGACGACCGCCGGATGCGAGACGGTGCCGCCGGCGTCCGTCACAAGGCCCGAGATCTTCGTGAAGAGCACTACCCAAGCCGGATTCGTCATCTGGCAGATGAGGATCTCGCCCTTCTGCACCTGGTCGAAGTCGTCGAGCGAGGCGACGTAGCGTGCCGTCCCCTCCGCGATCCCGGGTGAAGCCGCGAGGCCGCGGAGGTCGCCGGTCGTCTGCGGCGGGTCACGGTAGAACTTCTCCGGGAAGCCCCAGAGTGCGTTGTACGGGAAGTCGAGGGCCGTCTGGGTCGCCGTCCCCACCCACTCGCGCGGCCTGATCGTGTAGGCCTGCTCGCGCGCGTCACGGCGTTCCGAGACCACCGAGCGCGCGTCCAGGGAGTCGGGGTTGGCCATGAAGACCCGCAGCTCGTTGTATCCGAGGTAGATCACGTCTTCCGGGTCGTCGAGGAGGCCTGCCTCGACCAGCTTGCGGCCGATGGCCACGGCGATGATCCGGAGGCGCGCGTTCGTCCCCTGGTCGATGTAGAAGTGATGGTCGGGCGTCAGCGGGTTCATGCGAAGCGAGAGATCGAGCGCCGCCTGCAGCCTCTCCCGGTGTTCGCCTTCCGGGACTCCGTCCATGAGGTCCCCGACCGCCGCTTCGAGGTCCTCCTTGACGCCTGCGATCGTGGCCGGGTAGTCGTAGTCCGTCTCGACGTAGCCGCGCAGCGCCTCGATCGTCGGCGTCTTCGTCTCCTTCCACGTCGGGAAGGCGAACTCGTGCGACCAGATGGCGCGGTAGCCGAACTCCTGCTGATAGGGCTCGATTCGCTCGGCGAGGAACCGCTGCCCTCGCTCCGAGCCCTCGAGCGCGCCCAGCACGTCCTTCGCCGTTTCGCCCCGGTTCCGGAAGGCGTCGTCGAGCTCCTTGTCGCCCTTGATCTCCTCTTTCATCTGCCACAGCGCCTCGATCGAGTCCCAGTTGCGGTCGTCGACCGAGCTCTGGAGGCGCCCGCCGAGATTCGGATCGACTTCTCCCTTGATCTCGCCGATCGTCGCATTCAGGCCCACAGTCGAGGAGAACTGGGCGAAGTTGAGCATCCAGTGGATCTTCCAGTGGCGGTCGTGGATGTCGATCGCGTCCTCGAGCAGGACAGCGAGCTCGACGAGGCTCGCAGCCGCCATGTCGTAGCCGTCGAGATACTCGAAGTTGCGCTCGATCTCGGGGCGCAACCGGTCGCGCCACCAGTCGAGGAAGTTCTCTGCGTAGTGCGGCAGTGCCCAGCCTAGGTACGCGCCGATCTTCTCCGCATGAGCAGGGTCGCGCGGGACCCGGGGGACGTAGCGGCTGTTGTACTCGGTCGCCTCGGAGTGGATGCTCGCGTCCGCCGGCACGGCAGCCGTATAGAGGTAGCCGTTGATCGACTTTGCGATCCAGTCGCACGCGAAGGGAGTCCCGAAGCGACGGAACATGTGGTCGCAGCTGAGCCACCAGCCGCCGATGTCGAAGAACAAGGGCGAGAGCGGGTTCGGGCAATGGAGATCGTCGAAGATCCAGAAGAGCTCCTTCTCGCCCTCGTCCCACTCAATCGGAAAGTCCTCGTCCCCGTGGAAGCTTCCGAGGATCTCCTCGCTCGCGACCGCCATGTCTGAGCCCCCTTTCTCGTCCGCGCCCGCGCCGGGCCGCGCCATCATCGATGATCGATGATGTGAGGGTCAAGCCTCTACTTCGCGGTCAAGCCGCCGTCGACCGGGAACACCGCTCCGGTCACCCAGGACGAGTCGGCGGAAGCGAGGTACGCGACCGCGCCCGCCACGTCCTCCGGCTCGCCGAGACGCCCCAGCGGGTGTATCCCCTCGAAGTCGCTCCGCTGCTCGTCGAACCGGGGGCGATCGGTATGGGCGAGCGGTGTGACGACGATCGCCGGACACACGCAGTTGCATCTGATCCCCCGCTCCGCGTACTCGACGGCGATTGCGCGCGTGAGCGCGACGACGCCGCCCTTGGCGGCCGTGTAGGCAGCGACGCCCGGTGCAGCCGCGAGCGCGAGCGTCGAGCTGATGTTCACGATGCTCCGGTCGCCCGTCTCCTCCAGCATGAGGCGAAGCGCCGCACGCCCCACGAGGAAGGGCCCGTCGAGGTTCACCGCCACCTGCTCACGCCAGCGCTCGAGCGTCAGCTCGTGCACGAGCACGTTCCGCCGGATCGAGCCTGCGTTGTTGACGAGGACGTCGAGTCCGCCGAGCTCTTCCGCAGCTCCCGCCGCCATCCGGTCGGCGTCGGCCTCGACGGCTATGTCGCCGACTACTGCGAGGGCACGCCCGCCGGCCGACTCGATCGCGGCGACCGTCTCAGCCAGTGGCGCTTTGCGCCTGCCGCTCACCCCAACGGCGGCGCCTTCCTTGGCCAGGCGACAGGCGACAGCGCGACCGATGCCGCTCCCGCCACCGGTGACCAGCGCACGCCGTCCCTCCAGTCGTCGCATCGCTGCGAAGTATCCTGCCCAGCCGTGCGCATCGAGAGCTCGTTCGAGGTGCCAGCCGCCGCCGACGACGTTTGGGGATTGCTCATGGACGTCCCCCGAGTCGTCCCCTGCATGCCCGGCGCCGAGCTGATCGAGACGGTCGACGACTCGACGTGGAAGACGAGGATGAGCGTCAAGCTCGGCCCGATGACACTCGGCTTCACAGCCGACGTGAAGCGCGAGGAAGCGGACGAGACGGCGCGGCGGGTGCGCCTCTCCGCGAAGGCGCGTGAGCTGCGAGGGCGCGGCGGGGCCGGGGCGACAGTCGAATCGACGCTGACCGAGCTCGAGTCCGGGACGCGAGTCTCGGTCGTCACCGACCTGACCCTCTCCGGCGCCGTCGCGCAGTACGGCGGGCCGGTGGTCAAGGACGTCTTCGCACAGCTCGTCTCGCGCTTCGCCGACTGCCTTCGCGAGAAGCTCGAGAGCGTTTCACCCGAGGGAAGGCCTGCAGCAACGACGCCCGCTACTTCCCGCCCGGTCTCCGGCCTCGGCCTGCTGCTACGTGCCGTCGGACGGACGATCGGTGGAGCCATCAGGCGGCTCACAAAGCGCAGTCCAGACGGCTAGCACGGACCCCACTCGCGGCGCGGTAGCCTTGCCACTCGCGACCGAGGAGGCTCGATGCTCAGCTTTGGCGTAACCGTGCTGCCCGACCCGCCCTACACGCGCTTCCTCGAGCTCATGCAACTCGCCGAGCACCACGGGTTCGAGTACGGATGGACCTACGACTCCCCCATCCTCTGGCACGAGGCCTACCCGCTGATGACGCTGGCCGTCGCCCAGACGTCGAAGCTGAAGTTCGGGCACTGCGTCACGAACCCGGGGACACGGGAGCCGACCGTGACCGCCTCCGCGTACGCGACGCTGCACCAGATCTCGAACGGGCGCATGATCCTGGGCATAGGCCGCGGAGACTCGGCGCGCCGGGTGATCGGCTACAAGCCGGTCAAGATGGACGAGTTCGAGCGCTCCCTCGTGATGATGAAGGACCTCATGAACGGCCGGCCGGTCGAATGGAACGGCAAGGAGCTCGAGCTCGCCTGGGCGAAGGATCAGCCGGACATCGAGATGTTCGTGGCGGCGTACGGGCCGCGCGCCCTGGGGGTGGCAGGCCGGGTCGGGGACGGCGTTATCATCCAGCTCGCCGATCCCCACATCATCCAGTGGATCATGGAGACGGCCCGGAAGGCGGCCGAGGAAGCGGGTCGGGATCCCGCGGCGCTCAAGTGCCACGTCTGCGCGCCGAGCTACATCGGCGAGGACATGGCACGGGCGCGTGACCAGGTTCGCTGGTTCCCGGCGATGGTCTCGAACCACGTCATGGATCTGATCGAGCGCTATGGCGAGGATTCGGAGATCCCGAAGGAGCTCACGGAGTACGTGAAGGCGCGGAAAGGCTACGACTACAAGGACCACAGCCGGGTCGGCGCCGCCCACGGGGAGTTCGTGAGCGACGAGATCGCCGACCGTTTCTGCGTACTCGGGACGGCTGAGCAGGTGAAGGCGAAGCTCCGGGAGCTCGAGTCGATCGGAGTCGATCACTTCAACATCTACCTCATGACCGAGGGCCAGGAGCAGATCCTCGAGGCGTACGGGAAGGAGATCATTCCCGAGCTCACGGGCGTGCCTGCCTGAGAAGGGTTTGGCGGAACGTTGCTCGTCGTCGGGGTGCGATGGTCGTTCCAGGCACGGACGCAGGGAGTGCCGATAGCAGCGCTATCGGTGCGACTGAGGACACCGCCTCGGGGCGAGCAGCGCGGCCCGGCGGCACTGCTGCGTTTCGTTAAACCCTCCTACTAACCTGCGCGCCGTGAGGGCGTCTTGACTGGTCAAGGAGTCTCGACGGCCGACAGGCGACCAAAGGCAGTGCGGACCGCGGCCCTCGTGGTGGGCCTCGTCATCCTGCTCGCACTCGTCGCCGCTGCCAGCCGGGCCGGGCTTCCCTGGTCGGAGCACTCCGGCGGGGACGGGGACGGTGTCTCCCTCCAGCGCGTGGCTCAGCTCGCCGCTTTGGTCGCCCTCTCGGTGGTCACTGGGGTGCTGGCGGTCGCGTTCACCGCCAGGGCGCGTCGCCGCTCGCGCCGCGACCCGTTCGAAGCGGAGGACGAGCTGATCGAGGCCGACGCCGAGCCTGAAAGCCGCCTGGCGCGCTTTCTGCTTCGCGTCGGCCCGTACGCCCTCGTCGCTGGGATCGCCGTGAGCATCCTCTTCGCCGCCCGCGGAATCGACCGCATCGTGCCCCGCGACACCGCGAACCGGGCCAGGCCCGCGCAGGCCGAAGAGGACCGGACGGTTCCGGCCGTGCCGGGGCCCGCCGCGGGCGCTACGTGGGTGCTTCTGGGCGTTCTCGGCGTGTTCGGAGCACTTACGGTCGTCGTCGTCCTCGGCCCCCACGTGCGTCGCTCGCTCCTGGACGCCCGCGCCGGGCGGGATGGTGCCGTTGCGATGCTCGTGGACGAGAGCATCGACGACCTTCGCTCCGAGAGCGACCCGCGCCGCGCGGTGATCGCGGCGTACGCGCGAATGGAGCGCGGGCTCGGCCGGGCAGGCCTGGCGCGAAAGCCGTTCGAGACGCCGCTCGAGTACCTCCGGCGAGTGCTCCTCGACCTGCAGGCCGGCGCCCAGCCGGTGGGCAGGCTCACCGACCTCTTCGAGCGTGCCAAGTTCAGTCGGCACGACGTCAGCGCAGACGCGAAGGACGAGGCGATTGAGTGCCTCCTCGCCATCCGCGGCAACCTGCGGACGGCGCAGTGACCACGGGTTTGGCCGTCGGGCTGCTCGTGGTCGAGGCGCTCGGCCTCTCGGTGCTCGCGTGGTGGGCACTCCGGGGCCTGCCACCCGGCTCGATGGCCTTCGAGCGAGCGCTTCGGGCGCGGCGACCCCGTTCATCGCGTCTCCGTGAGCTCGAGCGCATAGAGCACGACGTCGTTCAGGGAGCCGCGAACCCACTGGATCTCCACCGTCGGCTCCGACCGCTCTTCCGTCGGATCGCCGCGCACCGGCTCGCCGTCCGACATGGGGTCGCACTCGATGCCGACGACGGGCACGCACACCGACTGCTCGGAGACGAGGCCTGGGCGCTCCTCAGGCCGGATCGAGAACTGCCCGACGAGCGGAGAGGACCCCGGCTGGAAGTCCACGAGATCGAGGCGATCGTCGCCCGGCTGGAGACGTTGTGACGCCGCTCGAGGAGGTCGCCCGCACCTCCGAGCGCCTCCTCGACGAGGTCGAGCGCGCCGTCGTCGGAAAGCGCGAGGCACTCGAGCTCGTCCTGCTTGGCATACTCGCGGACGGCCACGTCCTGATCGAAGACTTTCCGGGCCTCGCCAAGACGCTCATCGCGCGCTCCTTCGCACAGGTCGCGAGCCTGGGCTTCTCCCGCATCCAGTTCACACCAGACCTGATGCCGTCGGACATCACGGGCTCGTCCATCTACGACCAGCGAGCGGGTGACTTCGAGTTTCGGCCCGGCCCGATCTTCACGAACCTCCTCCTCGCAGACGAGATCAACCGCGCTCCACCGAAGACGCAGGCTGCGCTCCTCGAGGCAATGCAGGAGCGCCAGGTCACGATCGACGGCACCACGCACGCGCTCGCGAGGCCCTTCCTCGTCCTGGCGACGCAGAACCCGATCGAGTACGAGGGAACGTATCCGCTCCCCGAGGCCCAACTCGACCGTTTCCTGCTCCGGATCGAGGTCGGCTATCCCGACCGGGCGGACGAGTGGGAGATGCTCGAGCGCCGGCGCGAGCGGCGTTCCGACGAGATCGAGCTCGAGGGCCTCGTCGACGGTCCCAGCCTGCTGGCGCTGCAGGCGGCTGTCGAGGACGTCCACGTCGCCGAGAGCATCGGTCTCTACATCGTCGACCTCGTGAGCGCCACGCGCGCGAACCCGCGTGTCCAGGTGGGAGCAAGCCCGCGCGGCACGCTCGCCGTCCTCAAGCTCTCGCGCTGCCGCGCTGCGCTGCGCTGCCGGGACTACGTGACGCCGGAAGACGTGAAGGAGGTGGCGCCGTCGGCGCTCGCGCACCGGCTCACGCTGCGTCCCGAGGTGTGGGTGCAGCGCGTGCGCCAGGAGGACGTCGTGCGGGAGTGCCTCGAAGCGGTCCCCACCCCGGCGGCCGAGGACCTCCAGCCGATAGATGGTTGAGTGACCTCGAGCGCAACGCCGAAGCTGCGCGCTTACGTTCTCCTGACCGCCGCCGGGCTGCTTGCGGCTCTCGTCCTCGGGCGGCCCGAGCTGGCCGCCCTTGCGGCACCTTTCGCGGCCTGGCTGGCTCTCGGAATCGGGCTCGCCCGCCGCCCCGAGCTCGATGTCCGGTACGAGCTCGACCGTGAGCGAGCTCTCCAGGGTGAGCGGGTGGATGCGTCGATCGAGATCGAGAGCGACCTCGCCCTCCAACCGCTCGAGTTGCTGCTCCCGTTGCCGGCGGGCCTCGCAAGCGGCTCCCGCGCGCTCGCCTTGCACGTTCGAGCCGGGGAGCCCGCGCGGGTTGCAATCACGCTCGACTGCAAGCGCTGGGGCGGGTATTCCGTTGGCGATCTCCAGCTCAGGGCTCGCGATCGCTTCGGCTTGCGTGCCTACGACGAGAGACTCGACCTGCGCCGCCCCCTCCGGGTCTACCCCCGCGAGGAAACCGTACGCTCCCTCCTGGCCCCCGCAGAGACGCAGGCGACGGCGGGGAACGAGGTGGCCCGAGCGAAGGGTGACGGGATCGAGTTCGCCGACATCCGGCCGTTCGTCCCGGGGGATCGCGTTCGCCGGATCAACTGGCGCGCCAGCGCCCGCCGTCCCGGTCTCTGGGTGAACGAGTCGCACCCCGAGCGGAACACCGACGTGATCATCTTCCTGGACAGCTTCGCGGAGGCGCGTCATGGCGCCACCGGCACGCTCGACCTGGCGGTGCGCGCAGCCGGTGCTCTGGCGGCGCGCTACCTGCGGCGAAGCGACCGGGTCGGCCTCGTGAGCTTCGGCGGCGTCCTCCGCTGGCTCGAGCCCTCAATGGGCTCGGTGCAGCTCTACCGGATCGTCGACGCACTCCTCGACACGGACATCGCGCTCAGCTACGCCTGGAAGGGAGCCGACGTGATCCCGCCGCGCACGCTGCCGCCTCAGGCGCTCGTGATCGGTCTCACCCCACTTCTCGACGAGCGCACCATCGGCGCTTTGCTCGACCTGCGGGCGCGCGGATTCGACCTTGCGATCGTGGACGTGTCACCCCTTCCCTTCCTGCCGCCCGCGCGGGACCGCCTCGAGCGGCTCTCCCGCCGGGTCTGGGCGCTCCGGCGCGAAGTGCTCCGGCACGAGTACCAGCAGCTGGGGGTGGCGGTCGCCGAGTGGCGTGACGGAGAGCCGCTCGAGCAGGCGGTCGAGGAGGTGAGACGATTCCGGCGCTCCGCACGAGCCGTCCGCGCCTGATCGTCGCGGCGGGTTCGGTCGCCGTCGGCGCGGTGCTGGCAATCGACGCGTGGCTTCTCTCCGCGCGCTGGGAAGGCGCAATCGCAGGCACGGCCGCTGCTGGCCTGGGAGTGCTCGTTCTCTCCCTGGCCTTGCGTTTTTCCCCCGGTGTTCCGCTCGGCCTCGCCTGCCTCGCAGGCTCCTACGCGGCCGCGCTCGCTAGCCGTGGGGTCGACATCGACCTCTCGGCGACCCTCTATGCCGCGCTCTTTTTCCTGACAGCCGAGCTTGCCTACTGGTCCCTCGAGCTCTCCCCCGGGATTCAACCGGCGCCAGGCGTCGTCGTCCGCCGCGTCCTTTTCCTCGCCGTCGGGGCTCTCGCGGCCGTCGTATTTGCCGGCCTCGTGCTGGCGGCGGCCCTCGAGCCCCTCCCGCGCGGCCTCCTGGTGCAGGCGCTCGGTATCGGCGGGGCCCTCGCGGCATTGGGCCTCATCGCAGTCCTGGTGCGGCGTTCCGAGCCGCGCTAGAACGCCGATACCATTGCTCCGCTACACTGGAAAGCGAATAGAGCGAGTACAAGTGGTGCCATGCACTTCCTTTGCCCGTTCGTGAAATGGCAAGGAGGTGAGTTAATGGCAACCGGAACCGTCAAGTGGTTCAACGATGCGAAGGGCTTCGGCTTCATCGCCCCCGAGGGTGGTGGAAAGGATCTCTTCGTTCACCACTCCAACATCGCCGGCGACGGCTTCAAGTCGCTAGCGGAAGGCGCCAAGGTCGAGTTCGAGGAGCGCGAGGGTCAGAAGGGCCCCGAGGCAACGAACGTGACTGAGGTCGCTGGCTAGGAGACGTCATTCCTCCCAAGGAAGAGAAAATCGAACTCGAGGGCGAGGTCGTAGAGGCCTTGCGGAACAGGATGTTCCGCGTGGCCCTCGACAACGGCCACGAGACGCTCGGCTACACGGCCGGGAAGATGCGGCGCTATCGCATCAAGGTGTTTCCCGGTGATCGTGTGAAGATCGAGGTCTCGCCGTACGACCTCACCCGCGGGCGGATCGTCTACCGCTACAGGTAGTCCCGGTCGAGGACCTCGTCGAGGAGCGCAAGCCCCTCGGCGAGGTCTTCCCGGGAAATCACGAGCGGTGGGGCGACCAAGACGACGTTGCCCCGCACGAAGAGATGGAGCCCGCGGGCGAGCGCTTCCTTGGCGATGGGCCTTGCATCCAGCGGCTCTCGGCTCCCTCGGTCCGACACGAGCTCGAGCCCCCACAGGAGGCCGAGACCACGGACGTCGCCGACGCAGTCGTGGCGTTCCGCAAGCCCATGGAGCTCCGGTCCCAGGGCCTCCCCGAGAGCCGCGGCGTTCTCGACGAGACCCTCGTCGCGGAGCGTCTCGATCGATGCCAAACCTGAAGCACAGGCGAGCGGATGGCCGCTCGTCGTCAGACCGGTGTCGAAGGGCCGGTCCCAGATCCAGCTCGAGAGTCGCTCCGAGATGACCATGGCCCCGAGCGGCACATAGCCCGAGTTGATCCCCTTGGCGAGCGTGAGGATGTCCGGGACGACGTCCCAGTGCTCGCAGGCGAACCACCTTCCGGTGCGGCCGAAGCCGGCCATCACCTCGTCGAGGACGAGCAGGATGCCGTGGCGGTCGCACACCTCGCGGATCGAGCGCAGGTAGCCGTCCGGTGGCACGATGACGCCGTTCGCGCCCGTGACCGTCTCGAGGACGACCGCGGCGACGGTCTCGGGGTTCTCGTGCGAGAGCACCTCTTTGAGGTGGGGTGCGCCCGAGCAGACCGGGCACGGATCCGGGTGGCCGGCAGGACAGCGGTACTCGTACGGGTCCAAGAGCCGGACGACCCCCGGGATCCCCGGCTCGGCGGGCCAGCGCCGAGAGTCGCCGGTCAGGGAGGCGGCTCCCGCGGTCGCGCCGTGGTAGGAGCGATAGCGCGCCACGATCTTTTGACGCCCCGTGTACCAACGCGCAAGCTTGATCGCGCTCTCGTTCGCCTCGGCACCCCCGTTCGTGAAGAAGGTTCGCGTCAGGTCGCCCGGCGTCACCTCGGCTATGAGTCGCGCGAGCTCGCTGCGAGCATCGTTCGCGAACTTCGGGCTGATCGTGCAGAGCCGCTCAGCCTGCTCCCTGATCGCGGCCACGAGCCGCGGATGCTGGTGCCCGACGTTCAGGCTGACCGACTGAGAGCCGAAGTCGAGATACCGCTTCCCATCGTAGTCCCAGAAGCGGCTGCCCTCGCCGCCCGCCACGGCGACCGGGTCGAGCTCCGACTGCACCGACCACGAGTGGAGAACGTACGCGCGGTCGGCCGCGTGAACTCGTTCGCCGTCGCCCCCGTCGGCTAGAGCCAAGTCCTCGCGAGCGCAGCGATGCGACCAGTTAATCCCCGCCGACAAGGCGAAGCTTTTTCGGTGGCTAAGGCCAACGGGTCGTGACGACCTTCGACTCGGTGAAGAAGTGAACGCCGTCCATGCCCGTAGCGTGCAGGTCGCCGAAGAAAGAGCCCTTCCATCCCGCGAACGGGAAGAACGCCATCGCGGCCGGCACCGGGATGTTGATCCCGACCATGCCCGCGGTGACCTTGCGTCGGAACTCGCGGGCGACGCCGCCGCTTCGGGTGAAGATTGCGGTCGCGTTCCCGAACTCGTTCTTCCGGATCACCTCGAGAGCGTCATCGAGAGAGTCGACCCGCTCGAGCGAGAGCACCGGGCCGAAGATCTCTTCCTGGGCCACCTTCATGTCCGGGCGAACGTCGTCCAGGATCGTCGGCCCAAGGAAGAAGCCGCCGTTGTCCGACTCGAAGCGGCCGTCGACGAGGAGCCGTGCGCCCTCCTCGACCCCGAGGTCGATGTAGCCGGCGATCCGGTTCCTGGCGTCGGCGGTCGTCACGGGCGTGATCGTGTTCTCCGGATCCAGCCCGCTCCCGATCGGCGAGGCCTTCGCGATCGCCTCGAGCCGCGCGGCGAGCTCGTCACCGATCCCGCCCACCGAGACGCCGACCGACCCCGCGAGGCACCTTTGCCCCGCGTTCGCCATCGCCGAGGAGAAGAGCCCCGGTGCCGCGAGATCGAGATCGGCGTCCGGCATCACCACGATGTGGTTCTTGGCGCCGGCAAGGGCCTGGACGCGCTTGCCGGCCTGTGCCGAGCGCACATAGACGTGCTTCGCGACGGGCGCCGAGCCGACGAACGACACGGCCCGGATCTCAGGATGGTCACAGATCGCGTTCACGGCGTCGGCGGCCCCGTGGACGACGTTGAAGACACCGTCGGGGCTGCCTGCCTCCTGGAAGAGCTCGGCGATTCGCAGCGCACAGAGCGGTGTGCGCTGCGACGGCTTCAGGATGTAGGTGTTCCCGGCCGCAATCGCGATCGGAGCCGTCCACATCGGCACCATGAAGGGGAAGTTGAACGGCGTGATCGCAGCGACGACGCCGAGCGGATGCCGGAAGAGCTCCGTGTCGATCCCGCGGCTCACCTGCTCGAGCGCGCCGCCCAGCATGAGGGTCGGCATGCCGGCGGCGAACTCGACCACGTCGATGCCGCGGCGCACCTCACCCTTCCCCTCGCCGATCGACTTGCCGTTCTCGCGGACGACCAGCTCCCCGAGCTCGTCCAGGTGCTCCTCGCAGAGCTGCTGGACGCGGAACATGAGCCGTGCGCGCTCCATGACGGGCACGTCGCGCCAGGTCTCGTACGCGGAGGCGGCCGCCTGGACGGCGCGGTCGACGTCGGCCGTGGTCGACAGCGGGACGCGGGCCAGCACCTCACCGTTCGCGGGGTCGAGCACGTCGAGGATCTCGTCGGTCTCGACCGCGACGCCGCGACCCCCGACGAAGTTCTCGAGCAGCTTTCCCTCGTGCGTGACTGTCTGGCTCATCCCGGTGCTCCCTCTCGACGGACTCCCTGGAATGCTCAGCTTATCGCCAGCCGCGTGAGGCGGAGCCCGGCAGCTCCGCGGACGAGGACCGAGTGCCACTGCTCGCCACGAAGCCTCGTGCCTCGGCCACCGGGGCGGCCGTCCACGAAGATTTCCGCAGGGCCGGAAAGCTCCACCGAAAGCCGTCCGGACCCGTAGATCCAGGCGCCGCCCTCGGTCTCCTTCAGCTTTCGGTCGGCACTCCACCCGTCGCAGAAGTACGGGCGCATCGTGTTGAGCTTCAAGACGGGACCTGCTCTGCCCACGGACGGAAGCACGCGCAGAGTGCCCAATCGCCGCGCCAGGGCTCGCGATGCGAACGATTCGGCCGTTTCCTGCCCCGTGAACCGGTAGAGGCCGCGGTGCAGGATGAGGTAGCGGATCCCGAGGCGTGCTAGCTCGGCCTCGTCCCCGGGGAGCCAGATCCCGCAGTCGAGCCGGTTGAACCGCTCCACGAAGTCGCGTGCTCCTTTCGGCGGGGCCGCGGCGTAGCCGACAGGCCGTTCCCGGGGCGCCTGCATGCCGTAGTAGAGGTAGACGCTCGCCAGCTGCCCCGAGCCCCGCTCCAGAATCGGCAGCTCGAGCACGCGCCCCGGGGGAGAGCGGTCGAGAAGCGCGTAGGACTCGTTGTCCGGATCGGCCGCGCTCGAGTGGAGCGGAAACACGGTCAGGTCGGCCGCGACGAGGACGACCAAAGCGGCCGCGACCACTGCGCGCCTCCAGCTTTGCACCCGCTCGACCAGGAACGCAGCCGCCACGGCGGCCAAGGCGGCCAGCGCCAGGT